>CAYXDX010000007.1:0-35871 GCA_964463865.1 uncultured archaeon | reverse complement strand
TCTCTTAGAATTATTCAGGCAGATGTCTTCGCATCTTATCGACGTACATAATCATCGAGTATGTCTAGTAAACGTATCTCGCTCCTGTCGTTAATATGATCGGATAGTCCTTCGCTTTGTCAGAATACGGGGACTCCGTCGGCTCTTTTGGAGTGGGCAACGGATCGTAACCGAGATCTTTCAGCGTTTTCGAGTATATTTCTACTTTTCCGCTCAGAGTCTTAAAACCCCTCTTCTTGTATTCCCCGTATTTAACTTCCCCAGTCCAAACTCCGGAGGGATGTCTCTCCTTCAGATCTTCGAAACTGTAGCCCGTGGGTTCTAAAACGTAGTCGAGCACGTCTTCAACGCTTTTCCAAGGAAAGTGTTTTCTGAAACCCATCCTCCTCGCAAGTTCCAGCCAGAACTCCATGTCGCTCTTCGACTCTCCAAGCGGTTCCATCGCTTTTTTCCTGAGCATCATGTAGGGTATTCCAAAGATTACGCTGTAGTAATCCACGAGTTCGTACCTTTCGAGGAACGACGCCGCCGGTAAGAACACATCCGCGTACTTAGCAGTTTCGGTCGCGAACATGTCCATAACGGCGAGAAATTCCACCTCTTTGAGCATCTCGACGGTCTTGTTCGAGTTTGGCCAGGTTAGTACAGGATTTGATCCGGCCACGAATATGCTCTTAACTTTATACGGCACTCCCTTCAAAACCGCGTCGTAGAGGTACATCCCCTGTCCCTCGCCAAGGTGCGTTTCCCAGACTTGGTAGAACAGCGGATGCTCTTTGATTCCGAGCGGAACGTCATTTAACAAATCCACGAGTCTTAGGCTCCTCGTGTGAACGCGAGATGCTCTCACGAAACCTCCTTTAACGTCAACGTTTCCCGTAAGAGCGTGCAGAATCGCTACGCTTCTCGCGTTTTGAACTCCGGTGGGAACTTGGTCTAGCGCGTTAACCCCTTGAACTATGCACGCCGGCTTCGTCGTCGCAAACGTTCTCGCGATCTCCCTTATTGTCTCAGCGTCCACCCAGGTTTTTTCCGAAATCTCTTCGAGCGTGAACTTCGCGACGTGTTTCCTCAGCTCGTCGAACCCCACGCAGTGCTTCGAGACGAAATCCCTGTCGTAAAGCTCCTCCTCGATTATCACCTTCATCAGCCCGATGGCGAGGTGTATGTCGCTTCCCGGCCTTACGGCTGCGTGAATGTCGGACATCTTAGCAACTTTCGTCCTTCTCGGGTCTATCGCGATCAGCTTTGCCCCTCTCTTCTTTACCTTCTCTATTCTCCAGGCTAAAGGCGGTTTCGAAGCGTGTGGATTGTGTCCCCATACGATTATGCAGTTCGCATTCTCGACGTCTGCGACGTTAAACTTCCCGATCGTGAGGATGTACCCTATAATCTGGTGCCTGTAGCACATGCTCTCCGGGGAGAAGCAGTTCGGGGTGCCGTAGACGTCCATAAACCTCCTTATAAATCCTACCGTCGAGGATCCGCCGAGGAGAATTGGCATACCTATTATCGTCGCGAAAGCCCTCGGGTCGACTTCCCTGACGTCTTCAAGGTTTTGAACGACGAGGTCGATCGCGTCTTCCCAATCGACCTTCTTCCACCTGTCCCCTTCCTTCACCATCGGACGAGTTACCCTCTCCTTCGAGTATACGTAGTCGGGTGCGACGCTTCCTTTCGGGCATAGGCGCCCGAAGTTTAAAGGGTGCTCCTTCATCCCCTTAACCTTTACGATCCTCCCGTCTTCCACGTAAACGTCCATCCCGCAGCTCCAAGCACACAGCTCGCAGGCAGTTTTTATGACGCCCATCGACTAAACTTAAAGAATTAATAATTTATATAGGTTTGTAAAGTCGTTAGTTTAATGATCGGAAGCAAACTTGTCGACGTTTACAGAGAGCTGATAGCCGTTGCGATGGGGAGAGAGCCAGCGGATTTGCTCGTAGAAAACTGCAGCGTCGTAGACGTAATCACGGGAGACGTGTTCGAAGGCTGCATAGCTGTCAAGAAAGATAGAATAGCTCTGGTCGGCGAAAGAGTTAGAGCGCGAAAAGTGATCGACGCTAAGGGCAGATACGCCGTTCCCGGTTTCGTAGACGCTCACGCTCATCCGGACTATTACTTGACTCTCCCCGAGTTTGCTGATTTATCGGTAAAGCACGGGACTACGACTTTATTCGCCGAACCTGACGCAGCTTTGAACTCCATGGGCGTAGAAGGTTTCAAACTCTTCGTGAAGTGGGCCAAAGAGTGTTCGGCGAGGGTGTTCGTCCAGATCCCATTTATATGCCCGCAGGACCCGGCAGTAGAAGATCCCAACTTTGACATAAGCTTGGAAGAGCTCGTGAGTGCTGCAGGGGATCTGCTCGTTGGGATGGGTGAAGTAGTTGCGTGGAGTGGAGCGTTGAACGGTGACGATGACGTTTTGAAGAAAGTGGAGTTCGCAATTAGGAGAGAAATGGTCGTTTTAGGACACAGCGCGGGAGCAAAGAGAAGTAAACTTGCAGCTTACTCAGTCCTCGCGAGTTCGTGCCACGAGGCTATAAGCCCCGAGCAGGGAATTGAGAGGTTGAGGAACGGTATGCACCTGATGGTGAGAGAGGGGTCTATAAGGAGCGACATTTCTGTTTTGGACAGCCTCGGATCGAGAGTTGATAAATCCTGGATATCGGTCGTTTCAGACGGTGTCGAGCCGGTAGACCTCGTCGAAGGATACATGGACGCCGTAGCGAGAAAAATTGTCGAGCTCGGGTTCGATCCGATAGACGCTCTCAGAATGGTTACCGTAAATCCCGCGAGGTATTACGGAAAGGAGAGGGACATTGGAGTTCTCGCACCTCCAAGGCACGCAGACATCGTTTTTCTCAGAAGCTTGGAAAGGTTCGAGGTCGACAGAGTTCTCGTAGGAGGAGAACGGCCAAAAAGCACTCGAACGGTCGAAAGTGCTTTCAGCGTTATGAGAGTCGAAAAAGTCGAAAAGAAGGAGATAGAAATTGGAGCTGAAGGTAGCGTAAGAGTCAGGGTTGCCAAAATGGTCAGCGAAACCGTAAACAGGGAAGTCGTAAGGGATGTCGAAGTTCGCAAAGGAGAAGTAGACGGTTTGTGCAAAGCCGTGCTCGTCGACAGGTTCCACAACCGAAAACCGGTCGTAGCCCTCCTCGAAAACCTGGAACTTGAAGGTGCCGTAGCGTCGACTGTTTGCTTCGACGAATACAACATCGTTGCCGTCGGAACGAAAGACGAAGACATCGTTAAAGCAGTAAACGAGCTCATCAAATTAGGGGGCGGAGTCGTTTACGCGGGGGACAAAACTCTCAAGCTTAAACTTCCGTTCGGTGGGGTGATGAGCAGCGACGTTGAAGATGTCGTGAGCAAGCTCGGAAAACTCAGAGAAATTTTGAGAGAAAAAGGTATGAAGTTCGAAAACCCTCTCAACGTTCTCCACTTCCTAACCTTCGTCACTTTACCGGAACTCAAGCTCAGTAATAGGGGGATCGTTAGAGTCAAGGACAGAAAAGTCGTTCCGCTGATCGTCGAATAAACACTGCATCTTTACTTCACGAGCAGGTTGTTGAACGTGTTCAGAAACATGAAAAGACTGACGACGAGAGCAATTTCCAGCACCTCGTCTTCGTCGAAGTGTCTTAAGAGTTCGTTGAACGCGTCGTCATTTACCTTACCCCTGTTTAAGACTGCAGCTTCAACGAAGTCTAAAGCCACTTTTTCCCGCTCGCTTTCCGCACTTTCAGAAGCGTTGAGAACCTCAAGCTTTCTTTTGTGACTCACGTAACACGGACTACATTCGTTGATCTCCGAAACCTTTAACGCTATTTTTTCTTTCAGAACCGGATCGATCTTTCCGCCCTTCATCACTTCGTCTCTGAAATTGATGAATTTCATTACGAGTCTCGGACTCCTCGCCAGAATTCTGTAGGCTGTCGGTATGTTCCTACCTTTGAACCTCTCCTGAAGAACATCTAAGATCTCTCTTGGCATCTCTTCGTCTTTCAGTGGGCGAACGAACATGACGTGAAGTCGGCGTCTTAATATTTAAGATTTTCCGTATATACTGAAAACTCACGGTAGACGAAATCGCTGGCGATCCACGAAAGAAATTATTGCGTTTTATAGTGATCGAACGTCGGAGCAAGAGAATATTTTAGGGACAACACAGATAACCAGCGAGATCGAACGAATCGCGATGAACCTAAGAAGTATTAAGAAGATTAAAATCAGGAGGTTCGTCCAGTTCGCGTTTTTCGTGTTCTCCGTTTACACCTGGTGGAGGTTCTACCTCTTCGTCATGCACTTCGACAGAGGGACTCCTTACGTTCCGAGACCGCAGTCCATAGACGCTTACCTGCCGATAGGCTCCCTCGTAGCTCTGAAGAACCTGATCGTAAACGGTTACTTTGACAAGATCCATCCAGCGGGACTCGTGATTTTCATCGCGATAATGCTAACGGCCGTCACTATCCGAAGGGGTTTCTGTAGCTGGGTCTGTCCGGTTGGAACGCTCTCCGAGTGGATAGGAGATTTTGGCAAAAGGGTTTTCGGAAGAAACTTCGTAATAAAGGGTAAAGCCGACGTGGTTTTGAGGTCGATCAAATACGTCGTTCTTCTGTTCTTCCTGAGCGCCGTGCTGATAGGCATGGACAGATACGCCGTTTCTTCCTTCCTCATGTCCCCCTACTGGGCGGTTGCAGACGCTAAGTTGCTGGATTTCTGGCTCAACCCCGGACCTCTGACGATAACCGTTACGATCTCGCTCGTCGTAGCTTCGCTTTTCGTTAAACACTTCTGGTGTCGGTATCTCTGTCCATACGGAGCGTTGCTCGGAATTTTGTCCGTGATATCACCTACGAGAGTCGTGAGAAAGGTTGAAGACTGCAACTCGTGTAAAATCTGCGATAGAGCCTGTCCGTCCCACATACAAGTCAGCGAAAAGAGGTCTGTGATTTCGGAAGAGTGTATCGCCTGTTTCGAGTGCGTCAACGCGTGTCCGAAGAGAGCGCTCGAAATGAGAATCGTAAGACCGATCTCCCCTCAAACTTATGCGATCTTAATCCTGCTGATTCTCTTTGGTGCAGTGGTAATAGCGAAAATTACCGGTCACTGGGACTCCGCGTTAACTTACGAAGACTACGCGAAACTTTTACCGCTCAGAAAGTTCTTCACGCACTAAAGTTCTCCAAGCTTCTCAAACTTTTTTAAAAATTCCCTGCCAGCCTCGGTGGTCACGTAAACTTTTTTGCCGTCTTTGTGCTCGACTTCAAGCAGTCCGAGTGCTTTCAGCTCTGAAATATATCTTTCGGCGACCTTGAAGTTCAGGTTCGTCCCGTAGACTATTTTTGTCTTGTTGCTACCTTCGAGCGCACTCTTCAGAATTTCTATAATTATTTCGAGCTTACTTCTCTTTCTTCTCTTCATTTTTATTCACCTTTTTTATTGCAAACAGTAAATTTTCGTTGATAACGCAATACGCGTCCTCGGTTTCGAGAATCGGTTTTTCGAGCTCGTAAGCTAATTTTCCGAGATCTTCGAGGCTGTTTACGAGTATCTGACTGCTGTGCGACGGAACTCTGTTAACTCTGACGATCATGGATCCGTATTTCCTCCTGAAGCTTGAAATCTTCCTTCTCCGATTCACTTCTCTGATCGAAGACGTTAAAGTTCTTCTTTCGGTTAGAAAGAGCAGCAACGCCGAACCAGACATCGTTAAAACCGAAAATTGTTTCAAAGACACCGACGTTATCGTTACGGGACCGTCAAAGAAGACCTTTTCGTCTCTGACCTCTCTCGAAACACTCTCCTCCCTTACGAACTTCAGGTTCTCGAACTCGATCGACTTTCCGAGGTATACCTTCGCAGCGTGCCTATATTTCTTTTCGACGCTGACGCCTTCCACGTTCCCTCTCAGCCTGATGTCAGATACGAAGACGAGAGTAGCTTTCGAGTAGACGATCCCAATTTCCTCTTGGATTTTCCTCCACACGGAATCTACGTAATCAAGGTCGACACGAATTCTTTCGGACGCTCCGCTTTCCGCGAACGCGCCTTTCTTGTGGAACGGCAATTCCTTACTCCAACCGGGGGCGCTCCTCAACGAATAAGGCTCGAGGTAAACCCTGACGACGTATTCTCCGGAAAAAACTCCGTCGCCACTCAGCTTAACCTCGTAATCGACCCAGAAATCCGTTATTAGGTTCGAGAAAAACGGATCCTCGTTGTAGCGTATCTTTTTTTTACTACCGAACAGCGTCGAGGAGACAATTTCTGCCGAAGGCGTAAAGCTGCTAACGAGCCGAAACTTTCCGACCTCCGCGTTGACAACTCTACCATCGTCGCGAAAGTAATAAAATAAGATAGATGAAAGTAGAAATATAGAAATCAGCAATATTCTCAAAATCAACCTGAGGTTGCCCCTTCTCATTGCAGGTAGTTACACAACAATACTACAAAAAGCATCAGTAAACAATTTTACGGAAAATAGTTAAGAATCTCTTCCTTTCTTTTTCTCCGGCTTTTCCACGAGGATTTCGACGGGGCAAGCCTTCGTGTTTATCAGAGCGCTACCGTTCTCCCACTCGGCGAGAAACGTGAAGTATATCACTCCGCCGCTCGAATTACTTTTAACGATGAAGCCAACGGGCATTTTTTTGCTCTCCTTGGGTTCAAGAGCGAGCGTTTTAGCACCGATTACCCTTATTCCCTCGCCGCCGCTTATCCACGATGCGCTGACGTAAGTTATCCTGACTCTCTGGTCGAGCTCGTTTTCGAACTCCAGAACGTCCAGAGCAACCCAGTGACCGTGTCTGAGTTCTACTTTTTCGGAACACTCGTAAGAGATCAGAGAGCTTTTTGGATCGACTATCTCAACAATCACGTTTCTGTCCCCCTCGAACTCCTTTCTGGTAGATTCGATGGATATCGCCGTCAAAAGGGCGGCGACGATTAAAAGGAGTGTGGCAATCGTTTCCTTCATATTCTCACCCACCTCGGAACTCTGACCCTGTATCTCTCCTTGCTTTCCGTTAGTTTGTAGATCACGGCAAGCAGAACGACTACCTCAAAGTCTATGAACAGCACGACGAGGAACGGAGATATCAACGATAGCTTTTTTGCAAGCTCCGGCGTGACCAAAGGGATAAACCTTGCTATCTGGGTTTTTTCTGCGTAAATGCTCGTTTCCAGCGGAGCGCGGATCGTTACGCTTACGACTCTTCTCTCGCCGGGATATAGAAGGAAAGCTTCGTTAACGGTCGCCCGATCGCTTTTCGACGTGACGACGTAAACGAACGGATAGACGCCGTTGTTTTCGACTTTAACGCTCTTCTCGAACACGGATCCTGGATAAACCCACTCCGGTCTGACGTTTCCCGCGAGCGTCGTCCCGTATTGAATGTTCACGTTTTTTATCATCATAGACGACAGGATCGTAAGCGAGGTTATTATGAGAAGCGACGACGCGAAGAAGAATTTCGAATAGCTGACTTTTATTTTCCTCAACTTCTTACGCCTTCCACTTAAGTTCAAAAACTGATACGACCCGGCGGCTGCGAAAATCAGAATCGAAACGAACTTGTTTCCGACGACGAACGAAGAGAACATATCTATTTTGTCCCCTACTCCGGGAATTTTCACGGGCTTTCCTCCGATCGTCACGACTTTTCCGGCTATTTTGTCGGGTTTGACTTCCGGAACTCCTTCGATCTGGTCGACCGCTATGTTGTTGTCACCCTTCGTTATGTATCCGTTTTCAGTTACCGCGAATATCCTGTGACAAACCCACTTCTCGCCGGTGTAGAAGACTATTATGTCTCCGACATCGTAACTGCCGGGAATGGGGTTTATGAAGATCAGGTCGTTTTTGTTCAGCGTCGGAGACATGCTGTCGGACGAGATGTAAGAGAGAATCGTCGGCCTCTCAAGTAAAGCGCCCGCAACAGATAGAATCGCAATCGCAGTTACCACAATCGACGCAACTCTCCAGACAAGAGACATTCGGTGACACCTCATATCGTCACGTTTATCATCGCGCCGACGCTTTCGCCACTGACGTTGAAGACCATGCCGACGCACGCGACTTCCTTCCACTTCAGGAGAAAGGCAAGTTCCTGCGTCGCTGAGTCCGGAGAGTTCGCGACGTCGCTTTTGTCGGAATACAGCAGTAAATTCGGGCTCGACGAGTTAATTCTGAAAACGACGCTCTGGTTCGTCCAGAGGTCGTTCTGAACCTGAAACACGCAGTCGAAAGCGTGCAGCGTGTCCGGAGCTATTCCAGAGCCGTATCCCGGGTAGTTCGGATTCTCGTCCGTCACTTCCACGCGCAGCTTTCCGTCTTTTCCGATGAAAGCGTAGGGTGACGACGGAATCAGCTTTATCATCTCCTGATCTTCCGACACTACCGCTACCGTAACGCTCCTTTCGGCTTCGTAGAAGTTTCTGACATCTCCGCTTATCGAAATGAGCGACGCGAGAAGTATCAGCAGAGCGATCGATAAAATCCTCATTTACCGTCCTCCTCGCTGGCTTTTATCGACACCTCTCCCGAGTAGCTGCCGAGTTTAAGCGCTGAGGTGTCGATCACGAATCCGACGCACACCTCTTCGCCTCGATCGACCGTTATCCTCACTCTATCCGACGACTCTTCGGGACTCCTGTTTTCCGGGCTTTCCGGAGAGTATACTCTGAGAACGTTCTTCAACGGCTCCCTAACTTCGAGTTCCACGGCAACCCTTTTTCCGCTCCAAGCCCTGTTCGATATGCAGAACACCTTGTCGAACACGTAGCGCGATTCCGGGCCTACACCCATTCCGTAACCGCTGTAGCCAGGATTTTTCGCGTCGAAACGAATTACGAGCTCTCCGTTTTCCATGTAGGCGTAGGGCTGTATCGGTTTCAGACTTACCAGCCCCTGGTCGTCCGCGACGACGAAAATCTTTACACCTCTGTCTTCTCTGAAATACCTGAAGTCGGCTCCGACGCTCGCTATCGCTACGATAATCCCGGAAAAAATTATTAGGAGGGCAACCTTGTTCATCACCCTTCACGCTCATTCTACTGGCTCAGCGTGAATCGTCAGGCGTCCCTGAATCGAGTCTCCCGGAACGTTTCCTTCGGCGTTTATCTTGATGCCGACGCAAACGCTTTCGCCGTTGTCAACCGTGAACTCTGTCGTGCTGTCGGCCTGGCCGGTTGCCGAGTAAACCTGTATCTTCTCGTTGTCCGAAGAGATCGTCACCTTTATCGCCTTATCCTCCCAGAGGTGGTTTGAGACTTCGAACATGCAGTCGAACTCGTAGACGGAGTCGGGACTGATACCTTTTCCGCCGTCCTTGTATTTCGGATTGTTCTCGCTGATGTCGACGAAGAGCTTACCAGTTTCGCTGTCTATGTAGGCGTATGGCTCAACGGGTGTAAGGTCTATCAGCTCCTGATCGTCGGCGACGACGGCTATGTGCACGCTCCTCTCCGCTTCGTAGCTCGCAAAATCCGCTCCTATCTTCATCGCAAGCACGAGGGCCGCAAGCAGCATTACGACCCCGAAAACTTTTCCAGACACTTCCGACACCTCCTAAACTTATTTATTTATCGTTATCATTTCTACTACTTGGTTAATTGCCCGATAAGGCGGTTTAACGACCCGTTAACTACAGGACCTTCTTCTCCTTCACGAGGTTCAGCCCTGAGCTTACCAAAAATAAAGAAGAAATCACGACCCCCCAGAGGTCCATCACGTAAGCACTCGCGACAAGCGCGATTGACGCGAGGCCGAAGTAGTATTTCCCCCAACTGATGTCTATGCCTTCCACGAATTCCACATACATCTTAACGTCCTTCTTGTAGCTCTCTTCGAGGTAAAGCTTGTTCGACCGCTTGTCGTAAACTACTATCCGCGCCTTTTCGAGCTTCGGGATGTGCGTCTGCTTGAGGCTTATGTAAACGCTCTTTCGATTCCTGCATTCCGGATCGCCCTCCGTTTCACAGATGTAGCTTATAACATCTTCAAGCTGAGCCGAGCCGTTGTTTTCGAGCAGATACTTCAGCAGTAACCTTCTCCTCCGGTTTGATACGATGGTCGTCAGATCCTGCATATTCAACACCTTAAATTATTTGAGATTATTTGATATTTAAAAGAATTTTATAATTCCTAAAAAATATTCAGTAAAAAACGTTAACCGCGAAATTTAAAAAATTGAAGGGGGTTGCGTGCTGTTTTACGTCACTGGTTGCGTGGGTTGAACCGGGTCGCTTATCGGAATTGGTGTCTCGCACGGGTCGACGAACGCCACGAACTTGAGGAGTATGTAACCGGTGTAGTCCGATGCCGGAGCTCCCTGCGGAAGCGTCAGGCTGAAGTCGATCTTTGTCGTGTTACACGGCGGCAGCATGTTGTTGAACTTCACCCACTCGAACGACGGAAGCGGGTCGATTATCTGATCGAGGAACCTCATGTCGAAGACGTTCGAGAAGTTCTTCGGTGGCTCTGTCGAGCTCACGACGTCAGACGAATACGCGTAGAGCTGTATCGGTGTGTTACCGAGGTTTCTGATGGTAGGCTTCGACGGTGTGCTCATGTCGTAGTCTCCTCCGACGACCGCTTTAACTCCGACCTTGACGTTGTTAAACTCCACGCTTTGGAAGTCTGTAGCCCAGGCGAGCATAGGTCTGACCTCGAAGTAGTTCGTGAACTTGTCAGACGTGGCACCGCTGTTGTCGGTGGCCCAAGCCACGACTTTGTACCAGCCGTATGGCTGGTGGTAGCTTATCTTAAGCTCTGCGACGTAGATCTTGGCCTCGTTCTGGTATATCTCTTCGAGCAGCTCATCAGCCTGAGTCTGGTTGAAGTATCCAGCCGCGACACCGCGGTCGAGCAACTCTTTAACGGTATAGTCCTTGAACACAGGCGTGTCCAACATCGGGACTCCGAAGTCGTCAGTCGGCGGAGTTATGTCCCACGCGTGGACCTGATACTTGAAGCTTCCGTCACCCCAACCGCACTCCGGATGCCAGACGTCCACGTAAACGTTACCGTTCGAGAGGTCCGATATACCGTTCGGATCGCTGACTATGACGAACGTGTAGAAGTATGTGTCCCCTCCCGGAACTATGTCACCCTGCGTTCCGGGTTTGCTCGGATCGACGTCTGTTAGCGCTTTAGTGTTTGGATCGAGCCACAGCTCCCACTTTGCCTTAATCCACGGTGGACTCCCGGACGGATCCGTGTGTGCTACGACGTCGATTCTCAACTGCTCACCGCTCTGATCTCCGTTCGCCACGAGTCCGAGTGTGGGAGCCGCAAACAGCACAAATACTATCAGTATTGCCAGTATCCATTTCTTCATGTTTTCACCTCCTTCCGATCTTTGAAAGAAGAGTGAACTTTCCTCTACTTAGTTAATTTCAGAATAAATAATGAAAAATAGCGATTAACAACCCGTTAACGATATCTTCTCGCGAGCAGCACAGTAACGAGTAAAGTCAGAAGTCCGAGCGCAGCCCCGAAACCGGGAGCTTTTTCGCTTTCTTTCGGCTCGCTCTTGCCCACCTTAACGACGACGTCGCTAAGCGTGGCAATTTTTCCAGCGTAGAGAATCGTCGGCTTCAGCAGGTATTCTCCCTCGCTCTCGAATTTCAGGTAGACTGTAAGAGGCTCAGATTTGCTCTTCTCGATCCAGACCGGATCGCTCTGGATTATGTCCACGAACTCGTCTCCCTTGTATACTTCAACCCTCAGCTTCGCCTCGTAATCTATGTATCCCGTGTTTTTAACCAAAATTTCGAACTTCGCCGGTTTTCCTGCCACGACGTTCTTCGTCAGCGAAGCGTTCAGAACGTAGAGCGATGCCGTCAGAGTCCCCTTTTCGAAGACGTTGAACGGGACACTCTTCGAGTAGATCTTTTTGCCGTTCAGTGTAACTTCGAGCAGAGCGACGTATTCCCCTCTATCCGCATTCGACGTGTCCCAGCTGAGAGTGAGCTCTTTTATCTCCTGAGGCATTAGTTCTCCTGACGTAGACGTTTCGAAAACCGTTTTTTCGTCTTTCAGGACTTTCACGCTGAACACTGGCTCAGCGACGACGTTTCCGTCGTTCATCACGCTCACTCTAAACTTAGCCGGAACGCCAACTTCAGTATCGCCGACCTCGAACGACACGACCTTCGCGCTGATCCTCTGCTCGCCGACGACCTCGAGAGCGACTACGACTGGAGCCTTTACTCCGATACCTGCCGTCCCCTCAGGAGGTTTCGTTTCGAAGTAGACGGGAATTTCGTATTTTCCGTTCGCCGCAGTCTCCGGAACAGAGATCCTCAAAACAACGCTTGTCGAACCGTTCGGAGGGGCCGTTATCGTCTCCAGCGTTTTTCCGCTCGCGTCCAGAACCTTCACCCACTCGTTGAAGTTTTCCGCGTTGGGGTATAGCGTCAGCTCCTCGCCCTGGCTGTTGTAAATCGTCACGACTTTTTCCACGCTCTGACCTCTCGTAAGATCCTTTAGATCAACGAACGAGGGTGCTATGCCGAACCCTATCGCGTTTGCGCTTTGAACGAGGAAAATGATTACGAGCACTGCCGTTATTAAGCTTCGCATACGCACCACCAAGCTTAAAAACGTTTCTTAAAATATATTTACAGATAGGAAACTATTTTTCGTAACTCAAGTAAGTAAAATTTTTACCGTCGTCGGCTTTCTGCAGAGTATGGCCGTCGACGTGGTTAAGTTCAGAAGGTCGGAAAAACACAACGCCCTCGATCTCGATCACCTGAGAGAAGTTTACGAAGAGTTTAAAAAGTGCAGAAATCCCGTCGTTTTCTACGGCGAACCGAGTTTCTGCTCTGGAATAGACGTGAAATACTTCAGGAAAGCCAGAAAAGACGAAGTGTTGGAGTTCGCGGAAACAGCCAACCAGCTCATACTGGACATTTGCAAGTATCCCAAGCCGGTCGTCGCCTTTGTTAAAGGTTACGCGCTCGGAGCGGGTTTCAGCATAGCTTTAGCTTGCGACGTCATAGTTGCCGACGAAAACGCAGTGTTCTCCACCGGCTTCGCGAAACTTGGCATAGCTCCCGACATGGGTGTCTCGTATTTGCTACCGAGGACCGTGGGTTTAAAAAGAGCGTTGAAGTTGCTGATGAGTGCCGAAAGGTTTTCCGCAAAGCAAGGCTTGGAGCTCGGAATAGTTCACAGCATTGGAACGCTGGACGACGCGATAAAAATCGCCAAGGACCTCGACGGAAATTCTGTAAAGTTCATCAAAGAACTCGTTTACAGAGACCTGGAAAAGCACGTTGAACACGAAAAGCTTCTTGCCTTAAAGTCGATTGAAGAAGTTAGAGAGATAAGACAGTCGTGACGAATTCAAAAGTAATGGGAATCCATTTACCCGGTTCGTATAATCTAAATTTTTATCCGCCGATTATCACGCTCGAAACTCTTACGACCGCCGATTGCTATCGAAAAGCGTGAGAAAAGTTAATTTGGTTCCCAAAGGTGCAAGCTTGAAAAGTTGATCATCGAACTTTCACGAAGAACTCTATAAAGGACGCTGAGAACTTTTTGCTTTTTTCATCCGGATTTTTCGGCACGGAACAGTCCCGAGCCACTCATCAATTTAGCACGCTAAAACTCCGTTATCACTTTTTAAAACATGCTAAGGTTTTTAGGTGCAAAATTTCCTCAAAACATCTAAAACGCTCAACGATGTTCTTTTCTTCGTCGAATTTTCTACTCCAATTTACCCACCATGAGTGTTTGCATCCCTGCAGTCGATGAGCGAATAAACCAAGGCAAAGTAAAACATACAAAAACCTACTCCCCCCACGATGCACTTGGGGAGAACATAGCAAAGCACATAAAGATAACCGACAACGTTGCAAGCGCGGCTGAAAAAATGGAGTTGGCGATGGAGGAAATGAGAATAACGCTGAATGGCTTGGGAAGCACTACCGTCTGCTTTTTATCGGACAGCTCCTTCTTTACACCCTCCTCGCCGTAATAATCCTCAGGGAGGTGGTAACCTGAAATCAACATCTAAAAAGCCTGAGCAACATTTTTATTTAACTTCACGAATTCGAAAGTGATGAGCGAAGTCATCGAAATCCTGAAAGAAATCAAAAAGAAGCTTGAGGAAATTGACGAAAAGATAGAGAACTTCATGGGATTCTGCGAGCTTAGCGAGGAAGAGCTTGAGATGATAGACAAAGACATCGAGGCTTACGAGAAAGGAGAACTCGAACTGATAGACATCAAAGAGGCAAAAAGGATCCTGAATGTTTAAGGTTAAGCTGCACAGGAGAGTCATCAAGTTTTTGCAGAAATTAAGCGAGAGCGACAGAAAAAGAATTTTTTCGGCAATTGAAAAGCTTGAAGGCCCATTTTCTCAGCCATCGAGTGGACAAACGAGAAAGAGTTTACGATCGTTTATGGTTCTCTCAGTCCCTTAAACGAACTTCCTTGTCAAGCAGA
The DNA here is from genome assembly GCA_964463865.1 of uncultured archaeon. GTDB lineage: Archaea > Halobacteriota > Archaeoglobi > Archaeoglobales > Archaeoglobaceae > Ferroglobus. Next base: position 21,401 of record CAYXDX010000007.1, on the reverse strand, counting down.
AGGTTGACAAGGATGTGAGAAACTTCATCATGGGTATGGGTGGAGAGATAAGGGAGAGTGTTGAGGCAGATCGCTACCTCGAACTTACAAACCTCGTAGACGCTAAATATTCAAGAGTTCTCCGTTCATTTCCCTTTGATTTCTCCAGCGGAAAACTACAGACTACAGCAGAAAAAATTGAACAACTGCGGAAGTTTTTGGAAAATCAGGCGGAAAAAATCATAGGATCTGCTTCAACATTCCCAAAGTCTACCTTTAACCCCTTGACATCCACCTTAAGGTTTTTCAATCCGTCTCATAAGGAGTTCCATTCTAATTTCTCGAGCTTTTTCAAGTTCGTTCATTTCACTCCCAAATTTTTAATGAACCAGCAAGTCTTAAATTCGCGGAAGTGTAATGGGCCCGGAGGGATTTGAACCCTCGACCGCCCGGTTATGAGCCGGGCGCTCTGACCTGGCTAAGCTACGGGCCCAGAACTTATTTTAAGTTGTTGTAGCTTGGGTATTTATATCTTCCGTTCAGATTGCTTTTTCATGCGAACGTTAAATCAGTCGGTTCTATCGACAATTAAACTTCGATCAGTTCTGTGGGAAACTCATCGAGCACTTTCGCACCCTCGCTGACTGCGAGCGTAGATTCTATCCCGAGTCCCACGAATCCCGGCAAGACGGCTTTCGGCTCGAAAGCCAGCGTCACGTTTCTCTCTATAACGTCCTCGAACGGTCCGACGACAGGTAGCTCGTCCACGTTTAACCCTATCCCGTGTCCAACGAACCTGACTTTCGAATTCAGCCCCATGAAGAATTCCCCAATTCCGAGTTCGCTGGCGAGCTGCAGCGCTTTTTCGTAGACGTTTCTTACTTTAACGCCCTCTCTTATGCTCTTCAGCGTTTTTTCGTATACTTCGGACAGAGCTTCGTAAACCTCAGCAACGTTCTCTCCAACCTTGCCTACAGAGAAGCTCCTCGTAACGTCAGCACAGTATCCCTCGACTCTACCGCCTATGTCTATCCAGACGACGTCACCCCGTTTTATTCTCCTTTTCCCGCTTCCCACCGAGCAGGCTGAACTCATGCCAGTTCCGGCACTTACAGCGCTCAACCTTCCCGGAACCGCCGATCCCGGAGCGATGACGACGACGTTGGGCATGAAGTCTCCGGGGCTTCTCGTCTCCAGATACCCGTCGTGACCGAGAGATTTCAGCTCGGCTTCGAGCTTTGCAGCGACTTCGAACTCCCTCACGCCTTCCTTCAGAACTTCCGGAGCGATTTCGAGAGCTCGACAGCACATCTTCGCCGCCTCTTTAATCCTCCTTATTTCTTCCCCGTCCTTCACTGACCTGAGCTTGAGAACGTCCTTGGAGATGTCGACGACGTCAAACTTCGCGATTATCCTCCTGTAGAGTTTTACCGTAATGAGGTCTTCTTCCACACCAACGATGCGTCCGTCGATTCTCTTCAAAATTTCACTGAAACTTCCGACTTCCACGCACTTAAACACGCTCTCGTTCTTCGCTCTATCGAAGTCTCTGATGACGTAAAACGTAGGCTCTCCGCTCGCCGGAACGTGAAGAACTCCTCTTTGGGTCGTGGAATTGAAGTAATATACGTTGAGGTGGTACATTATCAACGCTGAGGATATACCGTTTTTCTCCATCAACTCCTGCAGCTTCTCGACCCTCTTCTCGTGCATGCAAGATAGCAGGATAGCTCCAGGTAAATTAAAATACCGATTTGGACAAGTGAAGTTGTGAAGCTAATTGCCCTCTCGGTATACGGAGAGGACAAACCGGGAATAATCTACGGGATATCTGAAATACTCGCGAAAAATAACGTCAACATCGTAGATATCGAGCAGACTGTTCTTCAGGGAATGTTCGTCATGTTCATAGTAGGCGACGTCGAGAAGTGTAAGGTTAGCCTCGAGGATCTCGAAAGACAGCTCGTAGAGAGAGGTAAGGAGATCGGAGTTAAAGTTCACGTGGCTCCGTTCGAAAGGAAGCACGGAAAGAAGAAGAAACTCTATCAGATCACGATCATCGGTAAGGATAGAGTCGGAATAGTCTACGACGTTACGAGGATTCTCTACAACCACGGAATAAACATAGAGAAAACTTCCCTAACCGCGAGAGACCAGCTGATCTCGATAAACTTCGTCGTGGATATAAGAGACGCGGATCCCGAGCTCGTCAAAAAGCAGCTGAAGGAGGAAGTCGAGAAGACAGGACTCGACATAGTAATTCAACCATACGAGATCGCCAAAAAGCAGAAGAGGTTGATAGTCTTCGACATGGATTCGACACTGATAGAGAACGAGATCATCGACGAACTCGCCAAAGCTGCCGGAGTTGAAGAGGAAGTCAGAAAGCTAACTGAAAAAGCTATGAACGGAGAAATGGACTTCGAAACAGCATTAAGAGAGAGAGTCAAGCTCCTCAAAGGATTGCCGGTTAGCGTTCTCGAAAAAATTTACAGCGAAATCAGGCTAACGGAGGGTGCTAAAGAGCTCATACAAGCCCTCAAAGAGAGTGGATACAAAATCGCCCTCGTTAGCGGCGGATTCACTTATTTCACCGAGAGGTTGAAAGAAGAGCTCGGACTCGACTACGCCTTCGGAAACGAGCTCGAGATAAGGGACGGAAAGCTCACCGGGGAAATAAAAGGGAGAATAATCGACGCGAAGGAAAAAGCGAGAATAATAGAGGAAATCGCCAGAAAAGAGGGTATAAGTAAGGAGAACATCGTCGCGGTCGGAGACGGTGCTAACGACAGGATAATGATAAAAAACGCCGGGCTGGGGATAGCGTTCAACGCGAAAGAAGTTCTGAAGGAAATAGCAGACGGGACGATATCCAAGGAGAATCTGGTCGGGCTCGCGGCCGTTTTGGGATTGTCCGAGAAGTTCTTCAGCAAAAGGATTGAGAGCGATTAGTGGCTTTCGAGGACGTGCTCGTTCATCAACTTTATGACTTTTGCCGCCTCTTCCACCTCTCTCAACTTCACGCGCTCCATTCTCGTGTGACAGCTCTCGAGCTCTCCCGGTCCCCATACGGTAACCTTCCACCCTTCTGACTTGAGGTTTGCCGCGTCAGTCCAGCTCTTCATAACCGTCTCTTCTTTCACGAACATGTTGAGTTCGCTTATTTCGTCGCAGTAGAATCCGTTCCAGTATTCGACGACCTCAACTTCCCCGTATTCTTTCGAAACTTCCAGAACCTTTCGAATGACGCTTTCACTGTCCACTTCCGGAGGAAACACGAACGCGAACCTCGAATAGCAGCTGTCCGGGATTGCATACGTGCTGTCCCCACTTCTTATTTCCTGAACCGAGAAGTCCTTCCAGATCCCTTTCACCTTCTCGAAGAGTTCGAAAGTCCTCTCTATAGCGCTAACTCCAAAATCCGGGAAGGCTCCGTGAGAGGCTCTGCCGTTCACCCTGAAAATTAACTCGGCGCTCCCGTATTGAGCTTTCGCGACCTTCAATCCGGTCGGCTCCATAACTATCGCCCTTCCAACCCTCCTTCTCGCGAAGTGTTCCGAACCTCTGCCGCCCTCTTCCTCGTCCGACAAGAACGCGACGTTTAGCACGAACTCGTCGACGCTTTCGATCGCGTTTAAAATAGCCGCAACACTTCCCTTGGCATCGCAGACACCCGTTCCGTAGCAGTATACACCGTCGAACCTGAAGTTTTCGAGTTTTTTCACGGTGTCGAGGTGCGTGACTATCCAGAGGTCCCCTTTGCCTTTTAAAATTACGTTTTTAACGTTCCTTTCCTCGAGTTTCGGAGAGTATCCGAGATCTTCGAGAAATTCCATCACGTAGTTGACTATTTCGTCCTCTTTCCCGGATTCCGAGTTTATCTCGACGAGGTCGCGAAGGAGGTTGAGGAGCTTCATGGAGTAAAATATTTTCGCAATGGTAAAAAAGCTTTGTAGCGTGATAATAAGGAGAGCGAATAAGGACGACGTGAAGCACTTCGTGGAAATATACGTGGACGCCTACAGAGGCTTAGAAGAATACGCCTACACGACGAGAAGAGAGATAAGAAATTACTTCAAGTGGCTTATGAAGAGGGACCCAGAGGGCGTGTTCTTCGCCGAACTCTCGGAGCCGGTGGGGTTCATAGCATGCGATTCCAACTGGTTCAGTCCGTTCGAGATGAAAAAGGTTGGCGAAATCCACGAGCTCGCCGTTAAGAGGGAGTTCTGGGGGAAGGGAATAGGGTCGAAACTCTTGGAAAAGGGCATAGAATACCTCAGAGATAAGAAAATGGACTACGCCGAGCTGTGGGTAGGAGTTGGCAACGAAAGAGCGAAGAAATTTTACGAGAAACACGGATTCAAAGAGAAGGGCAGGTTTGGAAAGTGGGTCAGGATGTTCAGAAAGATTTAGAGCTTTCTTGAGAACTCCACGATTCTGTCTGCTGCTTCCCTCAGCTTTTCCATAGAAACAGCATACGAGCACCTGACGTATCCTTCTCCGCACTCTCCGAAGGCGTTTCCTGGAACTACGGCAACGCTCTTTTCAAATAACAACCTCTCGGCGAACTCCTCGCTGTTCATCCCTACTTTCGGGAAAACGTAAAAGGCGCCGTCGGGCATTCTCACGTCGAAAACTTCTCTGAGCCTCCTCACGAAGTAGTTTCTTCTCCTGATGTATTCCGCTTTCATCCTCTCCAGCTCGCTTTCACCGTTTCTCAAAGCTTCAAGAGCTCCAATCTGGGCAGTTACCGGAGCACACAGCATGCAGTATTGGTGGATTTTCAGCATAGCCTCGAACATGTCTTCGGGAGCTATCACGTAACCGACTCTCAGCCCAGTCATGGCGAAGCTCTTCGAAAAACCGTTGAGAACTATAGATCTCTCCTCCATCCCGTTTAAGGAAGCTATCGAGACGTGTTTAAAAGAGTAGCTTAGCTCCGCGTAAATTTCGTCCGATATTATTATCGCGTCGAGCTCCACCGCGGCGTCGGCGATCTCTTCGAGGTCTTTCTTCGTGTAGCTAACTCCTGTGGGGTTGTTCGGGTAGTTTATGACTATTGCCTTCGCTTTTCTCGCTTTCACGAGGTCCTCGAATTTGGGTTTAAAGTCGGGAGCTGTCGGAACGGTGAAGACTTCGGCTCCGGATAAAATTGCCAGCGGCTTGTAAGACACGTAGCACGGCTCCGGGATGACGACTCTGTCGCCCGGGTTGATTATGGATCTGAGCGCTATGTCTATACCCTCGCTGACGCCAGTCGTAATAATTATCCTGTCCGGATCAGGTTTGAATCCGAACTTTTCGTAGTATTCGGCTATCGCGAGCCTGAGTTCGGGAAGTCCCTGATTGGACGTGTAGGACGTTATACCCTTCTCGAGGCTGTAGATCATTTCCTCTCTTATCTTCCACGGAACTGGGAAGTCCGGTTCTCCCACTCCGAGGCTTATGACGTCCTCTCTACCTATAATTAAGTCGAAAAACTTTCTAATTCCCGACGGCTTAATACTCGCGACTTTTTCGTTAATTCTACGGGACAATCGCGAGCCTCCTATCCTCCTCGTCTTCGAAGAGAAGAACGCCCTCCTCCTTATAGGTCCTCAAGACGAAGTGCGTTACGGTGTCTCTGACCTCCGGTATCGTGGATATTTTTTCGGCGACGAAGAAAGCTATGTCCTTGAGAGACTTACCCTTTACGACGACCTGAAAGTCGTATTCTCCGCTGACGAGTCTAACCGCGTGGACTTCCGGAAACTTCGCTATTCTCTTGGCTATGTCGTCGTATCCTTTCTCTCTCGTGAGGTTCACTCTGACGTCGATTATCGCGTAAACTTCCTCGACGCCGAGCTTTTCCCAGTCCACGATCGTCTTGTACTTCAGAATAATTTTGTCTCCTTCGAGCTTTTTTATAGTCTCCTCTACCTCTTCTTCGCTCACGCCGAGAATCTCTGCTATCTCCTTCACGGAAACCCTCGCGTTCTCTTCAAGAAGCTTAAGAATCTCCTCGGTTTTTTCCATGCAATCTCACGATGGTGCGAAGAATACAAAAAATTTTCTCTCAGAAGAAAATTGGTCCAACGTCTTCGTATCCCTGCCTTTGCCCCGTTCCAGCTAACCTCTGCAGCTTCTTAGGATTGAGCAGCAGATCGACGGCATTTCTCACATGCTCTCTCACTCTGTTTTCCGCGATTCTATACAGTTCCTTTTCATCCTCCGCCTCGTCCTCGTGAATCGTCACGTCGATAACGTGCCTTCCCACCGAAATTTCGACGAGCATCTTACCTATCGACATCGCCAGGTAGCTCAACTTGTCTTTCTCGGTTTTCCCCACCCAGCCAAGGGTTATGACTATGCTGCAACCCCTGTCGAAGAGGATTTTGGCTGCGGCCGGTAAATCTTTTATTCCGGGAACCGTGTAGCGGATGTACCTTAGAGAAGAATACCTTTTCAATTCGTCGATCGCGATCTTCCCCATGTCTATTCTCGAAAAAGTGGTGTCAGCTATTCCCACGATCATCCGAGCACCTCATAGATTTTGTGGACCGCGGGTTTTATATTTACCCCTTTCTTTAACAACACGTATTCGACCGCTGCGAGGGTCGAAAGTATCTCTCTCTTGCCAACGTTCCCCATGTTTCCGATTCTGAAAATCTTCCCCTTCAGGTGCTCCTGACCGCCAGAAATAGCGATCCCGAACTCCCTCCTTAAAGTTCCCCTCAGCTCGCTGTCCGTTACCCCCTTAGGCATCTTTATCGCCGTTACGGTGTTGGAATACTGCGAGTATTCGTTGAGTTCCGGAAACAGTTCGAGACCGGACTCGATCGCCCACTCCCTAACGGCCTTCGCTAAAGTTCTGTGCCTCTCTATTCTCCTCTCGAGCCCCTCCTCTTCGATTATTTTCAGAGCCTCTTTCAAAGCCAAGAACAGCGGAACTGCCGGGGTGTAGGGGGTCTGATTCTTCTCGGCCTTCTTTACGTAAGCTCTAAGATCAAGGTAATACGGGCACCTTTCGTTGTAGAACTCCCAGGCTCTTTCGCTTATAGCCACAGCCGCAAGCCCCGGCGGAGCGCCGAGACACTTCTGAGATCCCACGACGCAAACGTCGACTCCCCACTCGTCCATCTTTACCTCGTCACCGCCAACGCTGGTTATTCCGTCCATTATCACGAGAGCATCATATTTTTTGGCGAGCGAGCAAATTTCTTTAGCCGGATTGAGTATTCCAGTGGACGTTTCGTTGTGAACGAAGGCGACAGCTTCGCTCCCGTTTTCAAGAGACTTCTCCACGGCCTCAAGATCTATCGACTTGCCCCACTCAAACTTTACGTGATCGACCTCAGTATATCTAACGGCTATCTCCGCGAACCTTTCTCCGAACTTTCCGTTACTAATACAGGTAATCTTCTTAACTTTCGAAAAACTCGCTATGGCAGCTTCCATCCCAGCGGTTCCGCTTCCGCTTATTATGACGACGTCACCTTTCGTCCCGAAAAGCGGCTTTAAAGCTTCCCTACAGTATTCAAACACTTCTTCGAATTCTTTACCTCGGTGAGGTATCATCTGGCTGCCGAGAGCTTTAACGACCCTCTCGTGGAGCTGAACCGGTCCTGGAATCATCAACAGCTTTTCTGGTTCCATGGGGTTGAAGTTGAGAGTCTGCTTATAAATAATTTCGTGCCTCAGAAACGGGTGGATTCATCACCCCTCAGCTCGCCCTCGTTTCTTCATCGGCGTTAAAATTTATGGAGCGAGAGTTTAAAAAACTTTAATGAACGAAAACGATTCCGAACGTCTTCGCACACGGGAACTCCTCTGGCGGTATCGGGCGAGCTCTAACGGGATACACCTCCCAACCGAGTTTGCTCGCGAGGTGCATCACGTCTATCCCCACCGCCTCCATGGCCGGACGGGACTTGAGGACGAACCTGCACCTTTTCCCTTTGAGCACGTTGCACTCCTGCATCATGCACAGCGCGTGCTGGCAGGAGCCACCAGCGAAACCCATGGCGAAGTAATACCCGTCGCTGAACGCCTGAGCCTCAAGAAGTCCGACAATTTCCATGTTCTTCCGGTAGTGTCTCGCTATGTCTATCTCCTCCTTCGGGTCTATGAAGTCATCCTTCGGATCGACATCCCTCTTTATCACGATGGCGTATCGATACATGGGTATGATTTTCCTCATCTCCTCGACCGTCGGACTGTGCGGAGGACAGTTCGCGCAGTTGTTGTAGTGGTGGCACATGGAAATTCTGCACTTCAGCCTCAGCCTTTCGTCCACTCTGACCATCGTCGCCGGAATTATCCTGGCGTCTTCGCAACCGAGCTTCAAAGCGAAGTCCACGTATCTGTTTAGGTCTTCGAGAAGCTCCTCTTCGCTAACGTCGACTCTCGGTCGTCTCGGCTTCTGAAACATCCCTATGGATCTGAGAAAATCCCTGTCGAACCTTTCGAAAAATTTCTTTTCTTTCACTTCCTGCATATAAATAAGTCGCAATCGTTCGTATTTATCATTTTTGATAATGGGGGAGAGGTGGTGGTAAGCCCCCTTCTGTTTCAGGCGGCATTCGTCTCAGCGGCCAAACGCCTTGCACCGGCGGGGACGGCACGTTTCATCCCGCCTGAGTGATCTCAGCCTCTCGGCCTCCTCGCTTTTCCCCAGGCGGGTGTCGTTTCTGTGCCGGAGCCGTGCCTCTCGGCACAGCGCCTTGCGGCGCTCCGCCTTTTTAACGGTGGGGGGACTTTCCTCCTCCCGGGCAGCCGCCCCCCACCTCTCCCCCGGAAAGTATATTATGAGTTGACAGCTATTTAAAATTATCCGGTCATCGACCTTCTCAAACACCAGATTTCGAGTTTTATACACTCCTTGGCTTCGCACTCCAACTGCAGACAACCAAAACAGGGCGGCAATCCGGTTATCAGTTCGACCTTTTCCATCAGCTCTATGAGGCTCGGCTCCTCCTTCGCCTCCTCGACCTCGGCGTCTGCTGGAACTATTTTGAACGTCTTCACGCCGTCGACGACTACCTCGATCCTCTTTATCAGTCCCTCTTTTTCGAGCTTTCTGAGAATCCTCGAACACTTGCTGCTGTCTATGTTCAGTTCCTTCCACAGATCCTTCTGGAGAATTTCGCCCTTCTTTTCCAGCAGCTTCAGTATTTCCTCCCTCGTATCCATCATCGTCTATTCCTCTACTCCTCGAACGGCTGTATCAGAACTATGTTGTTTCCTCTGAGGACTATATCCCCGAGAACTCTCACCTTCTGCCCGTCCTTGTATTCGTAAGCGTTCGACAGGTGCAGGTTCATGTAGTCGTCGACACTCTCGAGTTTTCCGACCAAGCTGTTCTCCTCGCCCTTCATCTCCACCCTGACGATCTTTCCGATCATGGACTTGACCATCTGAGCCGGTAGCATTCGCTTTCACCTCCGCAGATAGCAAAATGATATTGGGAGAAAACAGTATATATAACTTACTCGAAGTTTTTTCATGATTCTTCTTACGGGAGGTGCGGGGTTCATAGGCAGTCATTTGGCCGATAAACTCATCGAGATGGGAGAAAAAGTCAGAATAATCGATAACCTTTCCTCCGGCAAGATCGAGTTCGTTAACAAAGATGCGGAGTTCGTAAAGGGCGATCTGAGAGATCCGAAAGTGGTCAGAGAGGCTCTGAAAGGTGTGGACGAAGTATGGCACGTAGCTGCGAATCCAGAAGTAAGGGTGGGAGAAAAGGATCCGAATACGATCTACGAAAACAACCTCCTGGCGACCTACGTGCTCCTCGAGGAGATGAGGAAGGTCGGAGTTAAGAGGATAGTGTTCACGTCAACATCTACTGTATACGGAGAAGCTGAAGTCTTTCCGACACCCGAAGACTACAGAACCATTCCAATATCCATTTACGGAGCGACGAAGCTCGGCTGCGAGGCGCTGATTTCCTCGTATTGCCACACTTTCGACATGCAGGCGTGGATTTACAGATTCGCCAACGTCGTCGGAAAGAGGAGCACGCACGGAGTCATATACGACTTCATCATGAAGCTGAAAAGAAATCCGAACGAACTGGAAATACTCGGAGACGGAAACCAGACGAAGTCCTACATTTACATCTCGGACTGCGTCGAGGGTATAATCCACGGACTGAAGGCGGACGAGCAGATCAACATATTCAACCTCGGAAACGAGGACTGGGTCAGCGTGAGGAGGATAGCAGAAATAGTCTGCGAGGAGATGGGATTGAGTCCGGAATTCAAGTTCACTGGTGGAAAAAGGGGGTGGAAGGGAGACGTCCCGCTGATGCTTCTGTCCATAGAGAGAATAAAAAAGCTCGGGTGGAAGCCAAAGTTCAACAGCGAGATGGCAGTAAGGCTCGCGACGAGAGACTTACTCGAAGAATGCGTGTTCGAAAGTTAAGTAGGCTACGCCGATCATGGCTATCGTAAACGACGCTATTATCGACAGCGGAGCAGCTATTTCGCTTAAGTTACCGATTTTCGCCATCGTTAGAGCCGAGAGGGTCGAGCTGATGACGGGGAATATCACCGGGAACAGTAGTATCGGCATCAGGAGTTCCCTTGCTTTAGCTTTGATCACGAGCGTAGAGAGAGAGCTGCTAACGACGACGAAAGCGACGTTGCCGAGGGTCAGAGAAAGCAAAAAGAACGTCAAGCTTTTTATCTCCGGCTGGAACAATGCGAGAAATATCGGAACGGTAACGGCCTCGACTACGAGCATCAGAAAGACGTTGAAGAGAGTTTTGCCAAAAAGCACGCTGAGTGGGTTTATCGGAGCCAACTTAAGCCCGTCGAGAGTGCCGGTTTCCACTTCTTTCAGAAAAGCCCTCGAATATCCGAGCATACCGACGAAAAGGAATATTATCCACATCAGGGGAACGGCGGTCTGATCGTAAACGCTTACAGGCACGGAGACGCTGAACATTGCCGAAGAAATGAGAGCAAAGAGGATCATGAAGTTTATCGAATTTTTCGTCCTAAGCTCCGACTTAACGTCTTTCAGAGCTATTACAATCGTTTTCACCTGAGCACCTCCAGATACACCTCGGATAAGTTCTCAGCCCTCCCGTCGAACACTATCTTCCCGCCAGAGATTATCAGGGCCCTGTCGCACACCTCTTCAGCTTCTTCGAGGCTGTGGGTGGTAAAGAGCAACGTTCCGTCGAAGCTCTCGAGAACTTCGAAAAGTTCTTTCTTTCCGAAAACGTCCAGACCGGAAGTCGGTTCGTCGAGGATCAAAATCTTCGGATCATGAAGTAAAGCTCTGACTATCGCGAGCCTTTGCTTCATCCCCCTTGAGTAGTTTCTCACGGGTTCGTGCCTCCACTCGTACAATCCGAACTCTTTCAAGAGCTCGGCAATTCTGCTTTCATCCGCGTCGTAAATTTTAGCGTAAAACTCGAGGTTTTCGAATGCGGTGAGCTCTTCGTAAAGGAACGTGTGGTGTGAAACTACCCCGAACGCCCTTTTCACCTCGTGGTTCTTGAAAGGATCCTTTCCGGCAATTCTAACAATTCCGCTGTTCGGTCTCGTCACCCCGCTTATAACCTTCACTGTCGTCGTTTTTCCCGCTCCGTTAGGTCCGAGCAACGCGACCTTCTCGCCTCTGTCCACCGAAAAACTGATCCCTCTCAAGGCTTCGAACTTCCCGAACTTTTTAACGACGTCTTTCAACACTACGTCCATTTTTCCAGCTCCTCTACAGCCTCCAAAACTCCGAGCGCGATGCCGTCCACTTCTATATCGCTACCCTTCGCGCCGTCGCCGACGACGACGATTCTGTCGTCCGAGGTTTTAAAACCTATGTCGCTTCCAGCCTTTATTCTGTTTACCGGCCAGTCCCCTCTGTAGCTCTGGATCGCCACAACCTCGAACTCGTAACCTCTCAGAATCTCCCTGAGATCTCTCAATCCGGCTTCGATCTCACGCTTAACGTCGCCCTTAAACGGCTGGTGCGCCTGAAGAAAAACTCCGTCCCCGAGGTTAGGATCGGCATTCGTAACCTCGTTCATTCCGGCTATTTTCTTTCCTGGAGTGAACAGCACGCCAGTATGTTCCACGAACGGCTCTTTCAACTTTATCGTGTATTTTATCCCCCTGCTTTCTTCGGGAACTTCAGCGTATTTCTCGTTCATCAGCTCCATCGTCAGCTTGTGGCCGACGTTCGAAACGACGAAATCGTATTCTCTCGGCTCTTTTGCAAGAACTTCAACTCGCTCGCTCCTTTTTATCCTTCGAACTTCTACCTTCAGGTTTATCTTTCCGCCGAGACTTTCCACGTTCTCCTTTAAAGCTTCCACCACCGCTTTGCAGCCGCCTATCGGAATTCCCGGCCCTCTGAATTTCAGCGTCTGCTTGGCGATCTCGTAAAACTTGGAAAACTTTATGTCTTCGGGATACACGCTGAGACTCCAGCCAACGAAAGCTTTAACGTATTCTCTCGTAAATTCGTCGAAACCGTTCACGAGGCTCGATAACTTCCTGTCCACGAACTTCGATACGAAAACCTCTTTGTAAAACTTCAGAGCGTCCTTAACGGGAAACGTCTTCCTGCTTATGGGATACCTCTCTCCGTTCCAGAGAATTTCTGCCTCTGGCTCGGAGTCGACTATCTCCACATCTGCCTTCAACTCTTTGAGGAGCTGACCAAGTGGCCCTCTGCTACCGTGGGGGATCATGTGAAGGGCTCCCGTGCTGACTTCGAATCCCTTGTATCTTATGCTCGTAAACCTCCCGCCGACGAACGGAAGTCTCTCGTATACGTCCACTTCGAACCCTTTTTCAAGGAGGAGGTTAGCAGCAAGCAATCCGCCGAGCCCCGCTCCGATTACGGCGACCTTCATGCGTCCACCCTTATAGCGCTAACGGGACAGTAGCTCACGCATTTTAAACACTTGACGCACCTATCCTCTACTATTTTGGCTCTGCCGAAGACCTCTACCGCGTCGATTTTACAGACGAGCATGCAAAACGCACAGCCCACGCAATTGTCGTCGACGTGCATCGCTTCAACAACATTTGCGGAGTTTAAAATTTTTAACGTCAGAGGACCCCGAGTTCCGTCAGTCTTTCCGGCAGGTAAACGTCCGTAACGTAGTCGAGTCCGTACTTGGCGAGGGCCTGCTGTTCCGATTTTTTACCGAGTTCGAGCTGGAGGTTTATCTCTCTCCTCCAGAACTCCGTGTCAAACCTCGGATCCGTAAGTATAGACCTCAGAGCCTGGATGTCCTTGTCCGTAAGCTTATCCGACGGAAGGTCGTATTTGACGATGTCGGACGGCCTAATCCCGACGAACTTCGCAGATGGCGTAGCGAGGTATTCGCTCAGGTGCGCAGCCTTTATGCTTCCGTAGGCAACGCTCGCGTAGATTCTGTAGCTCCACGGATCTCCGTCGGTAAAAACAACTACCGGAAGGTTAAGCTCGGTGTTCAACCTCTTGAGCAACCTCCTCGTGCTTCTCGCCGGTTGCCCTTTTAAGTGGACGATTATCGCGTCGAACTTCTCGTCGAATCCGTTTTCGACGAGCCTGTCTCTCATACCTCCGGTTTCCACGGCTATGACGAACTTCGCGTCGTGATCGACGAACTCGATGTTGTCGACGTTCACTGGTATCTGGTATCCGCCCTCTCCGACGTCGTCCTGGCAGTGTATCTCTCTTACCCCTCTCCTCGTTTCCTCCCTTATTCTTAACGGCCCTATGACGGTCGCGCCGTCTTCTTCAGGTCTTATGTGAAAGTGTTCTCTCTGGAACGACGTCAGTATCTCAAGGTCTTCTATCAGCCTGTCGCTCTCTGCTTGCTCGTCGAACTTCGCGAGCCCCCAGTTTTCGGATATGTAGTAGAGTTCTCTCAGCGTGGACGACTTGTTGGCTTTCAGCTGCTCTTTGAGGAAGCCTATGACGTAAGCCATCCTCAACAGCATGTAAGCTCCTCTAACTGTTTTCGCACTTCTCGTAGAAGTTCTGTCGCCGTAAACCCAAACTTCGCTTCTTTCGTCGAACTCTATGTTGTATTTCGTCCTCGTCGCGATATCGATCTCGGGTATTTCCCCTTTGGCCATTCGGTCGTATATTGTTTCGAGGATCTTCAGGAGGTTGTTTAACGCGTTCCTCTCGTATTCCTTCAAAGCGATACCACCTCTCCTCCGACGATTTCGTCTTCGTTCAAACCTTCAACGAGCGGCCTCTTGTTTATGATCCTTCCGACGAACTCGTAGCTGACCTCTTTCTCCTCACCCGGTTTGAGTTCGAACTCGAATACCGCCGAATTCCCCACGACCTTTTCGGCGAAAAGCTCCCCGTTGCACATCTCGTAGACCTTAAACTTCTTAGAGCTCTTAGAGAAGTTTGCGACTCTTAGAATCGCCACCCCTTTTCCGTTAGATTCGGAAACGCACCTTGAAACGTAAACGCTGCCCATGATCCTCGCTATCACCTTCTCGTAATCTGGCACGTCCCTCTCGAGGACTTCGCTGACCTTCTTCGCGAGAAGCGGAATTATCTTGAAAAGTTCGCTCTCCTTCTTTTTCTTCTTTTCGATCCTCTTCCTCCTTTCGAGGTATTCCTTCAGCTTCCTTCCGGCTTCTTGCAGAGCCAACCTAACCTCGTCCACTATCTCCGGTATCGGTGCGACTGCTTCTTTAGACTCGGAAACGTAGGGAACGTTCGTGGACGCGAGGTGAACGAGGACGACCATCGGAGCTTGTGGTAATTCCCCTTTGTTCTGTGCTATTCCGTAGTTCTTCCAGTTGACGAGTTCTACCGCCTTCGTTAAAGCGCAACCGCCCTGCTGATAAAGGAGCGGTATCTTGTTCGCGAACCTGAGAACTCTGACCTTCTCTTCTCTTATCTCTCCTCCGTAGGCAAGCCCTACTTCCACAAGGAATGGATGTCCAGAGTAAACTTTCGGCTTTCTCGTCGTCGCAAAAACGAACTCGGGTTTATATTCTTCCATTAAGCTCCTCTTTATAAGATCCTCCCCTATAGGAGAGAGACAGTCCGTGGGAGGAGGCAGAAAGTTCGTTACCCTGAACGCTTCAAGAAGCTTTTCCGCCTGTTCTCTGTCTATACTCTTTGGATTAAGATTCGCATCGAGCCCCGCTTTTAAAATTACCTCCTCAGCTATCTTGTCTCCGACTCTGACGAACTCCTTTTTCAAGAACGTTTTCAGGTCTCTCCATTTGGACGTTTTCAGCATGTTTATCAGCGTTCCGAGTTCGATTCCGTGAGGGTGGGGTTTGATCTCTTTCGGAGGTGTTGGAATGTCCGATGTTATTCTTCTGAACTCGTGTATTGTTCCGTCAGGCTCGATGAACGTTATCTTCGCGTGCGGATTGACTATCGACGTCTGCCTGAGGTATTCGTATACGCTCTGTCTCTTTTCCTTAACGTAACTTCCAACTATTTCGAGCTCTATCTTGGTTCCGTGCGGAACGTACCAGTCCACTTCCTCCTCTGCCACGACTTCCGGCTCGTTTCTTTTGGTGTCTATGAAAAGCTCCACTCTGTATGCTTTCCCCCCTTTAACCCTCGAAGTTATCACCGCCGGCTTCCCCGTCGTTATCTGAGCGTACAGAACGGCCGACGATATCCCGATCCCCTGCTGACCTCTGCTTTGCTTTATCGCGTGAAACCTCGATCCATATAAGAGTTTCCCGAAAACCCTGGGAATTTCCTCCTTCTCTATCCCCGGGCCGTTGTCCTCGACGGTAATCCTGAAATTCTTGCCGACCTTAAATATTTTCACGAGAATGTCCGGTAGAATGCCCGCTTCTTCGCACGCGTCGAGGCTGTTGTCCACAGCCTCTCTAACGCACGTTATCAGAGCTTTAGCCGGGTTGGAGTAACCGAGAATGTGTTTGTTTTTTTCGAAGAATTCCGCAACGCTAATTTCCTTCTGCTGGCTCATATTTCTGCTCCTACAACGGTCTGCGTCTTCGTTACGCCTTCTATCGACCTGATCGAGTCCACAGTTCTGTTGAGTTCCGTGAGACTCGGCGCTTCTATTATGACGACGAAGTCGAACTCTCCGAAAACGTGGTAAACGTCTCTGACGTTCTTCATTTCCTTTATTTTCATGTAAACACTCTTCTCACTTCCCGGAGACACGTTCACCATCGTAACGCCAATTACCATACTTTTAATTTTAACCAAGGAATATAAAACGATTGCTGGACTTTATCGGATCCTGTTGCACAATCACCTGAACGTCAGACGTCTACGACCTTTCCCGGGTTTAGCACGTTGTTCGGATCGAAAATCTTCTTTATCTTTTTCATCAGTTCGACAATTTCCTTCGGCAACGTCCTTACCATGTCTTCTTTCTTCACGAACCCCACACCGTGCTCCGCAGTTATGAATCCGCCGAGTTCTTCAGCGAGTTCGAACGCGAAGTTCTTGAAGCGCAAGTATTTTTCTCTCCACTCGCCGTCGGGCTTGAGGATCTGCTGGTGCACGTTTCCGTCTCCCGCGTGGCCGTAATGCAAGACTTTGAGCCCGACTTTCTTGGCGAACTTTTTACACTCCGTTACGAACTCCGGTATGCTCGCTATCGGAACCGACACATCAAGGAGGTCTATCGTTTCGTCCTTCAAACCCTCGTATATCATGCTCCTGATCTCAAGGAGGTCTCTCTGCTCCTTCCTCCCCATCCCGACGAAAACGTCTATCGCTCCGTTTCTCCTCGCGATCTCTTCTATCCTCTCAGACGTCTTTATAAGTTCGTCCTCGTCCTTTCCGTCGATTATGATCATTAAATGAGCTTCTCCCCCTCTGTATGGCCACCTTTTTCCGGTAACAAGCTCTCCAGACTCTATCGCTTCTGAGTCCATGTATTCGATCGCGAGCGGAACTATACCGCTTCTCAGAATTTCCGGAACCGTTTTTATCGCACTCTTCGTGCTCTCGAACGGTATCACGAGCGTGTAAGTTGCACCCGGCTCAGGTATGAGTCTCAGAACGACCTTCGTAATCACCCCGAGCGTTCCTTCGCTTCCGATCATCAGGTGCATGATGTCGTAACCGGTCACGTTTTTGACGACCTTGCCTCCAAGCTGAACGACCTCTCCGCTCGGAAGAACGACTTCGAGTCCGAGAACGTAGTTCCTCATAACCCCGTATTTGACGGCTCTCGCCCCTCCAGCGTTGTTTGCGACGAGGCCACCGATTTGAGCTCCTTCGTGTCCCGGGTGAGGCGGGAAAGAAAGGCCGGGAACTCTCTCTACCGCTTCAAGCAACTCTCTCAGCGTTACTCCCGCTTCGCACACCGCTACGAGATTTTCCGTGTCTATCTCGACAATCCTGTTCATCCTTTCCATCGATATCACGATGCCCGGTTTCAGAGGGATGGCTCCGCCGCTTAAACCGGTTCCACCTCCTCGAACGACGACAGCCACCTTCTTTTCGTTGGCAAGCCTCAGAATCTCCGCGACTTCTTCCGCGCTTCCGGGTTTTACGACGATAACGTCCTCGGAAGCTTTTGGCCTTACGGCCTTGGGCGTTTCGTCGTAAAGGTAACTTTCCACGTCGCTGATAACGTTCTTGTCCCCGACTATCCTTTTCAGCTCTTCGACGAGGTCGCGAAGCATGAGCGTATTTATTCGAATTAATTTTTAACTTTTTCAGACGTCGAAACCGAACTCGATCAGGTAGTAGTGAATGTTCGTCAAAAAGTCGTTCAGCGAAGGATACGGGACTATCAGCGAGTGGTGGAAGTAAATTTGATCGTCTATCAGCGGAACTATGACCGGAATTACTCTCTTTCCAAGGACTCTCTCGAGCCGTTTACACCTTTTAGCATGCTTCTCCGCCTCTTTTTTCAGAGCTGAAAGTCTATACCACCTCTCGGTGTATCTCTTCGCGTCCACGCCTACCGTGATGCCAAACCTCTCCGCGACTATGTCGACCTCGCTTTTACCTTCCTCGTCTTTAAAGACGAACCTTCTCTTGGTTTTGAATCCGTGAGTCTCAAAAATTCTGAGTATTTCCTCCTCAAACTCCTGCCAGCTCATCATTTTCTTCGAGCATCTTTACGAGTCCGGCGTTGCCGACCGTCATGACGTCGCCGAGCGGCGCAACCTCTCTGAATCCGAACAGCTTAGCGTTCGGCCCGGTGGCGAGTATCTCTCTGACCTCTGCCACCTCCTTCACCAGAGCTCCGTGACCTCCCTGTCGAACGACGTCTTCGTTCGTGATCTCGCCCCTCAAAAACTTCTTGACGAACTCGTGAAAGTCCATCTTGGCCACGACGCTCGTGTGGTGCTCGAATAAGCTCAAAATTTCGCCCTCTCTGTTAACGACCGCACCGACCGTGTGGCTGTTACCGAAGTTTATCAGCAGAGCTGGAAACTCTTTTACAGCTAAGTAGCACCCGGATATTGCCGCGAAAGACGTGTCGGCTACGAAGACTCTAACGTCCCTTCCGACCGATTCCGCGTAATCTTTGACGGATTCAATCACGCTCTTCATTCTGTTGAACTCCTCAGGAACGTTCTTTTCTCCGAAAATGAGGGAAAAAACGCTGCAGTCCTTTTCGAGCATCTCCCTGATCTTCGTAAACCTGAAAATTCTGTTGCTGACTTTGGGGGAGAAGCCGTGATCCTGGACAGCTACAGCAATTAACTCCGGAATTTCGACGCCAAAAAGCCCGAGAAACTTCTCGAAATCTTCAAGGAAAACGTCCTTCATCACCACGACCTCAGCAGCAACGTCTTCGTCGACTATTTCTATTCCGAGTCTCCTGACTTTCTCGATGTCGTCGTTTATCGTCAGAGCTGGTTTTTCGAAAGCGAAGACTTTAACCTTTTTCACGGCCTCCTTTATCGCACTTACGCACTCCCCACCGCCCATCGTGTAACCCTTGAGAAGAATGTTTTTTCCAGCGTTAGCTAATTCCCTGATTCTTCTACCGACGATAACCGTAGGCGAGGGAAGAATAGCTCTCGGATAGTTTCTCGGGTTCTCCTTCGAATTGTAGAGCATGAAGTCCTGAGTTCTCGAGCACACGTCGAGTGTAAACACCTCCATAACGCGATATAAACAGAACGACATATTTATTTGCTTTCTCCAGAAAATTTTAAATATTGTCAAGATTATTTGACTTCATGGGTTGCGTGAACTGTGCTCACTACAAGAAAAGCGACGCGTTCAGCTGCGTGTGGTTCGAGAGCAAGATCGCGAAGGTCTTTCCTAAATGGAGAGAAGACTTCAGAGAAGGTAAGATAAGGTTCAAGTCGTGCGGATACTTCGCACCTCAGAAATCGGCAAACTCATCACGGCTCAGGTAGGGGAGGGATCATCATCGGCTATTACGACTCTACGCCTTCCATAAGATAAATTTTTTCCGTAGCGATCGCGACGATTCCAACTTCAAAACAAGTGTTTCAGAAAAGTTTTTTATTTACAGCCATAACGTCCGTAAATTGTGATAATCGAAGTCGTTAAGGACGGCGCGAAAGCATGGAATAGGCACAAGATCTCGTGCGTTCCGTTCGTCGCTTCTGGACTTCTCTCAAACCTCGTAATCGTTCTCGCTGCAGTAATTTTGGTCGCGAAAGTCTCGCCAGAGCTTCCGCAAAGAATCGTTCTCGGCGACTTCGACAAAGAATACCTCGCCGACGTCATCTTGAAGTTTCACGAGAACATCGACCTCGTATTTTCGACGGCAGTCGCTTCATACTTGCTTTTCGTAATTCTTGACACGTTCTTTAGAGCCGCGGGCATTAAGATCTGCTACGATTCGCTGCTCTGCGAAGCAAACCTGTTTTCCGCATTAAAGTGCGCGAAGTCGAGGTTCGGACGCCTTCTTGCGTATAGACTGGCGTTCTCGTCGATCGTGATCGTTCTGAGCCTTCCAGCATACTTCGTCCTAAAAGGCGTGGACTTCAGCTCGAAGGAATCCATTCTCTCGGCGTTTTTCCTTTTCGCGTCATGGCTGATTATCTTCTCGTCGATCTTAGCTTTACTGATTTTCGTTTTTACGTTCGTCCCCTACGCGATAGTGCTCGACAATCTCGGAGTCGTCGAAGGTTTCAAAAGAGGTTACCGGGTTTTGAGAAAATCTCTCCCGGAGACGACGGTAATTTGGCTTCTCTTTTCGCTGCTTCAGTTTGCCGCGTCGTATCTGATTTTTTATCCCTTAAGCTCCTTTGGATTGGTCGCGAAGGTGTTCGGATACGTTCTAAGCTCTCTGACGAGCTGGTTAATCGTCATGCCCGTGTCGACTATCTGGTGGTCGAGCCTTTACGCGCGTGTTACGAGCAAGTTAGACGGACAAGATTTTAGCGAAACCTGATCGTCAAGTTTTTATATGAAACTTCCATCACATATTGCTGCGCTAAAACATCGCAACGGAAGGTTTATAAGCTCGAAATTACAATAATTATAATGATTAATAGTTAACCGCGGGTGGTGTCGTATGAATTCCGAAGAGGAAAGGTCCTCACAACCACCCGGTTTAATAGTAATCGATTCAGATAATAACGTTCTCGTCTGGAACTCTTCGGCAGAAGAAATCCTTGGAGGTGAAGTTCGAGATAAAATAAAGTTCGTGAATTTGCCAGACCGCGCCCACGAACGCCGTGGGGAAAGCGTAATCGAATTTCCCGAAAAGAAGAACGTCAGACTCGTCTGGACCACTCTTGAAGTTTCTGGCAAGAAATACAAGGCGATTCTGCTCGAAGACTGGAACGAGAACGTGAAGAGGGAAAAAGTTCATAAGTTAATAATCGACAACGTCCGAGACATAATTGCTATACTCGACTTCGATGGTCGTCTACTCTACATCTCGCCTTCTTCCGAAGCCGTTCTTAGCTACCACCCGGACGAAATAGTCGGTTCAAACGTTTTCGAATACGTTCACCCGAACGACCTCGACTCCGTTAGGAGGGTGTTCGAGAGGGTAATCAAGGAAGGATTCGGAAAAACAACGTGCAGGTTCAGACGGAAGGACGGAAGGTGGATCTGGATAGAGGCGATAGCTAAAGTCCCTCCAGACGATGACGTCGTCGTCCTCTCAGCAAGAGACGTGACGAAAACCGTGAACCTTGAGGGGCTTCTCAGGATAGTGAACAGCATCGCGAAAATGGTCGTTCACGCGAAGGATAGAGATGCTCTCATAGAAAGCGTGTTAAGAGAGCTGTCCAGGTGCTTCCCATCCGCAGGAATGTGGCTCGCTGACGAGGAGGTCGTAAAGGTCTGCGGGACGAGAGCGAAGAATTGCGAGATGGTCAGAAAGGTATCTGACGACGCGAAACCGATCATCGATTACTGTCCGTCGTGCGGCGTTAAAAAAGCGATATTCCCGATGGTCGTCAACGGCGAGGTAAAAGGTGCTATATTCACCGAACTCGAACCAGGTCAAGAGCTCGACAGAGAGGAGGTCGAAATGCTCGACGTCTTAGCTAACGACATAGCCTTCG
>CAYXDX010000006.1:0-40040 GCA_964463865.1 uncultured archaeon | reverse complement strand
TCCAATACTTATGACTTTTTTATTTTTGAAGCGGAAGGCGGCGTCCGAGATGGCTTCAGGTGACTGGTGTTCAGACGTGTGCTCTTCCGATCTGACTAATTATATCTTTTACTGAACGAGTCGGAGGATGAGGTTATAGATTTATATTTCATCAACTCGAAAAACTCTTCCGAATGAGGTTGCTTACGATAGGGGCCGGAAAGGCTGCGAAAATCGTGGACAGGCTCGCGAAGGACGGTGCTGAAGTCAACAACGTGAAACTCTTCAAGTGTTACACGATAAGCGAAACCATCGAGGAACTGAAAGAAATTAAAAGCGTTCCCGACAACAACAAGTTTTTCGCGCTTTGGAGCGAGGGAAACGTTGAGCTCAGGAGCATAATAAACAGCATAATGTCGAGATACGAAATATACGAGGCTTCGCTCGTCGTGTCCGACCTTACGGACAGGTTCAGCTACGTTTCCGCCGTCTCACTTTATGAAGAGCTGGAGAAGGTTATGGAAGAGCCTAAGATTTGCCTCGCTGTAATCCCGAACCTCTCGAATCCGGTAAATGTGGCTGAGGTGAGGACGAGAATAAGAAATCTGATGAAGCTTTACGACTACATTTTCGTCTTTGAAGCGAGGGAAGGTTACGAGGACACGCTCGTCGACGTCTTCAACACTCTGTCTTTGGTGGGTGAAATCGACGCGAAAAAAAGGAGCAGTGGAGAAGTCGTGGTGGACACGAGCGACTTTTTGAACTCCCTTGACGAAAACGGATTTACGGTTGCTGGCTTCTCAAAGCGAAACGTTGGCTTTGGATTTATCAAAAAGTTTTTCAAGAAGAGCAGCGCCGAGCTCAGAGGTGAAAGAACCAAGAGGATGGTCGAAATGATTGAAAGCTCTCTAAACAATCTCAGCGCTCGTGGAGATGTGAACACGGCTAAAAAAGCTTTGATCGTTTTTTCCGGCAATCCGGAGGAAATCACGATGGAGGGGCTGTTCAGCAGTATAAAGAGGGTGGAAAAAATTAACAGCGATCTGATCATCAGATACGGAGATTATCCGGTTCCAAGGGCGAACTTCGTTAGTGCGGTCGTTCTGTTCTCCGGCATAACGAGGTTCACACTATAACTCTCGCTCCACCCTCTTCTATCACGACCGTGTGTTCCGCCTGAGAGACGAGTCCTCCGGAGACCTCGGTTAAGACCGGATAGCTCCTCAGGACTTTTTCTCTGACGAGTTTGGCGAGAATAACGTCTGGAGCCTTGCTGAGCCACCTTTTGGCGAACGGTAACGTCCTGTATTTTTCTATCTCTTTCAGAATCTGCCTTTCTATCCTGCCTCTAACCGGTTTCAAGTTGAGCAGTGAGTATATCTCGACCTCGCTCCTCTCAGAGACCTTGCCGACTCCGTTGGTTACGAACGGCTCTATCGCTATCACCATCCCTTCGATCAGCTTTACGCCCTTCTCTATTCCGTAGTTGTATATCGTCGGAGGTGCGTGGGCGACGTAGGGGAGAAATCCGTGTCCAGTCAGATTTATCACGGGCTTAAATCCGAACTCCCTGATCGTCTCTTCTATGGTTTTTCCGATTTCGGCAGTCGAAACTCCCGGCTCTATAATTTCGATAGCACTTTTTAGAGCCTCTTCCGCGGCTTTTACGAGGTCTTCGTTGTCCCCAAGGTCTACCGTAAAGGCCGTGTCGGCTATGTAACCGTCGACGTGAGCGCCGATGTCGATTTTGACAAGATCTCCCTCGTTGAACACTCTTTCATCGCTTCTTTTCGGCGTGCAGTGTGCGGCGTCAGAATTTATGGATATGTTGCAGGGGAAAGCGGGCTCGGCTCCGAGCTCCCTTATTCTGTTCTCCACGAATTCCGCGACCTCTATCAGTTTTACTCCTGGCTTCACCATGCTTGCAACTTCTTCCCTAACCTTTTTCAGAACTTCACCGGCTTTTTCGTGCTTTTCTATCACGTTACCACCTCTTAACGAAGTCCTGATATTTAGTTAGCACCTCGCAACCGGACTTTTTAACTAAAACAGTATCTTCTACCCTAACGCCACCAACGTTTTCGTAGTAAAGACCCGGCTCGATCGTGAACACCATTCCGGGCTTCAACTCCTCCTCGGAGTTAAATATTCTTGGCTCTTCGTGAACTTCGAGTCCGACTCCGTGTCCCGTGGAGTGTATGAACCCTTCTTTCGCTTTACTCCTGATTGTGGCGTATCCGTAACTCTCGAGAACGTCGCAGACCTTGTCGTGCAATTCCTTTGCTTTAACGCCGGGTTTTACCAGCTTTATCGCTTCGTTTTTCGCCTCTATGCAAGCCCTCACCATGTCTTCGAGCTCTTCGTCCTTTTCCACGAGCACGGTCCTCGTGAAGTCCGAGTAGTATCCGCTGCTTCTAACTCTCGGAAACACGTCGAATATCACGTGTCTCTCCACGACTCCGTCTCCGATGTGGTGCGGGTCTGCACTTCTCACACCCGAAGATATTATCGTGTCCTCTGCCAGACATCCGTTCTCGTAAACGAAAAGCTCCACCTTGCTCCTAAGGACGTTGCAGTTCCTCTCTTTTTCGAGGAGTCTCAGGAAGAACTCGAACGACTTCACAGCCACCTCACTCGCTTTTTTTATCTCTCTCACTTCTTTCGGTTTTTTTACCGCTCTAATCCTCTGGAATGGATTCTGAACAACCTCGACCTCAAGGCTTTTCTGAAATCTGACGAGAAGGAAGCTCGGAAACTCTTTTGGAACGAGTATTTTTCGAGCTCCGTGTATCTTCAAAAGCTCCACGAACGTTTCCGCAAGAGCATCATCCACGCCCATCTCTTTAGCCTTCTCGTAAAAGCCGAGGTCCGTCAGAGAGGCCATCTCTTTCACTCTGCTCTCTTTTTCGGCTCTCCTTCTTTCCATTTCGTGAACGACCAGCAGCTCCGTTCCGTCTTCTCCTATAACGTAAAGTGCCGGATCCGGTAGCTTCATCCCCGTCGCGTAGTAAAAGTTAGGATCCTTGCTGCTGCCGAACATGACGAAGAACTGTGCACCTTTGTCTTTCAGTAGCTCGTAAATCATGTTCGACACCTTCCAGAATGATCTCCATTTCAAAGCAGCAAAGAATTTATTTATTGTTTACCCTCAACTCCAGAAATATGGAAACTTTGATGCAGATGGCGAAAAAAGGAGAATACCCGGACTGGCTTGAGGCTGTCGCTAAATCCGAGGGTATTGACGTCAATTTACTCGTAAAGCTCATCGGCATGGGGGAAGTTGTTGTTCCGAGGAACGTTCTGAGAGATGAAGACTTTCGACCTAAGGCTATCGGAAGGATGGTTTCGACGAAGGTTAACGCTAACGTTGGAACGTCAGCTGACTACGTTAACGTCGAGGAAGAAGTGGAAAAGGCGAAGGTGGCTGTGAAATACGGAGCGGATGCTGTGATGGATTTGAGCACCGGAGGTGACCTCGACTACATAAGGAGGAGAATAATGGAAGCCGTAAACGTTCCGCTGGGCACAGTTCCGATATACCAGGCAGCGAGAGAGAAAAGCGTGGAGGACCTCGACGAGGACGACTTTTTCAACGTCGTGGAAAAGCACGCAAGAGATGGTGTGGACTTCATGACCATTCACGCCGGAGTTTGTCGGGTGAGCGTGGAGAGGCTGAAGAACAGCGGAAGGCTGATGGGTGTCGTGAGCAGAGGAGGTTCGATAATAATAAAGTGGATGGAGCACAACGACGCTGAGAATCCCTACTACAAGAACTTCGACTACCTGCTCGAAATCCTCAGGGAATACGACGTAACGATAAGCCTCGGAGACGCCTTTCGACCCGGCTGCATAGCCGACGCGAGCGACAGGGCGAAGTTTACCGAATTCATAATACTCGGCGAACTTGTGGAGAAGTGCAGGGACGCGGGAGTTCAGGCGATGGTTGAAGGACCGGGGCATGTGCCGATAGACGAAATCGAGACGAGCGTTAAGGCGATGAAGTTCGTAACGAAAAACGCCCCTCTGTATCTGCTCGGACCACTCGTCACTGACATCGCTGCCGGATACGACCACATAGCAGCTGCTATAGGCGCTGCAATTGCAGGTATGCACGGAGCGGACTTCATATGCTACGTCACGCCCTCAGAACACCTCGCGCTTCCAACCGTTGAAGACGTTCGGGAAGGTGTTATCGCGGCTAAAATAGCAGCACACGCAGCAGATCTCGTCAAGGAAGGAGTAAAAGAAAGAGCAAGAATGAGGGACTATGAAATGAGCCTGGCGAGGAAGAACCTTGACTGGAGACGGCAGTTCGAACTCAGCATCGATCCCGAGAAAGCGATGGAAATCCACGCAAGGAGGAAGTCGACTACCGACGCCTGTAGCATGTGCGGAGATCTCTGCGCGATAAAGATGTCAAGAGAAGTGCTTGAGAAAGACGCGAAGTGACCGGTAACACCTCTCGCAAAATTTCAGAGGTTTTAGGTCGACCTCGAACACGGAGTTCGAAAACTTCATCACGCAATCGTTCTTGCAGTGTTCGAGTCCGAAAAGGTGGCCGAGCTCGTGGACGATCTCTTTTTCGAGCCTTTCGAACAGGTTTTCTCCGATCAACCTGAAATAAGATACGACGGCAGTTCTTAAAACCGGTATGGCCAGCCCGAAGACGAAATTAAGAGAATCTTCGTAGATGTCGACGGAAGTTACGACGACTTTAAAGCCGTTTCCGGCAGCCATTCTGACAATCTTGCTCGCGACGAATTGTCCTCGCGAGACGTCGTAAGCCTTTTCGACGTCTATATGTTCCTTCGACACTTCGAACTCGAAAAACGGAAACTTCTTTTCGAGGTCTTCAGCTACTCTCTGGATTAAAACCTCGTCTGCTTCTACTGAGACTATCTTAACTATCATTGTTTATCTTTACTTTTGACGGAGGTTAAAAAACTTTAGTAGATGCAACGACGAAGTTGTGGTGACCTTCGATGTTGGTGAAGGGATACGAGTTCGGTAAGATAATCGTCGGAGATCGGGAATACAGAAACGACGTTGTGGTCGGGGATAAAGTTCTCGTCGAGAGCTGGTGGAGGAAGGAGGGTCACAGAGTCTCCTTAGAAGACCTCGAATGGCTGAAAGGAGAAGTGGACGTGGTCGTGTTCGGAACGGGGGCTTATGGTAGGGTAAAAGTAGACAGCGACGTCGTCAAGGCTTTGAAAGAGCGCGGAATCGACGTTATAATTGAGCCAACGGCAAAAGCGGTAGAAACTTTTAACAGACTGAAAAGGGAAGGCAAAAGAGTCATTCTTGCAGCTCACCTAACGTGCTGAAAATATCGAAAGTGTTTTTACCTTTTTCTTCGAACGTTCGCCTATGAAAATTACCGTAAACGGTGCGGCTGGTAAGATGGGCAGACTGGTCGTGAAAAACGCCTTAGAGATGGGTCACGAAGTCGTTCAAGCTTTCGACGTTCGTGAAGTTGGAAAGGATGCAGGAGAATTGGCAGGGGTAGGAAAAATCGGGACGAGCATAACCCAAATGGAAGAGATTGCTGGAGACGTGGCTATAGACTTTTCGGTTCCGGAAGCTACCGTGAAACTTGTAGAACTCGCGGTAAAATCCGGGAAAAAACTTGTCATAGGAACTACTGGTTTGAGCGAAGACCAGAGGAGAGTTGTTGAAGGCGCAAGTAAGAAAATCCCGATCGTGATGAGTCCAAACTTCAGCGTTGGTGTTAACGTTTTTTGGAAGATAATCGAGACGGCCGCGAAACTCCTCAAAGACTACGACGTCGAAATAGTGGAGATTCATCACAGGTTCAAGAGAGACGCGCCGAGTGGGACGGCTCTAAAAGTAGCTGAAATCATCAAGGAAGTTAAAGGCATTGACGAGCTCGTTTTCGGGAGGAGTGGAGAGTGTCCGCGAGGTAGCGAGGTAGGTGTCTTCGCGATAAGAGGTGGAGATGTTGTAGGGGAGCACTTCGTTTACTTCATAGGGTTCGGCGAGAGGATTGAGATAAACCACAAAGCTTGGAGCAGAGAGATATTTGCAAGAGGAGCTATCAAAGCTGCGGAGTGGATAAGCGAAGTGGACGAACCTGGTCTCTACTCGATGAAGGACGTGCTGGGGGTGTGAGTTTGGTAAGTTACGAAGACGTAGTCGATACGGTTTCTAACCTGTTCCTTGAAGCCGAGACGAAACTTGGCGACGACGTTTTGAAAGCCATAAAGAAGGCTTACGAGGAAGAAGAGAGCGAGATGGCGAAAAGCATCTTGAAAGCGATACTCGAGAACGTCGAGTATGCGGAGAAAAATAGGATTCCGATGTGTCAGGACACGGGAATTCCGGTGGTTTTTGTTGAGCTCGGAAGAGAGCTTAGCCTCGACTTCGACCTTTACGAGGCAATCAGAGAAGGCGTAAGAAAGGCGACAAAAACCGTTCCTCTGAGACCCAACGCCGTTCACCCGCTGACGAGGAAAAACTCGGGAGACAACACGGGGTTGCACATGCCCAACGTGAGCGTCGACGTTGTCGAGGGTGACAGAATGCGGATAGCGGTAATGCCGAAAGGAGCGGGAAGCGAGAACGTGTCGGCGTTAAAAATGATGTTGCCGAGTCAGGTTAACGAGGTCAAGAAGTTCGTCGTAGACGTGGTTAAAGAAGCTGGCGGAAAGCCTTGCCCACCGATGTTTATAGGCGTGGGAATAGGATCTACTTTCGACGGCGCGGCTAAACTCGCTAAGAAGGCGCTGCTGAGAGATGTTACGAAAATGAACGAGTTCGAACTCGAAATCCTCGAGGCTGTTAACGAACTTGGCATTGGTGCGGGAGGTTTGGGCGGGAAGTTTACGGCTCTCGCAGTTTTGGTCGAATTCGGTCACTGCCACACGGCTTCGCTCCCGGTGGCCGTGAACATTCAGTGCTGGGCCAACAGAAGAGCTTTCGCCGAGTTGAGGTGATTGGGGTGATACTCGAAACGCCTCTTAGCAAAGAGGATGTTTTGAAGTTGAAGGTCGGGGACATAGTTTACGTTAGCGGGGTTGTTTTAACGGCAAGAGACGAGGCACACGTCAGGATGTTGGAGTTGCTGGAGAAGGGGGAAGAATTGCCGTTCTCTTTGGACGGTGCCGTCATCTACCACTGCGGACCTCTGGTAAAGAAGGAGAACGACGAATTCAAGGTCGTGTCTGCCGGCCCTACGACATCTGCGAGAATGAACTCGCTCACGCCAAAAATACTCGAAAAAGTTAGTTGCATGGGGATAATAGGCAAAGGAGGTATGAGCGACGCCGTCGTCGAAGCGCTTAGAGGCAAAGGCGTCTACCTAGCTTATCCGGGAGGAGCTGGAGCTCTGGCTTCGAAGTCGATCAAGAGAGTGAAAGAGGTCTTCTGGGAAGACCTCGGAATGCCGGAAGCCGTGTGGGTTCTTGAGGTCGAGAAGTTCGGTCCGTGCGTCGTGGGAATAGACGCTCACGGAAACAGCCTGTATAAGGAGGTGGAGAAGAGAGTTAGAGAGAATTACGAAAAAATTGTGAAGCTCAAATAAAACTTTTTTAAAT
Source organism: uncultured archaeon (assembly GCA_964463865.1). Lineage (GTDB taxonomy): Archaea > Halobacteriota > Archaeoglobi > Archaeoglobales > Archaeoglobaceae > Ferroglobus. Next base: position 32,508 of record CAYXDX010000006.1, on the reverse strand, counting down.
TTCGTAAAGTATGCTGTCGACGAGTCCTTTAATGTCCACGGGCTCAGCTCTTTCCCAGAAGTGGTAGAAAACTTTTTCGCACCACTCGATCACGTCTTTTGACTCGCTTCTAATCATCGGGGCGTATGCGTAGTGGTATTGGAAGTAAACGACTTTTCCGTCGAGGACTCCGAGTTGGATGGGCGTGTCGTAAATCCTCATTTCCACCTTTTCTCTCACGATTCTCAGCTCTTTTTTGCTCAGGTCCATGTCTATCAACGCCTGCTTGAAAGTTTCCAGTCTTTCGAGAATCGTGGCTTTCGTGGAAATAACTTTCTCACTCGCTCCTTGTAAGTTGAGCTCTATCATCAGCTTGTATATGTCGTAGTTAATTATTCTGTCTATGTAGAGTCCGTATTCTCTGACTCTGGACAGATCGTCGATGGCTTTTGGAAACAGATCTATCAGATCTCGTTTTTCCGTTTTCTTCAGGATGTCGACGAATTCGAACTTTAAGTTGTCGGGAATCATTCTGAGAAACTCTTCAGCTTTTTCGAGCTCGTTTCTGATCTCGTTGAACTCTAAGAGTTTGTTTAGTATCGTTAGGAGTATGTCGCCGCACGCGGTAATCTCGTAGAAGTCGTCTCTTCTCCTGACGAGTTCGAGTTTTTCGAGCTTGTTCAGGGCTCGCGAAACGGTCGACGTTGGTGCGCCTATTTCCTTCGAGATCTCAACCATTCTGCAGCTTCTCTTGGAGAGCACCGTTAAAATCTTGTATCTCCACGGGTTCGTGCACTCTCTTATGTATTCTAAGATGACATCACTCACGGATTTGAGTATATCGGTAAGTGATATTTAATTTTTTTATTTTAAATTTTACAGAGTTTTATTTTATTCAATTATTTTTATCGAACGCCTGTGTTGTGCGGCTTTACAGTAGATTTCTGATCGTCGAAATGTAGGTCTGAAGTCGTTCGATTAAAGATGATGGAACATTCTGGTTTAAACTGAACCGAGTCGCGATTGTGGTATTAACGAACGCCGTCGAAAGATGTTCGCTTGGCATCATGGCTTCCGTACGAGCAGATGTTTGCGAGAGGACACTCACCGCATTTCGGCTTGTTGGGTTTGCAGACCGTTTGCCCGAATCCGACCATCGCTTTGTTTATTCTCTTCCAGAACTTTTTTGGAACGATTTTCATCAGTTCTTTTTCGGTCTCGTCGGGGTTCTTGGTCTTCACCATTCCAAGTCTGTTCGAGATTCTGTGAACGTGCGTGTCTACTGCTATCGCGTCTTTCCCGAAAGCTTCGGCGAGAACTATGTTCGCGACTTTTCTTCCAACGCCCGGGAGCCGAAGCAGACTTTCGAGATCGCTCGGAACCCGGGAATTGAAGTCCTTTACCAGGATCTCACCGATCTTTTTGAGCTTCTTGGCTTTTTCCCGGTAGAATCCAACGCCTCTTATCAGCTCTTCTATCTCCTTTACATCCAGTTTTGCCAGATCCTCCGGACTTTTTATTCTCTCAAAAAGTCTTTCCGAAACTTCCATCGTAACTTCGTCTCTCGTCCTCGTGCTTAAAATAGCCGAAACGAGTATTTTAAACGGGTCTTTCTCTTCTTTCCTGAACACCGGAGCGCCTCTTTTTCTGGCCTCACTTTCCATTACATTTATAATCCACTCCCAATTCACGCAAAGTCGGAGAAGGTAATATTTAAAAACTGTTTCCTGAAAACTATGTGTGCTTTTACGGTGATGCTGAATGTACGCGAGAGTCAAGATTAAAGATACGGTTAGAGTTCCTCCGGACAGGCTTGGAGAGGACGTTGAGGAAGTGATAAACGAGTTACTCTGGCAGCAGTTTGAGGGCAAACTCGACAAGGAATACGGAATGATCGTCGGAATAGAGAGTATCGAAGAAATTGGAGAGGGCAGGATAATCGAAGGAGACGGGGGAGTGTATTTTGACGTTGTGTTTAACGCGATAACGTTCAAGCCCCTTCTCCAGGAAGTCGTTGAGGGTGAGGTCGTGGAGGTAGTGGAGTTTGGAGCATTCGTTTCCATAGGCCCGATGGACGGTTTACTGCACATGAGCCAGATAATGGACGACTACATGGTTTACGACGAGAAAAACAAGAGACTCATCGGAAAAGAAACTAAAAAGACTATAGAGGAGGGCGACTTGGTTAGGGTTAGGATTGTCGCTCTCAGCCTGAAGGAAAGAGAGCCCGAGAAAAGCAAGATAGGTCTTACCATGAGACAGCCCTGGCTCGGAGCGATAAAGTGGCTTGAAGAGGAAATAAAGAAGGTCTTGGAGGAGAAAGCATGACGGAAGTTGCCTGTAAAAGCTGTAAATACATAACGTCTGAGGCGACGGTCTGTAAGGTTTGCGGAGGTAGGGACTTCACGAAAAACTGGTATGGCTACGTGGTCGTCCTTGACCCGGAAAAGAGCGAGATAGCGAAGAAGCTTGGGGTGAAGTATCCGGGAAAATACGCGCTGGTAGTGAGCTGAAATGCTTAGGCTACCCGAAAGCTCGAGAGAGAGTTTTCAAAAGCCTTACGGAAGAGTCTACGAAGGTAGAGGCGTAGAGCTGATTAATAGTATCGAGGAGATAAAGAGGGCCAAGTTCCTTGCGTGCGTTGGGGATCTTGTCTGTTACTTCTCGCTTAAAGCTGGATTTAAGCCAGACATAGCGATCATCGACGGGAAAACCGAAAGGGAGGACCTTGGCGAGGACTTTAACAGGGAGCTCATGGGGTTGATGGACAGTTACAAAGTCATCTCAGCGAAAAACCCAAGAAGCTGCATTAGTGAAGACCTGACGCGGAAAATCATAGAGGCCGTTAAAAACCTTGGAAAGCTCAAGACCGCGATAGTCGTGGATGGAGAGGAAGATCTCGCGGCTCTTGTGTTAGCTGCAGTCATGCCGGAAGGGTCGGCAATTCTATACGGCATACCCTCCGTTGGCGTTGCAGTATACGAGGTTGGAGAAAAAATTCTAATACTCCAGCTTCTCGATAAGTTCGAGGCGAGTGAAGATGACGAGGTTAAAAAAATGATAAAGGAGGTGGTAACGTGGAGCTGAGAATCGAAAAAGAGAGGTATAACCCTCTGTTGAAGAGGAAGGAGGTATACTTCAGAGTAATCTTCAACGGCGCAACCCCGAGGAGAAACGACGTTAGGGAAAAGCTGGCAGCGATACTCAACGCGAACCTGAACACTCTCGTTATAGACTGGATGAGAACGGAATTCGGTAAAACTGAAGCCATCGGCTACGCTAAGATCTACGACACGGAGGAGGACATGAGGAGTATAGAGGAGGAGCACATTCTCAGGAGGAACTTCGGCGGTGGAGAAGAGGAGGAAGAAGGTGGAGAAGGAGGTGAGTAGCCTTGGCGAAGGGTAAGGGCAAAGCTCTCGAAACGGTTTCGAGGTTTTACGAAATAAAGGGAGACAGAGTCGTTAGAACGAGAAAATTCTGTCCGAGGTGTGGAGAAGGAGTTTTCATGGCCGAGCATAAGGACAGAAGGACTTGCGGAAAGTGTGGATACACGGAATTCAAGAGATGATAGCACTCGGAATCGAAGGGACTGCCTGGAACTTGAGCGTAGGGGTTGTTAGCGAGGACGAAATTTTAGCTCTTGAAAGCTCTCCTTATATTCCTCCTTCTGGAGGGATACACCCGAGAGAAGCTGCTCAGCATCATTCTGAGGAAATAGGGAAGATTTTGAGTAGAATTTTTGCCAAAGTGGATCCGGAAGAGGTGGATGTCGTCGCGTTCTCGCAAGGTCCTGGTTTAGGGCCGTGTTTGAGGATAGTTGCGACTGCTGCGAGAACTCTGGCTCTTAAGCTGAACAAACCGCTCGTCGGAGTTAATCACTGCTTAGCTCACGTCGAGGTAGGCAGATGGCTGACTGGTGCGAAAAACCCAGTTACGGTTTACGTTAGCGGAGGGAATACTCAGATAATCGCGAGGAGAGGCGAAAGATACCGGGTTTTCGGAGAAACTCTCGACATAGGTCTCGGAAACGCGATCGACAAACTCGCGAGACACATGGGTTTACCGCACCCGGGAGGTCCGAGGATAGAAGAGCTGGCGAAGAGAGGAGAGAAATACTTGAAGTTGCCCTATGTCGTTAAGGGAATGGATCTGTCTTTCAGCGGAGTCGTTACAGCTGCTCAAAGGCTTTACGACTCCGGAGAGAGAAAGGAGGACGTTGCGTACAGCTTTCAGGAGACGACGTTTTCTATGGTCGCTGAAGTCTCCGAGAGGGCGATGGCGTTTCTTGAAATCGACGAACTGCTTCTCGTCGGAGGAGTTGGAGCTAACAGCAGGTTGCAGGAAATCCTGAAGATCATGTGCGAAGACAGAGGAGCCACGTTCTACGCGCCGCCGAAAAAATACATGGGAGACAACGGAGTTATGATCGCCTACACCGGCTTGCTGATGTTCAAAAACGGCGTGACGACGAAGGTTGAAGAGTCGCAGGTAAAACCGAACTTCAGAATTGAAGAGGTGGAGGTAACTTGGTGAAGGTCTACATCGGTGGAGAGGCGGAAGTCAGAATTCACGAAAGCTTCGTCGAAAAAATCAGGAGGCCGAAGAGATATAGAATCCCAGAAATAGACGAGGAGATCAGGAAAAAAAGAACGAGAACGGAGGCGAGAATAATATCTCAGGCGAGAAGGCTGGGAGTGGCGACACCGATAGTGCTCGACGTGGAAGACGACAGAATAGTCCTCGAAAAAATAGATGGCGTGGAGGTTAAGGACGTGATCGACGAAAACGTTTGCAGGGAAATCGGCAGGATAGTCGCGAAGCTGCACTCTGCCGGCATAATACACGGAGATCTAACTCCAAGAAACCTGATATATTCGGAAGGAAAAATATACGTCCTCGACTTTGGTCTGGCTTTTCACAGTCACGAGGTGGAGGCAAAAGGCGTGGACTTGCACGTTTTCGTCGAGTCGTTGAAAGCTGCTTACGACAACTGGAAAGACCTCAAAGAAGCGTTTTTCGAGGGATACCTCGAAGCTGGTGGTAGTCCTGAGGTCGTCGAACGAACGAAGGAAATAGAGCTGAGGGGTAGATACGTGGAAAGGTAAAAAATTATGGAAGTCCAAGAGCCTTTCTCTTTTCGAGAATAACCTCGTATAGCTTTTCTGCCGCTTTTACCGGATCCTCCTCTACGAGGACTTTTCCTCCGGTGAGCTTTTCGACGTCTTCTGTCAGCAGCTTCACGACTTCCGGGGAACCCGTTACCGGTGGAATTGGTGAAACGTGCGTCGTAACGCCATACGCCACGGCGAAAATCGCGTCTATCGTGGCTTTCTGCTCCATGTATTCTGGAGCCGTCGCGGCTATCGGTAGTTGCGGAACGTCCACGTTCAGGTATTCTGCCAGAGCTTTAATGAGAAGTGCGAGTCTTCCAGTGTCAGTGCAGGTTCCAAAGCTCAGGACTGGCGGGATGTTCAGAGCTTTGCAGACAGCCTTTAGTCCTTCTCCAGCTTCCTTTATCGCGTCCAGACTCGTAAGTCCTGCTACTTGCAGAGCTGCGTTACCGCAACCCATCGACAGGACGAGGACGTCTCTCTTTATCAGCTCTTTAGCTACCGTCACAGTGTTCTCGTCGTGCTTTCCATTCCTGAGCGTCGTGCAGCTAACAAGTGCGACAACTCCCTTTATCGATCCGCTCTTTATCGCGTCGATCAGCTTTCCGAGGTCGTTGTTTAACGCCTCCAGGATCGCCTCGGTTGAGAACCCAACGGTCACCTTCTTTTTAACGTTCGGAACGTGTGGTTTGACTTTCTTTCTCCTTTCAACGAAGTTTTCAATTGCCATTTCGATGATCTTCATCGCGATCTCTTCTACCTTCTCCGGCTCGTAGTCCAGTCCTTCCTCTACTCCGTTTAGCCTCACGAGTTTGCTTACCGGAACTATCTTGAAGCCGAACTTTTCCTGATAGTCTACGATCCTCGGAATCGTGCAGTTCATGTCTGCCGCGAACACGTCTACAGTCCCGGTTGCGAGTAGGAACTCTTGGAAAATCCAGTTTCCGGTAAGACCAGCGAACACGGGAGAATTTACCCTCTGAAGTATTTCTTGTCCAGTCTCTATGGATCCGACGATCTTGATGCCTTTCGCTCCGACTTTCCTCGCTTTTTCCTGAATTTCTTCCTTCTCCGCGAGCTTGATGAGTGCCATCCCTACGAAGGGTTCGTGTCCGTTTACGACTATGTTGACGTAGTCAGGATCGAGTATCCCGAGGTCAACGTCTGCTTCGTGCGGTTTGGGAGTTCCGAAGAGTATGTCCTGGATAATTTCGAGAGCCGTCTGAGCAGCCATTATCGTCGCTATTCCGAGCTTCATGGCTTTTTTGGCGAGGCTTATGTAACTTGAATCGACGTTGGTCATCGCAGAGGTCGCGGCGGTTAGAAGCTCTTGATACACTCCGTCGGGGATAAGTTCGAGCTTTTCCCAGACTTCGAGTCTCTTCTTCGGGGACATTATTTTTACGAGCTTGCTCTCCTCGTGAGAGCTCAGGTCTCTAATCACGAACTCGGCGACGTCCTTGGCTATTTCTTCGACGCTCCTGTTCGTGTCTATTCCGAGTTGCTCAGCAAACCACTTAAGCTTCTCCACATCTTTTATTTCGAAGGGCGTCTTGCCCTCCGCTGTTGCCTTCAACGTTTTCGCGGCTTCTATCGCATGATAGGCGTATGCAGAAGCCCCGAGGATGTTTCTGTGGACGAAATTTCTTATCGCAACTCCAGCTCTGTCGAGTCCACACGCACCGAAAGGATTTCTCTCGCTCAACCTACAGGGTCCCATCGTGCAGAGCTGACAACTCAAACCGGCAACGCAAAAAGGACACTTGTTCTTCTGCGCTTCGTATCTGTCGGCAACGCTGCTCAGACCTTCGCTTTTCACTCTTTCTACCATTTCGTTTACGCTTTCGTGGTAACTAACTTTCATGTTTTCACTCAGTGTCTTCTCATGTTCATATTTTATTCCCCTAAATCTTTCGAGGTGATTTATATTAATTAATCGTGTAATTCATCGCCGGATAATTGATATAGCTCGAAGGGTAAAATCGATGAGAAAATGATCAGACGCGGTAAGCCTTACGGCGACGAGGAAATCCTGGAAACGTTACACCCGCTCGTTAGGGAGTGGTTTTTGGCAAAATACGGAACGTTCACCCCGCCTCAGAGGTATTCGATAGTAGAGGCGTTCAAAGGTAACAACGTCCTCGTGTCCTCACCGACTGGCAGCGGAAAAACTCTTGCAGCTTTTTTAAGCGTCATAAGTTTTTTGGTCGACAAAGCGGAAAAGGGTGAACTCGAGGACGTCATATACGCGGTTTACGTTTCTCCTTTGAAGGCGTTGAATAACGACATCAGGAAGAATCTTGAGGAACCTCTGAGTGAGATATACGAACTTGCAGAAAAGAAGGGAATAAAGCTCGACAAAATAAGGATAGCCGTAAGGACTGGAGACACGGATCAAAGTGAGAGGCAGAGACAACTCAGGAAGCCGCCGCACATTTTGATAACGACCCCCGAAAGCTTGGCAATCGTCCTGTGCTCTCCGAAGTTTTCGAAGCACCTTGACAACGTCAGGTTCCTGATAGTCGACGAAGTGCACGCGATGGCCGAAAACAAGAGGGGTAGCCACTTAACGTTGAGTATGGAGAGATTGCAGAGACTTCAGAAGGGGAAAATGGTCAGGATAGGACTCTCGGCTACGATTCACCCGCTCGAAGAGGTTGCGAAGTTTTTGGTCGGTTACGAGAACGGCGTCGAGAGAGACTGCGTGATAGCCGATGTAACTTTCGAAAAGAAAATGGACATAAAAGTGATTTCACCGATCGAAGACTTCTTCAGAGAGAGTGCCGAGGAAATCAGCGAGAAACTATACAGCACGCTTGCAGAACTCGTTAGAAAGTCAAGGACGACGTTGATTTTCACGAACACGAGAAGCGCTACCGAAAGAGTCGTTTACAACTTAAAAAAGAAGCTCGGAGAAGATTTCCCAATTGCGGCACACCACTCTTCTCTCTCGAAGCAGGTCAGGTTGGAGGTCGAAGACAAGCTCAAAAAAGGGGAGTTAAGGTGCGTCGTCTCTTCGACTTCTCTCGAGCTTGGTATAGACATCGGATACATCGATCTCGTAGTTCTCCTTGGTTCTCCGAAGAGCATAAACAGAGCTCTCCAAAGGATCGGTAGAAGCGGACACAGATTGCACGAGGTGAGCGTGGGGAGGATAGTCGTCGTGGATCACGACGACCTCGTAGAGTGCACGGTTTTGGCTAAGGAAGCTCTTGAGAGGAGACTGGACAGAATCCACATACCCAAGAAACCCCTCGATGTCCTTTGTCAGCACGTAGTTGGTATGGCGATCGAAAAAAGGTGGAGCGTCGACGAAGCCCTCGAGCTAATCAGAAGAGCGTATCCGTTCAAAGACCTAACGAAGGAGGAGTTCGTATCTGTTCTGAAATACCTGAGCGGTGCGTATTCGGAGCTGGAGAAGAAGAGCATCTACGGTAAGATATGGTTCGACGAAGAAAAAATGGAGTTCGGGAGGAGAGGTAAGCTGATAAGACCTATATACTACCTGAACGTGGGAACGATTCCAGACGAGGCGGAGATATCGGTCATTACCGTAGACGGGAAGTTCGTTGGGGAGGTGGAAGAAGAGTTCGCGGAGAGACTCGTCAAGGGAGACATCTTCGTCCTTGCTGGAAGAACTTTCAGGTTCTTGAAGTCCAAAGGGACGACGATAATAGTAGAGGAAGTCAAAGGCGAGCGACCCACTGTTCCGAGCTGGTTTTCAGAGCAGCTTCCGTTGAGCTACGACTTGGCTTTAAGGGTGCAGAGGTTCAGAAGGTTGGTTGAGGAAAACTTGGAGACGGTCGAGGACATTTTGAGGAAAGATTACAACCTCGATCCAAACGCCGCGAGAGCTATAAAAAACTACTTCCTTGAGCAGCTCATCGTCAGCGAGATTCCAACCGACAGGAAGCTTGTCATAGAAAAATACGAGGCCGAGAGGAACTACTACTTTTACCACACTCTCGTGGGAAGAAGAGCCAACAACGCGATCGCAAGGGTTTGCGCTTTCAGAGTCGGGAGAATGAAGAAGTGTAACGTGCAGTTCGCGGTAACGGACAACGGATTCTCTCTCATCCTACCGGAAAACAAGCATCTCAGCGACGACGAACTCGTAGAGGTCTTGAGCTTGGAAAACTTTAAGGACGACCTGATAGAGTCTCTTAGGAAAACCGAAATCGTGAGGAGAAGGTTCAGGCACGTAGCAGTTCGAAGTTTCATGATCCTCAGGAATTACCTCGGAAGAGAAAAAAGCGTGTGGAAGCAGCAGCTCAGCGCGGACTCTCTGCTCAGACTACTGGAGAAAAAGTTCGGAATGAACTTCCCGGTCCTTAAAGAGACCTACAGAGAGATACTCGAAGACGCGATGGACATAGACAACGCGATTGACTATTTGTCGAAGGTTGGAAAGGCTGTGGAAGTAAAAATTATCAGGACTCCTTATCCGAGCCCGTTTTCGTGGAACATCTACGTCGTCGGCTCTGAAGACGTGGTTTTAATGGAAGATAGGAGGAAGGTTATACGAGAATTACACGAAAAAATATTGTCGCTAATTCAAAACGAAAAACAGTAGTTAATCCAATCGGAACTCCCAAATTTATTGAGCGTTGAAATCTTTTACGTGTCGCGAAAGTAAACGCTGATTGTCGATGTAGCGTCTTCTTAGTATGCATTTGTATGTTCACGTCACTCTAAAAAGACTTAGGGGCTCGCACGATTCCGTAATTTTTAAATATTTTATATTGTTAAGAAAATACCATGACGGAAGGCTTGGCGCACGTAGCAATGAATACCCTGCTTTGGGAAGCTGCAGTGGTGTTGTTGATTATAGGTTTCGTGGAGATGGGCATCGGTAAGAACGAGCCAAAAGATTTCGGCATTGTGCTGCTTTCAGCAGCGATCATGGAAACGATAGCGATGGTTTTCGTTATTCTCGGCGGTGACATCTTTGGGGCAACGGTCGCTGCGGCTTTCATAATGTTGCTGTGGTTCCTCGGATTTGCCCTCATATTCGGAGGAACGAACAGAATCGCCATCAACCACGCCGTGTGGTTTACTGGAGTTTTGTTCCTTGGATTCTCAGCGTTCACGTTCCAGCTCGGTCTGATGACGTTGACGGCTGCTCTCGGTCTCTTGGTTCCGGTGACTTGGTTCCTGGCGATCGCCAACTACACGGGGAAGCACATATTCGGAAAAATTGCGGGAGCCCTGTCGTTCATAGACGCGTGGATATTCCTCCTGATGGCTTACGGAAACGTCGTCGGCTTGCAGCTTCCTTAAATTATAGAGTATAAATTATTTTTAAATTTTTATTAATCCTGCTGATTTTCAACCAAAAAGTGTATAAATTATAGATTAAACAGTATTATCAATGGAGGAGTATATATTCAGAGACGTGGAAGTAAAGGAAAGCTCCGCTCCGAGATACCTGATAGACGGAGAAGAAGTCGACATATTTTCGGAGGAATACAGGATCTATTGGGAGAAGCCTTTACACGAACTCGTTAAAGAAAAAATACTCGAATACGAGAAAAGAGGAGAGGATCCGTTTTTCGAAATAGTCGGTAAGAAAGTAGAAAAAGAGATGGTCAAGAACGCTCTGATGTCTGGATCGAGCATACTGTTCGTCGGAAAGAAAGGATACGGAAAGACGACTTTTTCCAAGTCCATCGTAAAGCTCCTTCCGGAGAAGCAGCTCGCCATTAAGGGGTGTAAGATACACGACAACCCTGTCAGGCCGAGCTGTTTCGCGTGCAAGAGGAAAGTTCTCGAAGAAGACGAGGTCGAACTCGTGTGGATTGGCAGGAAGTGGATCAGAGTCCCTGGGGACCCGATGATGACTACGAGACAGCTCATCGGAGGTATAAGCATCCAGAAGATAAGGGAAGGATACGACCTCGATCACCCGGAAGTGTTCACGCCCGGAAGGGTTTTGAAGGCTAACAGGGGTATCGCTTACTTCGACGAGCTCGGATCCATTCCGTCGGCGTTGCAGACGCTTCTTCACGAGCTGATCGAGGAGAAGCAGGTTACTACGCCTGAGGGTGAGATAGTTCCTTTGAAAATAGACGCGATATTCATAGCTTCGACGAACCCGGCCAATTACCGTGGAACGGAGGCAATAAAGGAGCCGCTACTCGACAGAATGGAGGCTATACCCATAGGCCCGCCTGAAACTCTGCAGGAAGAGATCGAGATAGGTCTCAGAAACATGAGCCTCAAAAACGGAGCCGAGATACCGGTTTGGCACCTGAAAATTTTAGCGAGAACTGTCAGATACGCGAGAAACAAGGATCGTTGCAGATATGCGGCAAGAATAGAGAGTGAACCGTCGTGCAGAGCAACGATAAAGCTTTTCGACCACGTTAAAGCGAGCGCGACGAGGAAAGGCAGAAAAGTCGTAATGCTGTCCGATTACGGAGAAAACTACGAAGTCATAAAGCTCGGTTTGAGGAGCAGAATTGAAGTTGACTACGAAGCCGAAAAAGACTCGATAATCGAGAAGCTTGTCGAGGAGGCCATAAACAGGACTTGCGGAGAGATATACGCCGAGATAAAAGACTCCGACTTCAGGAGCTTGACTAAAGAACTGAGAAACAGAGAGAGAATAAACGTCTACGAAGACTCTCCGAAGGAGATGGAGTCTCTATGGAAATACATTCTGCTGATGAGCAAAAAACCGGAAGAAATTCCGTCGTGCTTTGAAATCCTTCTCGAGTCGATCAGGAGGTGCACGGGACTCGTTGAGAGGGTAGGAGATGGTGTCTATGAAACCAGAGTGCATGAGCTGTAAGGACGACGAAATCCCGATGGAGCTCGCAGAAAACCTGGCTTATCACATTTTTAATCCCTACGCGATGGACAGAGGTAACTTCAACGTTCGAGACTTCCTGAAAAATAAAATAGACGACGACGAACTCGCTGAAAATTTCGACAGCTATTCTGCGATTTTCAACGACATGGTGAAGAATTACGGTTACGCGGAATCACTGTGGATGGACAAGTTCGAAAAATACGTCGAGGCGAAAGCGAAAGCCTGGGAGGAAATAAAGAACAAGCTGAAAAGTGGAGAGCTGAAGGTAGAAGATCTGAACGTAAAAGAACTGCTCGACTACTTTTTCGAAGAGATCCTGAGAGATCTGATGGAGATGGGCTTAATCGAGGGCGTGAAGAAGAAATTTTTCAGGAGAAAGGTGAAGTTCAGCAAATACGCTGAGAAGATAATCGCGGAAAAGGTAATGAAGGAGATATCGAAAGAGGCGAGAGGGTATTATTCGGAATCTGAAGGAGAAACGATGTCGTTCATTCCGGGATACGAGCTCGTAGAGTTCGACGAGTTCATGCACTCTTATGACCTCATAGACATAAGCGAGACGCTGTTGAAAGCTGCAAAAAACAACTTCGAGATACGAGAGAGCGACATAGTGTCGAGAAAACCCAAGAAAGTTGGGAAAAGACACTTCGTAATGCTGATCGACATCAGCGACTCGATGAGGGGGAAGAAGATAGTCGGAGCGATAGAAGCTGCTTTGGCGCTGAAGATGAGCATAAGAAAAGGTTACGACGACCTCGAAGTGTTCGTTTTCAATCACAAAACCGAAAAGATAAAAGAGGGAGACATAATCAACGTCGACGTCGAAGGGAGAACGGACATAGGTTTAGCCCTGAAAACCGCAAGGAAATCCCTTAGAGGTAAAGACGGTGCGAAATACGTCATCCTAATCACGGACGGAGAGCCGACCGCGAGCTACAATCCGCTGATACCTCCTTGGAAAATTGCCATTCTGGAGTCGGCGAAGCTGAGGGACGAGGACATAAACCTGAACATCCTGATGCTCAACGACGACAGCAGGTTTTACGCTCTCTGCGAGAGGATGATAAAAGCCGCAGGAAAGGGCTCGGCATTCTACTTCCCCAATCCGCTGAATCTGAAGAATTACGTATTTTCTAAGTATCGGAGACGCTGAGCTCTTTCTTGATTATTTCGATAACTTCGTCTATTTTGGCTCTTACTTCCTCACTCAGCCCGATTTCGAGTGCGATCTCCTTGGGCTTTACTCCGACTATCACGAGCTCCTCCGGGAGGTCGTAGACGCCTCTTGCCATCATTATCGCATCTCTGAAGTGAAGGTCGTGTATCGTGAGCGGTATTTCGGAAGGGAAGTCCTCCTCGTTCGGGTTGAATTTTATCACCTTTACCTCTCCTGGCTCTCCGTCGAAGTCGATGGCGTCTACGATTATAGCCTTCTTCTTCCCTTCTATAGCCGAAAGCAGCATGTGGACGTTCGTCATCGCATCGACGATCTCCACACCCTCGAACTCCTTCATGGACGACATTTTCCTTATCACGTGTATCCCGAACCCGTCGTCCTTCATCAGTAGGTTTCCAACCCCGACGACGATCAAGTTTTTACCTCCGCAATTCTCGATTTACCGGGCGGAAGGAATTTCATTATTTCGTCGGGAGTTGCTATCGCCCTTACGATGTGCTTTTCCTCGTCCTTACACTTCTCGTAGAGAGTTTTGGCAATTTCGACGCTTAGCTCGTTTGGAGTCTTGTCTCCAATTTCGATCACGACGTAGTAGTCCGCGTGCTTTTTCACGCCTTCCACCGGCCCTCCTATTACTCTCAGGTTGTCCAGATCTACTCCAACGGCCGCTTTTAGCTCCACGGTCAGATAGTTTCTCTTCCCGACGATGTAGAAGCTACCTTTCGGAAGATACTCACCTGGCTTCGCGGCTTTCTTGACCTGATCCGGGTAAACGTAGTAGACTTCTCCGCTGTGCATACCCTGTTTCCACAGCGCCGAGTATATAGCAGCGAACTCTGCAGCTTCTCTGATACTTTTTTCCCCAGCTTCGACACCTTTTTTTAGCACCGTAGCCGATCCGCCTGGCGTTTGAGTGTGGAAGAACAGGTCTTTGCTTTCAAGGTGTTTCGAAACGACTTCTTCGTTCATTTCCGCGTTCCTTCCTCCGATGACCAGGAAGCCTTCGGAAGTTATGTACCACCTGTATTTTTCGAACCACTCGTGTTTTCTAACGACCCTGAATCCTGAAATCAGTTTCTTCGCTTCCAGCTCTTCAGCTTTCTTCATCTCTTCTTTAGTCTTCTCTATCGCCTGTAAAAGTCCGTTTAGCTTCTCTTTCAGCTTCTTAGCTTGCTCGTAATAGTATTCCGCGTTTTCGTGGATGCTTCTGTCGAGGTAGAGTTTGAATTTGACGCCGTCCAGCACGATGATTACAGCCTTCTCCTTTGGTATTAGCTCGACTATCTCCTTCAGTTTTCCCTTCTTTTTCTGATCTCTGATAATCCTGCTGACTTCCTCGAATCCTTTGGACTCGACGGCTCTTTTCAGTGCGGAATGCAGTATTTCCACAGTCTGGTATTTTTCGTAAATTAAATCTCCGATCCTTCTAAACGTTTCCATTTCCTCTTCAAACCTTCTCTTAGTTTCTAACTGGCTTTGTAGCCTTCTGTTTAGTTTCTCCAGCGCTTCGCTCCTTTTCTCTTTCGACTCGATGCTTTCGAGTTCGCATCTCGTGTAGAATTCGTCTACAGCCTTGTTAAAGCTTTCAAAGAACTTCTTTTCGAAGTTTTCGTATTTCTTGAGCTCTATTGGTTGGAAGTCCACGTATTTACCGTCTTTCAATACTATGTGCGGTTTAAAGTCGCACCTCTCTACGGCGTCGAACAGGCTTCTGAGAACTTCGTATATCTTTTCGACTTCTCCGTCGCTTAACTCTTTCCCGATCCTGTTCTTGTCGATTCCAGCTCTTTCGAGAACTTCCTCGGCGTAAAGCCCGCCTATTCCGAGTTTCGTCGCGAGAGTTTTAACGACCTCTCTCTCCTCCAGAATCTCTTTCAGGTCGCTGGCCGAACGAATGTCGTAAGGAGTGAGCTTCTTCTCGGGGAACGAATACGTGTCGCCGATTCTGTATGAAGGATTCAGCGAAAGTAAAACCTTAAAATTTTCGTCGAGCAGAAGGATGTTGCCTTTGCCAAAGAGTTCCGCGACGAGAAACCTCCTCCCCTCCCTTGAGAACTCCAAAACGACGACTCTATCGAACCCGTGCTGAAGGACTCTTTCGACCTTAGAGCCCTCAAGGTGCTTCCTCAGAAGCATCGCTACCGAAGACGGAAATCTCGGACTCTCTTTCGGGAACTCCGTCAGGTGGAACCTTTTTCCAGCCTCGATAATCACGTCTGCTCTACCTTTTCCCCTCAGCTTTAACCTGATTTCGTTTGACGGGTAGTGGTAAACTTTCTCGACTCTCATTCCTTTAATGTTCATCTCGTTTACCACGGCTCTGATATCTACTGAACTCATCGGCCTCATTCATCCGGAAATATTCGATCTACGGTATTTAAAATAATTTGAGAAAAAAGCTTAAATAATAATGATCTGAAATATTTTTCGATATGGTGTTAAAAAAGTTGAAGATGGAAGCGGAGATAGTGGTTAGACACCTGATAGTTCTCGAAACCGTGATGAAACACCAGCCGATTGGGATTTTCAAGCTGTCCGAGTTACTGTCTATGCCAAAGCACAAGGTCAGGTATTCGTTGAGAACGCTCGAACACTCGGGGATAATAGAACCGACTCCCCACGGAGCAGTAATTAGAGAGGGCGCGGACGAGCAAATAAAAAAAATGAAAGAAGATTTTCAGGAACTGATGAAGTTCATCGAAGAGATAAAAGAGCGCGTCGATAGGATTACTCGGTAAAGAACCTTACGATGCTTCTGAAACTCTCGTCGTCGTAGCTCTTTTTGTAAGCTTTCAGGAGTCCCCCAAGTTCACTCCAGCACTTTTTACGGAGTTTTTTTGCGAGGTAAACTGAGAACTGCGTAACGTTCGACGGCTTACCACTCACCGTGCTCCTTTCGAAGTCTATGAACCAGACTTTCTTCCCGATGAGAATGTGCTTGTCTGGATGCGTCATCTCCTCCTTGTTTATTCCCAGCCTGTCGAGAAGTCTGCAGATTTCAAGAGCTCTCAACACATTCTCGTCGAATCCGTTCTCGACTATGTAGTCTCCTATTCTAACCCCGTCGATTCGTTCCATGCGTATTTCGAGGTTCTCCTCGCTAACGCTGAAAAGTTTCGGAACGAAGTCGAACGGTTGGAGTATCGTTAAAAAGTACGCCTCCTTCCAGAAGTTTAGCTTAAGTCCGCTTTTGAACCTCTTTATCGCCACGTTTCCGTCGAAGACGACTACCGAATGTCTACCTCTCGGCATTCCCGGTCTTGATCAGATATATCTGAGACGCGATTTTCTCGTCGAGAGCTACGTGGCTGTTTCCGAGCTTGATCACGAACGCTGGAAACGTTCGAATTACCCGGACTTTCGTTCCGGGCAAGATTCCGAGTGCGATGGCCTTCCTCATAACGTCCTCGTCTCCTGCAAGATACTTTATTACTCCCTCGTCTCCCGGTTTCATTTCGGAGAGCTTGTATACGACCCTTCTAACTTCTTCCTCCTTAACTCTGCAGCACTTACCCTCCGGAATTATGTTTCCGTGCGGACACCTGCTCGGGTGTCCGAGGAGCGTGCAGATAGCCTCTTCGACCTCGTCGCTGATCACGTGTTCGAATTTGCAGGCCGACCTCTCGGCCTCCATTTCACTCGTTTCGAAAAAGTCGTTGAGGAGTCTTTCAGCCAGTCTGTGCAGCCTTATGACTTTTCTCGCCCTCTCCAGACCCTCTGCTGTGAACTCGTATTCCCCGTCTCTTTTTCTGACGAAACCCTCTTTTTCAAGCTCTCTTAAGTCCTCCTCTTCGATTCTAACGTCTTTGCTTTCGAACTTTTTCTGCCACAGAAGTCTCAACGTGTCTTCGATCGTTTCTTTCATAACCTCACACCCATCAGAGCTTCGTTCAGGAGGTATCCGACAGAAAATGATATCGCAAGCGCGACTAAGAATGTTGCGATCGCGAACTTCGTTCCGCGCTCCTTAACCATAACTGAAAACTGCGCTACGCAGGGGACGAAGAGTGTGAGCGAAGTCATAGCAACGACTATCTGCCTAAAGTTTAAGGTGTCGGAGATGTCGTAAAGTCCGGCAGCTCCGTAGTCTCTCCTGAAAAATCCGTAAAGAAATACCTTGGCACTGCTTTCGGGAAGACCTATAAACGACGTCGGGACCTTGAGAGCTTCTATTACGACGTCGAAAACACCCGTAATCCTTCCTATCCATATGAGCACGCTTATCGCGATGAAGATTGGAAAGACTTCAATGAAATACCACTTTAGTCTCGTTGCGGTTTTCATCAGCACGTTGTAAATCGACGGAGTTCTTATAGGGGGTATTTCCATGAAAAAGCTGGGCGAACTCTTGAAGAAACTCTTCGAAATAACTCCAACGAGCATGAACACCGCAAAAACTGTTGCCGCCCAGATCATCAGTCCAAGGACGTTCGGAGCAACGGCGAGTATAACTCCGAACTGAGCAGAGCAAGGGATAGCGACAGCAAGTAGTATCGTGGCGATCATCCTCTCTTTTTTGCTCTCCAAGACCCTCGTGACTATCGTCGCCATCGTGTCGCACCCGAGTCCAAGAATGAGTGGAATCACGGCTCTACCGCTTAATCCGACTCTTTTGAAAAGTGAGTCGAGCATGTAGGCAATTCTCGGAAGCAGTCCGGAATCTTCGAGCAGCGAGAAAGCTATGAAGAACATCGCGACGACCGGAAAAACGATAGCTACGGCATATCTAACACCGAGCGTCACGATTCCGTATTCGCCTCCGAAGAGTTCTCTGATCCAGTAGTTACTTATGTGCTCCGCGAGAAAGCTGTTGAAGGCGGGGTTTATCTGTTCTTCGAAGAATCCTTCTATGGCGTCGACGAGAATTTGAGCGCCGATAACCCCGGCAAACAGGTAAAGGACGAAGAGAAAGAACAGAGTTAGGGGAATCGCGAACAGAGGGTGCAGCGTCAGCTCTTCAAGTTTAAACTTCCTCGTGTCTTCCAGCCTCACGACTCCGTCAAGAAGCTCCTCGGCAAGCTCTTTGAACTCCATGGCAACTCTATACGAAAGCGACTGGCCTTTAATCCCGGTGATCTCCTCAACTTCCCTGTCACCGGCTAAGAGCAGGATCGCCAGGAACCTTCTGGACACCTTGTAGTCTCCGCTAATTCTTGACTCGTATTCCTTAATTTTCTCTTCAATGCTTTTGCTCAGCTTAAATGACTTCTTTTCTTGCTTCGAGTTGCACGCTTCTATGATCTTCTTCTTTAGCTCTTCAAGACCTCTCTTCTTTACGGCTACCGTCGGGATTACCGGGACGCCGAGACGTTCTTCGAGCAGCTTCGTGTCTATCTTTAGGCCTATTTTTTCGGCTTCGTCCATTGCGTTCAGAACGACTATGACGTTTTTACAGCTCTCGATTAGCATTATCGTCAACGGTAAACTCCTTTCGACGTTTTTCGCGTCTATGACGTTGACTATGACTTTGGCGTCGCTCTCCAGGATAACTCTCTTTGCTACGATCTCTTCCTCGGTTATCGAGAAAAAGGAATACATCCCGGGAGTGTCTACAACCGTTAATTCTGTCCCTTTTATCTTTCCGACCTCTACGTCGACGGTCGTTCCTGGGTAGTTCGACACCGTCGCGTATTTTCCGGTTAAATAGTAGAATATCACGCTTTTGCCAACGTTCGGATTGCCGACCAAGAGAACGTCTGCTCTCTGCAGGTTCTCTGGCAACTCTGCGTGGCAGTGCATATTTTAGGGTAACCTAAATTTTATAAATAGTTTTCTCCCGACGTCAAAAAAGTTTATGTGCGTAGTTTTAAACAATTTATAGTGAGGTATGGACAAGAGGGAGATATACGATCTCTGCTCGTGCATGGTCGAAAGGCTCGTGAAGTGGATAGAGTGGCTGAAAGCTCAGGATCGATACGAAGCTAACGTGTTCGAAGACGACGTCGTCAGAGTTCACATATGGAGTAGAGTTGAGAGTCTGAGGCAGAGAATTTACAGAGAATACGTCGAAGCGTGTTCTAACTACGGAGAGATGAGGGACGAAATAAAAAATTACGTGGAGTGTCTCGACGCCCTCGGCAGGTTCGAAGACCTGATGGAAAAGATTCTGTGCGAATACTACAGAGAATGTGCGGAGAGAGAACTCGAAAATCTCGAAGAGTACAGCGTGATAGACGGAGAGTTTTTCGGAGTAGAGAGCAACTTCGTAAGGTTTCTGCTCAGGACGAACGACTTAAAAGCTCTGACGTCTCCGGCGGTCGAGTTCAGAGGGAAAGTTCTCTTCATGCCGACGAACTACCTTCAGAGAAAACTTGGCTTTAAGGTCCCCGTCGAGGAGGTAATAGTGGACGCGATAGCCGAAGAGGAGCTGCACAAAGTTATAACCAAAATCGAAAGCGAGGAGGCTTCGAAGAAGCTCGACAACATATATTCCAAGATAAGGGATCACATTTCGGGCGAGTAAACGTTAAAACGCGTTGTGTGGGATATTGCAAGTGTCCAAAATTCTGAAGAAGCTCGAAGCGGAGCTCGACGAAAAAGAGGTCGAGCTCGCAAGGAGGAACGATCACGCAAAAAGAAAGCCGAGACCTTGCGGTTTTACCGTTCACGTAGCTAAGGGCTGTCGAGGAGGCTGTCTTTACTGCTACGTAACTTCGAAACCCAAGTTAGTGGAGTTGTCTCCGAAAGCTCTCGTTTACTCTCTGCTTTTGAATCCTCGCTTCGAGGCTGGTAAGAGCTTCGTAGCTGTAGGTTCGGTTTGCGAACCGCTGGACTTTCCCGAGTATACCGCGGAACTTTTGAAGGAACTCGTCAGACTCGGGAATCCCGTTCAGATATCTACCAAAGAGGTTAACTACGAACTCGTTCCGATTTTGAAGAAGGTAGACACTCTCGTTTCGATGTGCGTCGCCGTCGACGAGGTTTGCAAAAAATACGAACCGAACAGACCGCCCCCGTCCGAGAGGCTCGAGTTCTGCAGAGAAGTTGGAGGGACGGTTTTTCTGAGACCTATACTTCCAACGGTAAGTCTGGAGGACTACAAGAAAAGCTTGAAAGTTATAGCCGAATACACTGACAGAGTTATCCTCGGAAACCTGAGGTTGACGCGGGAAGTCAAGAAAAAGCTTGGCGTGAACAGGTTACCTGAGAAATACTACGAGAGAAAGAGTTTGCTCGAAGACTTCGCCAGAGACCTCGGCTTGATAGTTTACAGATCCGCCTGCTGCTCAAACGCGAGCAAACACGATGTAATTTGCTGGAACAGGTGCTGGGAGAAAGGGTTCTGCTCGAAGTGTCCGAACGAGTGCTACAGAAGGTGATCATTCGTCGAACTCGAAAACCTCTGCTCTATCTACGGCCTCCTCCTCTTTAAAGTCGGCGAAACTCTCCATCCTTTCAACATCTTCGAGCTTCGCTCTCGTTTCGGGATGTTTCGCCACCATGAGCGTGCAGCAGTCTTCATACGGCAAAATCGATATTTCGTAAGTTCCTATCTTCTTTGCGAGTTCGATCGTCTCTTCTTTGTCGAAACCTATCAGCGGAGGTAAAACTGGTAAATCAGAGGCTGCATATATCACCTTTATGTTGTCGAGCGTCTGGCTCGCCACCTGGGATAGGCTGTCTCCCGTGACCACCGCCTTGGCACCCTCTTTCTTTGCTATCGTGTTCGACATCCTCATCATGCTTCTTCTGTAGACGATCATTCTGTATTTAGCCGGGATCACTCTGATTATTTCTCTCTGAACTTCTTCGAAGGGAACCATGTAGAGCTTTATCCTGTGGTATTCCGAGAGCTTTTTTGCGAGGTCGAGTATCTTTTTCCTCACCTGAGGTGAGTGAAGCGTCTGGTTGAAAAAGTGCGCAGCCACGACCTCTGCACCTCTCTTCATCGTTAGAAAAGCTGCTACGGGACTGTCTATTCCACCGGAAATCTGCGCCACGACTTTTCCTGAAACTCCGCAGGGAAGTCCACCTATTCCCGGGATTTTTTCCGTGTAGACGAAGCACTCCTTTTCCCCTATTTCCACGTAGATGACCTTGTCTGGGTTCTTTAGGTCGACAGCTAAGCCTTTCTCTTTTCTCACGAACTCTCCTACGACCTTGTTCACCTCAAGAGACGTAAGCGGGAAGTTTTTGTTGCTCCTCTTCGTCTCGACCTTAAAGCTGCTAACTTCTCCTACAACGTTCAGCGCCACTTTTTTTATCTCCTCGATGTCGAGGTCGCAAACTACAGCTTTGGCGAAGTATTTTATCCCCGGAATCTTTCTTAACCTCTCGGAAATCTCGTCGTCGCTCTCCACGATCACCCTTCCGTATCTTCTCTTCACCCTCGCTCCGGTCTTCCTCTTTATGTTGCTCATTAGCTTTCTTTCGAAGACGTCTCTGTTCTTTCCTTTAAGCGCGATTTCGCCGTAGTGCACTACGTATATCATGCCCGACCCTTCAACTTCTTCGCTTCTTTAATGAGCTTCTCCATTTCGTCGAACAACTTTTCTTCGAAATCGTCTTTTTTAACCTCCGAGAAGACGTCAATGTCGAGGATCTTGCTCACGTCTACCCAGTTCTCCCTTCTTATCAGCTGATATTCTCCGTCGTAACTTTCCACGACTTTTTCCGCTTCATCCTCGGATTTGAACTTCACGGAAGTGAATATCCCGAGCGCGCTTCTTTCACCTTTGAAAATATACACCTTCACGGTCTTGCCGTTGAAAAATCCGAAAAAGTGGTCGGTAGCTTTATCGAAACCCATCTTCTCGAACTTCTCTATGACGTCTTTCGGCAGGTCGTCCATTAAGCATCCGCAGAGAGCCCTGATTTCCTCTTTTTTAATCGCTTCTTCAATCCTCTTAAACACGTCTCTCGGGAATCCTACGACGATTTCCTCCCTTCTGTAGCCAGCGTATTGCCTCGCCCCCTCGCAGAGGAACGTTACGTTCGGTTTCCCTTCCCTCTTAACCCTCGCAGTAGCCTCCCCGCAGACAGCGTTCTCTCCGCTGAAGAAAGCTCTAAGCTCTTCTCCGAACAGTTGGGAGTAAAACGAAGCGATCTTCATCACTCTGTCCGGAGTGGCTATTACGAGGACGACATCACAGTCCTGACCCTCGTAGGGTTCGACGACTACCGCTCTCGTTTCCTCTTCGCCTTTCGAGAATAGCGACGGAACAAAACCGAGCGAAACTTCAGCTCCGGCACAGCTCAGGTTTATCTCGTTTAGAACGATTCTCTCACCTTTCGCAGCCCTCCTCACCGCTTCGCAGAATCGCATGCTCTCCGGAGTAGCTTCGGCATCCTCTTTCAGAAACTTAACGGCAACTGGCAGATGCGGTAATTCGAAGAACCTTCTAAAGCTGCTCAATCCTCCACCTCCAGTCCGTAACTTTCGGCGATGTCTTTGAAAGCTTCAGCGACCTTCTCAACCTCTTCCCAGCTCAGCCCGTATATGTTCAGCTTGAAGTTCTTGGTCATTCCCGGCTGAACGCCGAATATCCCTCTCTTCTTGAGCTCGTGATACAGGAAGAATCCTCTCTTCTTGTGCTTTTTCGCTATGCTGTGAAAAGCCGGTGACTCGAAGTGCATCAGCGTGTGGTTTTTCGGTCTTTCTCCGATGAGCTGAACACCTTCTATCTTCTCCATCTCTCTCACGAACCATCTCGCCTTTTCTACTTCTTCCTCCCACCTCTTCACCCTCTCAACAACCCTCGGGAACGACGCCATTAGAGTTATGACAGGAAGGCCGTAAACGGGCGAGCATCCGAAGAACGCGAGCTCTTTTTTCGTGAAAGCTCTTCCACTCCACTCTCCTCTTATTTTCGATTTTCTGAGGACGTCGTCCGTGTAGTCGTAGTTGACGGCGAGTATCCCGATAGGTGCCGTGGCAGACCAGCTTTTGTGTCCGCTACCGACTATGAAATCCGCGTTAAGCTTCCTTCCGTCTATTTCCATTATTCCGGAACTGTATGCGGTGTTCAGAATTAGCGGAACCCCGTATTCTCTGCATATCTTTCCGACCTCCTTCGCGTCGGCCACGTTACCGTATCGGTAGTCCACGTGCGTGAGTAAGGCGAGGTCGGGATACTTTCCGGTCTCCTCTTTTACTCGCTCGAACGTTTCAGCATATTTTTCGGGGTCTATTCTGAAGTCCGGATATCCCGAATTCGGAACCTCGTAAACTTTCATGTTGTTTAGTTCCGCAGCTATGTAGGAAGTGTAGTGAGCGAGGGAGTCTACGACGACAGTTTTGTTTTGAAACGCCGACATTATTACGAACTTCGCGTGTCGGGCTCCGGCAGTAAATCGAACTTCGTCCATGTTGAGGAACTCGGCAACATCCTGCTTGAACTCGGCTATCGGCGGGTTTTTAACGAGGTCGACTCTACCTTCGAGACACAGGTCGCATACTGAGTAACCGTCGGACCATTCGAGCAGAACTTCCCTTGCTTCCGGGGTTAGGATACCACCTCTTTGTATGGGATGAACGTTAATCATTCCACTTGAGGGTCTTTTGAGGTTTTCCGGAGAGTATCTATCCAGATTCATCCCAAGCCTTAACCCCGTTAAGTTATTTAAAGCTTGCCCAGAATGACCGTGAGCGCTGCGAGAGCTATCGAAAAGGATATCGCCGACTTGAGAACCTCTGGCGAGCACTTCCTTGACACGAGGAAGCCTGCGAGAGAACCCAGAACTCCTGCTGGAATGAGACTGAGTGCCAGCGCTTTGTCGATGTTCCCTATCTCGGCGTGAAGCGTCGCTGCGAAGCCAGTTAAGATCAGCGACGTCACGAGTTCTGAGCCGACGACCTTGTTCGGCTTTAGTTTGGTTATCGTGAGCACGGCAAACGTCATGAGAGTCCCGCTTCCTATAGATGTTAGCTCTACGAGAACGCCGACACCTAAAGCTACGAGGACTATGACCACTCGACTTCCGTTCGAATTTTTAAAGCTCTCGCAGTATTTTTCACAGACGAAGCACTCGGTTTTGAACCTGTCCCTGAGACTTGAGACTATCATGAGCGTCGCCGCGAGCAGGAGCGAGAATCCGAGTATAAGCGTCAGGTAGTCGGAGGTTAAAAAGTTCCTTTTCAGCACGAAGTAACCCATTGTAACTCCAACCAGCCCCGGGATAGCAGTAATCTTCACGAGGTCGTAGTCTATGCTCTTCCCCCTCCTGTAAAGGGTAGACGAAAAAGACTTTACGACGAACGCGTAGAGTAGGTCGGTTCCAACAGCTTTTTCTACCTGAACGCCGAGGAGGATTAGGGAAGGTGTCATGAGGGCTCCACCGCCTATTCCAGTGAGACCGACGAGAAATCCCACTGCGAATCCGAGCAGCTCAATCATTCGCGCACCTCACTTAACACTGTTTACTTGTAAACTTTTTCATATGTCGAGTTATTAATAGTTAACGGCGTTAAGTTTATAAATCGTAATTTGAAAAAACTTTCAAATGATAGAGGTGGTAGAATGGAGATAAAGATAGAGTTGGGAGAAATAGAGAAGTTCGTCGGAAAGTATTCTCTCGGTAGGGATAACGGAAACGGGTCTTCTCACTTCCTTAGAATAAAGATACCAGGTGGTCAGATCAGTTCTGACAAGCTCAGAGAAATTGCGAGACTTTCGCGGGAGTTTGGCAGGGGTTACGCGGAAATTACCGACAGGCAGGACATCCAGCTTCACTGGATCGACAGCGAAAGGGCTCTTGAGATATTCGAGGAGCTTTACAGACTCGGTTACACCACAGACCTTTGCGGACAAGGGTTCAGTGGCGCTTGCCATGGAGACGTTAGAAATATAGTTTCATGCCCGTTGAGTGGAAAAGTCAACGACTTCGACGTGTCGAAATATGCCAAAGAGCTCACGAACTTCTTCTCCGGAAATCCAGAGTTTCTCGACCTTCCAAGAAAGTTCAAGATCGCTTTTACCGGTTGCGGAGGAGACTGCGTGAGGCTCGGAATAAACGACCTCGGCATGTTCGGAGTTGAGCTGGAAGGGGAGAGGGGTTTCTTTCCGTTAGTCGGAGGAAGTATAGGTGCGAGCCAGCCCGGTCCAACTCTTGCCAGACCTCTTGGAGTCTTCGTTCCCGAAGAGATCACCTTCGAATTCGTCAAGGCCGTCGTGGAGATTCACAGGGATTACTCGAGTAGAGAGAGCAAGGCGAAAGCAAGGTTTAAACACCTCGTCAGCAGCTGGGGTGTGGAGAGGCTCAGGAAGGAAATAGAGAAGAAGGTGGGAGAGCTAAGGAGAGTCGACGAGGTTAGGATAAGGCACGCGGATCACAACGGTTGGGGGAAGCAGAAGAACGGCCTTTACTACTACACGCTTCCGATACTCGGCGGGGTTTTGGACGCTGACAAGCTCGAATTTATAGCAGAGATGTCGGAAAAGCACGGAAGCGGAGAGGTTAGACTTACGACTGAGCAAAACGTGACGTTCGTAGACGTTGAAGACGTTAACGAGCTGAAAAAAGATCTCGAAAAGGTCTTCGAGCTTAAGGAGGGTAAGGTTTACTACACTTCTATAGGCTGCGCTTCGAACTTCTGCGGAAGAACGAAGGACGTCCATGCGAAAGACCTCCTTAAAAGGCTCGTCGAGGTTTGCGAAAGGAAAGGCATTAAGGACGTCAGAATTCACGTGTCGGGATGCCACAACGCTTGCGGATGCCACCACGTGGCGGAGTTCGGTTTCGTCGGTAGGATGGTCAGAAGGGGGGATAAGGTCGTCCAGGGATACGACATCTACGTCGGTGGTGACTTCGCAGAGTTGAAGCTTGGAAAACTCTACAAGTCCGGGCTGACGGTTGACGAGGTTGTTGAGGAGTTCGAAAAACTCGTAGGAGGTGGTAAAGGTGGAGCTTAAGCTTAAGCAAATTGGGGAAAACGTGTACGAGCTCGACGTTAGGGGTAACACCTGTCCGTTCCCTCAGATATTCACGGAGCTCGCTCTGAAGAAAGTGGGTAACGCGAGACTTGAGGTGATTACAGACAATCCTCCGTCTGCGAGAGATATCCCTCAGGTTCTGAAGAAAAAAGGATACAACGTCGAAACCGTGAAGGAGGACAACTACTGGAGGATAAAGATATGGAAGTAATAAACACAGACCTTGCTATAATCGGCGGTGGTGCGGCTGGCTGTCTGGCAGCTTACGAGTCAAAAAAACTCGGTATCGAGAGCGTAGTAATAGAAAAAGCGAGCGTGAGAAGGAGTGGATGTTTGGCTCCGGGAGTTAACGCAATATACTCCTATCTTCACGAGGGCGAAAGGGAAGAGGACTACTACGAATACGTCAAGTTTCAGGGAATGGGCCTCGCGAGAAGAGACCTCGCGATTACGTTGATAAAGGAGAGCAGATACGCTGTTAGCGTTCTTGAAAACTACGGGCTTCCGATACTCTGGGAGAGACAGGGCAGGTTCGGTTTGAGAATTCTCGGAGAACACATAAAGCCGATTTTGTCGGATATAGCTTTTGAATCAGCCCAAAATATTCTGGAAAGACACTACGCCGTGAGTTTAGCTGTCGAGGATGGAGTTGCCGGTGTTTACTGCTACGACACGAAAAACGACGAACTCGTTTTCGTCAGATCAAAAGCCGTCCTGATTGCCACTGGAGGTGCGAGCGGTTTGTACAAAAGCTATACGGTTCCCTGGTATCCGCCGAGCAACGCTGGAACCGGATACGCTCTGGCAATAAGGGTCGGTGCCGAGGTGACAAGCTTCGAAATAAGGTTTATTCCGCCGAGAATTAAAGATGTGAACAGTCCGATAGGCGTTACGGCTCTTGGAGTCAATGCCCCTCTGGTAAACTCTAAGGGAGAAAGGTTCATGGTCGAGAAATATTCTGATTTCGGTGGCGAGAGAGCACCTATTGCGATTAGAGCCCTTGGTCCGTCAAGGGAGATTCTCGAAGGTAATTTTCCGGTATACATAGACACGAGAGGCATCAGCAAAGAAGAAGCCGAGAAACTGATAAGGCTATACCTGAACGCGTGGCCACTCTTTTACCTCTTCGTGAAAGCGAGAGGCATAGACTTGACGGAGGAGCCGCTTGAGGTCATGCCTTCCGAACCGTATCTGACCGGCTCTCACACGGTTGCGGGGATATGGGTTGACGAGAACAGGATGACCAGCGTGAAGTATCTCTTCGCCGCGGGCGACTCAGCAGGAGGCGTTCCGCTAAAGCACGTGGGTGGAGCGCTTGCAGAAGGAGTCATTGCCGCGAGAAGCGTCGCCAAAGTAAAGAGAGTCAACGACTACGCCCCAGAAGAACCTCTGCTCGAGTTTGGTGATTACGGCTGGAAGGACGCGGAGGAGAGAATGCAGTTCGTTTTGGATCATTACGCTGGCGGGTTGTCGAGATTTTACGTTTACAACGAAGCTTCCGTAAAGTTCGCTTTAAAAGAAGTTGAAAGGCTGTCGACTCTGAAACTCGGAGGAGATCCGGAGAGAGTTTTTGAAACGCGCGATAGACTGACCGTAGCGAGAGTCATGCTCCTTCACATGCTCGAAAGAAGGGAAACGAGGATGCCTCCTTTCCAGATGAGGAGCGATTATCCGGATTTGAGCAATTCGAACTACATGCTCGTCTCCAAGGGCGGAACGGAGTTCAGGAGGGAGGTCGTGTGATTAGGATCGACTTCGAGAAATGCATAAAGTGTGGCAAGTGCGAAAAAGTCTGCCCGTGCAGTGTGATAAAGCTCGACGAGTATCCAAAAGCAGTCTATCCGGAAAAGTGCTGGCACTGTGCTTCGTGCGTTAAGGAGTGCCCAGCCAAAGCTATAACTCTCAGGCTACCTCCTCACGTTGGAGATCAGAGATACGAATTGCTCGCGTTCAAAGAGGGTAAGGAGATGGTGTTTCAGATACTTTTTGAGGGCACTGTGATAGACGAGATGAGGGTTCAGGTGAGAAGATGATAGAACCTCACGGCGGAAAACTGATTAAAAGGGTCGCCAGCGAGAGACTTAGAGAAGAGGCGAAGGAGCTCGAAAAAATAGAAGTGAAGAGAGAAACAGCTCTCGACGTCGAGAACATCGGGTTCGGTATTTACAGCCCTCTTGAAGGATTCATGTGCAGCGAAGACTTCGAAAGCGTTCTGTGGGAGGAGAGATTATCGAACGGACTCAGCTGGACGATCCCCATAGTTCTTGACGCGGACGCGAAGGATGGCGAGACTTACGCTTTGACTTTTAAGGGAAAGGTCGTCGGGATAATAGAGGTTGAAGACGTTTACAGCTACGATAAGAAGGAGTACGCGAGGTGCGTTTTTAAAACAGAGGATCCGAATCACCCAGGAGTCAGGAGAGTTTACGAGATGAAGGACAAACTCGTGGGAGGGAAAATCTGGTTCGTCAGTAGCGTCGACGAGAGGTTTAAGGAATACGACTTCAAACCCGAACAGACGAGGGAGATATTCAAAAAGTGGGACTACGTCGTCGCTTTCCAGACGAGGAACGCTCCGCACTTGGGCCACGAATACGTTCAGAAGATCGCAGTTATGGCTGTGGAAGCCTTTACCGGTGGAGAGGTTGGGTTGTTTATAAATCCCGTCGTTGGTAGGAAGAAGCCCGGCGACTTCAAGGACGAGGTAATAATAAGAGCATACGAAACGCTGATAGAGAGGTATTACAAGACGAGTAAAGTTTTCCTCGGAATCTGGAAGACGGAGATGCGTTACGCTGGACCGAGAGAAGCTGTTTTACACGCTATAGTCAGGCAAAACTTCGGAGCGACGCATTTCATAGTCGGAAGAGACCACGCTGGAGTTGGAAGCTACTATAAGCCTTACGAAGCTCACGAAAAGTTGAAGGAGCACGAACTCAAGATAAAACCCCTGTTCTTTAAGGAGTTCCACTGCTGTGATAAGTGCGGAATAATAAGCAAGAGCGTATGCCCGCACGACGGAAAGGAGTTCAGCGGAACTTACGTGAGGAACTGTCTCATCTGCGGGAAGAGGTGCGAATTTTTGAGGGACGAAGTGGTAGAAGTTATAAGCTCGTTCGAGGATCCGTTCGTCGGTGATTCGTATGAGCCGTGAAAACGAAGCAAAGGTCCTCGACCTCAGCGGAGAGGTGTGTCCGATTACAGCTATAAAGACGAGAGCGGAGTTCAACAAGCTGAAAAAAGGTGAGCTGTTAAAAGTAATATTTACTTCAGAGAAGTCTGCAGAGTCCGTCGGGGCGGAGTTTAGAAAGAACCTTGTCGATTACTGGAAGGAGGGAAACAAATACATACTCATCTTGAGGAAGTGATGCCATGATCTTGATAATCCTCCACAGCGGTGAGTGGGACAAAGTGTACCACGCGTTCAGCCTGGCTTCAACGTATTCGGCGCTCGACGAGAAAGTCAGCGTTTTTCTTACTTACTGGGCCTTAGACACGATCGTAAACGGGAAGTTCGACTGTGGAAGTGACGAAAGGACTGAAAAGGTAAAGAAGGGCATTGAAAAGGGGCAGATAAAGAGCATCGAGGAAATCGTTAAGTTAGGGAAGGAGTTCGGCAACGTTGAAATAGTGGCTTGTAGCGGAAGCATGGAAGTATTCGGATTTAAGGAAGAAGATCTTCCGGAATGGGTGGATAGAGTTGGCGGGCTTGCGGAACAGCTGATGAACGCGGAAAAAGTCATCTTCATTTGATTACTATTTGTAATTTTACCCTGACAGAAAATTATTTATACTTATTACAGTTAACGCTGTTACATGAAGGTAATCGGGCTAAAGTGCAGGATATGTGGCAAGGAGTTTCCAGCCGAACCGCTGTACACTTGCGATAACTGTTTTGGACCGCTCGAAGTCGTTTACGACTGGGAGTGGATTAAAGAAAACGTTAGCAAAGAGAAAATCGAGAAAGGCCCAAAGACTCTGTGGAGGTACAAGGACTTTCTGCCAGTGGATACTGAGCCGGTAGACCTCGGAGCTGGATACACGAGGTTCATAAAGGCCGAGAACCTTGGAGAGGAGCTTGGATTGAAGAACTTATACCTCATCGACGATTCGACGAATCCGACGTATTCGTTTAAGGACAGAGTTGTAAGCGTTGCGGTGACGAAAGCTAAGGAATTCGGAATGAAAGCCCTCGGTTGCGCTTCTACGGGCAACTTAGCTGGGAGCTTAGCGGCTCACGCGGCGAAGGCGAAGATGCCAGCTTACATATTCGTTCCTGCCGGAATTGAGAAAAACAAAATTATACAGGCTCTCGTTCACGGAGCGAAGGTTATAGAGGTCGAGGGAACTTATGACGACGCGAACAGGCTTGCTACAGAAGTTGCGGAAGAGCACCTGGACTGGGGATTCGTGAACATAAACCTCCGTCCCTACTACGCTGAGGGAAGCAAGACTCTCGCCTACGAAACTGCCGAGAGGCTCGGCTGGGAGCTTCCGGATCAGGTCGTCGTTCCGATGGCTTCCGGAGCGTTGCTCTGCGCCATTCACAGGGGATTCAGGGACCTCGTTAGAGTCGACCTCGTCGAGGAGAAGGACGTCGTGTTCAACGGTTGCCAGCCGGAAGGCTTTCCGATCGTCAGGGCCGTGAAGGAAGGAAAACCCGTAACGCCGATAAGAGAAATGAAGACGATCGTTCACAGCTTGGCGATAGGTAACCCAGCTGACGGCATGTTTGCGAAGGAGATAATCGAAAAGAGCGGGGGATACGCTGAAGACCCGAGCGACTTCGAGGTAATCGAGGCTGTAAAGCTCCTCGCCAAGACTGAGGGCATATTCACCGAACTTGCTGGCGGAGTTACGATTGCTGGCTTGAAGAGACTCGTGGAGGAAGGTAGAGTGGACAAGAGCGACGTTGTTGTTGCGTACCTCACGGGCAACGGTCTTAAGACTTCTGAGGCGTTGGTAGATTACTTAAGCACGACGGTGAAAATTAAACCAAGACTCGAAGAATTCGAGGAGGTGGTAGCTTGATTAAGGTTAAGTTTCCGGCTGTGTTCGTTCAGATAACGAAAGAGAGAAAGATCGAGGTCGAAGACGTTTCGAACGTTAAGGAGTTGCTCGACAAACTCTTCGAGAAGTATCCACAGCTGAAGGAAAGATTAATCAAGGATGGGGAACTAACACCGTTCATAAACATATTTGTAAACGGAGAAGACATCAGGTATCTGAAGGGGCTCGAAACAGAACTAAAGGACGGAGACGAGGTAACGTTCATTCCCGCCATCTCTGGTGGTTAGAATGCTCACGGACGAGCAAATAAAGAGATACGCGAGACAGATCATAATGCCAGAAGTAGGGGTTAAAGGTCAGAAGAAGCTGTTGGAATCGAGCGTGCTCGTCGTTGGAGCTGGTGGTCTCGGCAGTCCGGCGATACAGTATCTCGCGGGAGCGGGAATCGGAAAAATAGGAATCGTTGACGGGGATGTGGTGGACATATCCAACCTTCAGAGGCAGACGATTCACGCGGGGAACCTTGGAATGAACAAAGCAGAGTCCGCGAAGCTGTTCGTGGAAAAGCTGAATCCGGACGTCGAAGTAGAGGCTTACCCGTTTAACGTCACTCCAGAAAACGCGAGGGAACTCGTAAAGAACTACGACGTCGTGCTCGACTGCACGGACAACTTCGTGGCGAGGTTTCTGATAAACGACGCCTGCGTTATCGAAGAAGTGCCATTCGTTCACGCGGCGGTGCTGAGATTCGAAGGAGAAATAATGACCGTCGTGCCGAAGGAAACGGCCTGTTACAGGTGCGTCTTCAAACACGCGCCGCCCCCGGGAACAGTTCCGAGCTGTCAAGAGGCCGGAGTAATCGGCGCGACCGTCGGCGTCCTCGGAACGCTTCAGGCAGTAGAGGCGATAAAGGTTCTGTTGGACATCGGAGAGATCCTGGCAAACAGAATGCTCCACGTAGACCTGCTCACGATGGACTTCACCGAGTTGAAGCTGAGAAAAGATCCGGAGTGTCCAGTTTGCAGTGGAAAAGTTAAGGACATAATTCCCGAGAAGTACGTGGAGAGCTGTCGGCTATGATAAGGCTCGACCTTCGCGGGGAAGTCTGCCCATTTACCTTCGTGAAGACGAAAGTGAAGCTCGAGGAACTTGAGCCTGGAGAGTTGCTCGAAGTAATTGTCGACCACGAGCCTGCCGTCAGAGATGTTCCGAGGAGCGTCGAAGCAGAAGGACACGAGGTGTTGTCTGTCGAGAAAATCGGAGAGAACGAGTGGAGAATTCTCATAAGGAAGAAGTAGCACGATCTTTTTTATTTTTAATTTCAAAAATTTATTGAACCTCGTCTTTTTTCGCAAACACAAGTTTGATCGACTCAAGAACGATTAGAAAGTCTTATAAAGGTTCGTAAAGTATTATAAAATGTTAGAAGAGTTTTCGACGATAACGTCGGAAAGTATCGTTATCAAATTCAAAGTTCAAAAACGTCATGGCATTCGCTGATGCTGCGCCAGAGCCTGATAATGCGGCCGATGCGCTGTTCGC
>CAYXDX010000005.1:26258-42512 GCA_964463865.1 uncultured archaeon | reverse complement strand
AGACCATCGGATGTTCTTCAGAGCGTCTTTAGACATGTCGGTGTATGTGACGTCGTAGCCGTAGTATTCGAGCAGGTATCCGTGCCTCCCAGTTCCACAAGCCACGTCGAGAACTGTTTTCCCCACGAGGAACTTTCTAACCCAGTCTACTTCCGTCAGAACCTCGTGGCTGATTACCTTCTTGTCCTCGAAATACCTTTCGTCAAAATGCATGGTCGTTCACCTCAAGCTTGCTGTCGAACTCCTTCTTCCAGATTTTAAGCTGCATCTTCAGAGAGTTCTCGAAGACCTTCATGTCGAAGTTCTTCGCGAACTTCATCATAAACTCCGAGTCCCACTCGTAGCGGTCGAGGAGCTTCAGCGCTGTCGCTATGGTGTTCGCATCACCCCTCGTGATTATCCCTCCTCTGAAGACCTTCAGTATTCCGTTCTTGTCAACCATCCCGGTTCTGCTTATCAGGAGCGGTGGATACCCGGTGTGGTTTACGATTACCGGTTTGCCCGAGGCGAGCGCTTCACATGGGATAATTCCAAAATCTTCGTTTATCGGGTTGTAAATCACCGCTTTGCACCTCGCAAGTAGTTCGAGCTTCTCTTCCTCGCTCACGAACCCTCTGAATTCAATTATTCCGTTCCCGCTGCGCTTCGTCACATACTCGTATGTTTCTCTGTCCGTTCCCTCGTAGCCGGTCAGCACGAGCTTGACTCCTGCCTTCTCGCAGGCTTTTACAACCGGCATTATCTGCTTCTCCACATCGAACCGACCCATGTGGAGAACGAAGTCACCGTATTCTTCGAATCGGTATTTTTCCGTCTCTATCGACGGGTAGAGAACTACCGAATCCCTCTTGTGATACTTCCAGAGCCTCCTTCTGATTAGCTCCGAGTTCACGAAATAGTAGTCAACTCTCGAATCCGCTATTATGTCCATCCGTCTGAAGATTTCTGCAAAGAAGAAAATCTTCATGCTCCTCTTCGCATTCTTCCATCTGAAGTGCCACAAGTCCCAAAGCCACCTCGGCACTGAGTGGCAGAAGTTTACATGCATCACGTGTTCCGGGGTGATTATCGCTCTCGGTGTTACTCCGCTCGTGATTATAACATCGAAGTCGTCGATTTCCGTCACGTCTATCATTTCCCACAACCAGTATTCGAGAGAGCGCTTGTTCCTCGTCAGCTTTCCGAGGAGCTTAGCCCACCTCGGAAGCAGATACGAAATATCAACGGCTTTTACTCCGTCCTTCTCCGCTTTGGAGAACAGCGTGTAGACTTCCTTCAGTCCGAGCACCCTCGCTATGTCCATCGCAACCTTCTCTCCTCCTCCGAAAAAGTCGAAAGCCCAGTGAAAGACTCCGACCTTCACCTCCTACACCTCCATAAAATCGAAAAGGCTCTTGGAAGGTTTTCTCGGTCTGTGAGCAGACTCGTATTCGAGCATAATTATTCTCTCCTCTTCCGACAGGTGGGGACACTCGCTCGGATGGTAGCTCCTCTCACCGAGAGCCATATCTATGCAAATCCACTCTCCGCTCTTAGTCCTCGCGAAGTCCACGCTCCAGTATCCGTCCATCACCTTCGCAACCTTCAGAGCGAGCTTTTTGTGAATGTCGAGCTCGTCGTAAGCTCTTTTCTCCATCCTCCTTAGCCTGCCCATCCAGTCCGACACGTCAGGGAGCACTATCGCATCCTCTTTCCAGTAGAAGTGGCAGCACTGCACGTCTCCGTTTCTGATGAACCACCTGACCTCTACCGCTATCGGGAGCTTTCCGTAAAACGCTCTGAACTCGTAGTCGAGCTCGACGAACTCGCGGAAGACGATGGCTCCTATCGGCAACCCAAAAACATCGACGATGTAGTTCATCTCTATCAGAGAATAGAGGTTCGGTATGAGTTTGTCCTCGCTCGGAACGTAGCAGGTGTGCTCGTATTCGTGCTTTCCGGAGAAGTGGTCTGTTCTCATGAACAGCGGATAGCCTATCTCCCTCGCTTTTTCCTTGAACCTTCGCTCCAAGCGTTCGGGAATGTCGCTGTCGAGCCACCTTATCGGAAGCTCGTCTTCGGGTATCTCTACCCAGACGGTTCTCGGGGTCGGGACGACATCCTTTATCTTCGGATACCAGAAAAGCAAGCTGTTTCGGTCTACCACGCCTACCACCTCCTCAATCTTCCAGAACTCCTAAATCTTTTAGAACATCTTTCACAGGCTCGCAGAAATTCCCCTGACACTTAGACAGGCAAGCGAGGAACAAGGATTCGTAGCTCGGAGCGAGGATGTTCGTTAGAGGAATTAGCTCTACCTTGCCACCCGAGTGCTCTGCAAAAATATCGCACACGCTGTAGAGGACATTTCTGAAAGCTAACGAGAACCTCGTTTTCGGTTCGAGGTCTGCATACCTATCTTCGGATTCCAATTCCTTAGCCCTCTCTTTTATAGCCTTGTAGTGCTTCACGAACACTTCGACCAGCGGAAGAATTGTTTTGCCAACATCCCTGAAATAACAGTCTTCGCACAGGTAGTGACCGTCTTCGCACATCAATTTCTCTTTTCCTCCCTCTTCCGCTTTCCCACAAACGAGACACTTCGCCTCGCTCTCAGAAACTACGAGCCTCTTTCCGCAGTAGGCACACCTGTCGTCGTGGTAGATTAGCACCTCCGGTAGCAAGCTTTCGTCTCTCGGAACGAACACCATGAACAGGAAGTTCCTGAAACCGTTTCCCTGCTTCGTTTTCACTTTTATGAGAAACGTTGCGATTTCCCCGAGCAACCTGTCTTTCAACTCAAGAACTCTCCTGTCGTATTTTCTTCCGAGCTCCCTCAGTTTTTCCTCCAAACTCATCCTAACACCTCTCCGTTCTTCTTACTTTCCCAACTACAAAACCTAAAAGAGTAGCGCCCGCTACAACCCACCCGATAGGGTCGCAACAATACCTGAGAAGATACCTTTTCTCGACGGAGTAATCGTAGTTTCTGAACCGAGCCTTGCTGATTCCTTCTGCGAACGCTCTCTTCAGCACGTATTTCCAGCCCCTGTCGTGAATCAGGTGGTAGACCTTGAACCTGCTGTCGAGGACAACTTTCAATCCCATGAACTTCTGGACTCTGATGAAGAGCTCCGTTTCCTCCCCGGAAATCAGGTTACCTTTCCTTCCGAGGTTCTCGTCGAAGAGACCGACGACGTTGAAGATTTCTCTGCGAACGGCAAAGAAAGCGCCGACGGGTCTGACCGCTTTGTCGTCTGTGCACCCGAAAATCCAGTTGAACTTGTCAGGAAGTTTCACCGAGTTCTGAAAGATAGGTTTTACCTGAACTCCGTAAACTCCGAGCTTCTCGTCCTCTTCGAAAGCTTCCTTGACTCTGAACAGGATGTTTGCGTCCGGCAGAACAACGTCGTCATCCATGAAGACGAGAACGTCTCCCGTAGAAGCTTCGACTCCTCTGTTTCTTGCTTTCGAAAGTCCTGCTCCGCTCGATTCGAGGACTCTGATGTTCAGCACGTCGAAGAGCGTATCTGGGATTACGTCTTCCACCAGTTCGCCGTTGCTGAAGTCCGTGACGACTAAAACCTCGTCCGGCTGGCAGTTCTGCTTTGCGAGGTTCGCAAGAGCCGAAGTTAAGAAGAGAGCTCTTTCTGGGGTGGTGCAAAGTATTACCGAGAGCTTCATACTTAACACCTCATCTTCTCTTTAACAAAAATAAAAGGAAGGGAAACGTAATACAGAAATGTTGCGAGCTTAAAGATTAGTTTGACCTGCCAGTTCAATTTTCTCGGAAATGGAGTTGAGAATACCATATCACTCCCACTCCCAATCATCGTATAGGTCTGATTCACAAATCTCCTGTTCAGCTTTTTTCTCCGCTTCCTTCGCCTTCTCAATCAGATGCTTGCACTCCTTGCAAGTCTTAGGTGGATTGTCCAACTGAGAACCGATATATGTCGTGTCGATTTCCCAGATTTTCCTGTGATTCCAGCAAACATAAACTTCGGTGCATGGCTCCGCAAACGCAAGAGCTATTTCACAAGCCTGTTCCTCATCCTCAAGCTTCATTAATGTATTGTGCAGCGAACGCATTCTATCGAAGATTAAATCAATAAAATTTTCAATGTAACCTCCTCCCTCCGATTGCTCAACAAAAACAAACATTGTTTTGTCGTCTACCAAATCTGCATACGCTTCTGCTCCTTCGAGAGCCCCAATGATTTCTTCGGCAATTGAAATGTCTTCTTCCTTGAACTTTGGTGACTCATAAAACCTATAGACTACCAATTTATGAACTTCTATGTCCATCACACTTCACCTCACCCACACAAACTTCTGAGCTCTTCCTCGACCTCGATTCCGAACTTCTCCCTGAGACCTTTGAGGAGCTTTTCTATGTCCTCGTCGCTTGGCATCGTAACGATTACTCTGTCGTTCTTAGAAGAAATGGAAAAGGAAGCGAACTTCATTGCTTGACGACCTCCTTCAACCTGTTGATTATTACTCTCAAGTGTTCGTTGACGTATTCGAGTCTCTCAAGAGAATCTATGGGTGACCCTCTCAAACCACGCTCAATAAGCTCTCGCTCAATATCTGCAAGCGTTTTTATCGCTTCAACGAGTGTAATTTTACCTTGAAGAAGTTCATTGAGCGTTCTTCTGTGTTTTTTAGCCAATCTGTCTCTGTGTGCCGTCCAGAAGTTGTCAAGTGTTCCCCTCAACCAACCTTCAAACCACTTCATTGCTCGACGACCTCCTGTTGCTCCTGATAGAACTCCGTCTTCAGCTCCCTGCTCTCGATGTCCACATTGATTCCGAAGTTATCCCTTAGAGCCTTGAGAATCTTTTCAACTTCGTCGAGGCAAGCCTTTCCTCTGAACCCGTGGAAGTCGAGCGTAATCTGTCCGTCTTTGGAGATGGAATACCTGATTGTCCTCGTCATCCCTTAATCACCTCTCCAACGATTACTCCATTATCGAGCTGCTGAACATTGCTGAGTTGGTATCCCATGCTCTGAAGCTGCTTGAGAAGAGCGAAGTGCACGTAGGTTTGGACGGTTTGCTGCTTGAGCTTGTAGAACAAATCACCCCACCCATACGGGTCTCCAACTACCTTCAATTCACTCCCACAAACGACACCAATACCTCTTCCCTGAACCACCAAGATGTAATCTGCTTTTATCGTAACGTAAGCGTCCCTGTAGCTCTGCCCAACAAGAAGTTGAGCGTTGTATTGCTGCGCCAAAGCTTTCATGACCTCCTCGACGAGCTCCTTATTGGGGTTAACGATTCTCGTCCTAAACACACTTATATGGCTCATAGTATACTGTTCCCCACGCATCTATTTAAGTTTTTCTATTTTTGATGCATCCTGTGTAGCAGGTGCTACACAAAAAGAGACGATAGAAAAACATAAATTTTCCACCGTCTAGAGTATATATCATGAGGACTTACAAACCGTTCTGGCAGGGAACCACGTGGGTTCTATCCATACCGTCCCAGATTTGTCAGGCTCTCGGAATAAAGAGAGGAGACAAGCTCCTACTCGTAGTGGAGGACGGAAAGCTGATACTTACCAGACCGAAAGACGCTCCAAAATTCAGGAAATCCTACAAAATCAGCGACAGCGAATACTTGGTTACGGTGAGAGTCATAGGTGCGGAGGGTATGAAGGGTAAATACGACTACACGCAGCTCGGATTCACGGTTCCTTCGGATATCGTGACCGAGAACGTTTCAAAAACAGAGTTCGAGGTCGTGCTCGAAGAGAAGACGAGAGACTCGTTCAAAATAGTATACTCTCCGCTCAAAAAAGAAAATTAATTTGAAATTCCGAGCTCCTTCAGGAGGGCTTTCACCCTCCCTTCTGCCTCGCTTACCTCGATTCTTCTTCCCGATTCTATGTTCTCTATCTCGTCTATCGTCTCCTTCAGCGCACTCACTCGCCTGTCCATTTCGACACCGAGGTCTTCCGACGTTTTGATTACCCATTCGATGTCTTCTTTCAGCTTCTTCACGACCGTCTTCGACATCCTCGTCTTCTCGTAGTTCTTCAGCCTTTCGAGAATCGACTGAATCTTCTCTTCGAGCTGCTTTCTGACGTTTTCTATCATCTCTCTCTTGACCATTTCGAGCTCTCTCTGAACCTTCTCAATTGTCTGCTTCTCTATGTGCTCCTCTATGAAGCTCATGTCAACGCTGAACGGGATTAGTCTGATTTTGACCCTCTCTGAGATGTTCGGAACCTTAATTTCGTTTATCCCGTGCTCTCTGAGGTATTCTCTAATTAGTTCGAGATACTCTGGCTCGACCTTTGCCCTGTCGCTGATTTTCTCTGGGACTTTGCCTTCCTCGATGAACTCCCTGAGCTCTCTTTCGAACCTTTCGTATTCCTTCCTCAGTTGTTCTATTTCCGCTATGAAATCTTGAACCTTGTGTGCCGGAACTATGTATCCGAACCCAGCGTTTACTGCGTATTTTTCGAGAATTGACGTGTAGAACTTCCTGCTCAACGTTCCGAGTTTGTTGTAGAAATAGCCGGACACCACCTTGACGAACTTCGTTCCGATTCTCGTGTTCTTGAACTCCTCCGGGAGTGCTTTGTCGAGGAGAGCCTTCGACGGTAACGACGAGAGGACGAGGAATCCTTTAACGATGACCGCTTCCTTGCCGACCTCCACGTAGCCGCTGAGCTTCTGCGCTTGCTTGTCGAGAGCTTCGCAGATTTTCTCGAAGTCGTCGATGCTCTCTGCGTTTTCCACGAGCTCTATAGCTGTCATCTGAAGCATCTTACTGTAAGTGTAGACCTTATACTCTGCCGCTTCGATTTTCGTGTTTCCGTTTACGAGAACCTTTGCGAGAACGATGCCTTCGAAGTTCGGATACTTTCTGCTTCCACGAGAACCCATTCTCTTGTAGACAATCACGTCGAAGCACCACGCCTTCGACTTTCTGTCGTCGTCCCTCGTATACTTGATTAGCGGCATGCTGTTGACTCTCGGAGTGTCTCCGTTGCATTTGAAGACGACGAGCTTCTCCTCGGTGTTGTAGAAGTGCTCCTGAACGAGCTTTCGAGCGAGCTGATAGTTTTCGTCGGTGTAATCGATTATCCACTGTTTGGTTGCTTCGTCGTAGGTTCTCTCAGAGTCCGTGAAAGCCTTCTTTATGGTTTCGACGAAAAGAGCGTCGTAAGGACACTGGATTACAATTTTGTTACCCTCAACCCTAACAACAGCCGTCATAGTATCACCAAAAAAATTATTCTAAAAGCCAAATTGCGTCTGCGTCCACCGGCTCGCAACCTATTCCAAGCATCTCTGCGAACATGTTCCACTTCTTGCAGAACTCCTTGTATTCGCATGGACACTGCCCAGTTTTCACATCCTCCTCGCAGACGCATTTCTTGCTCTCGTGGAACTTTACGAACCTGTTGAAGCATCCTCGGTAGCTGAAGTCGTCGTCTATGAGGGAGTTCACGAAAAACGTTTTATGTCCGCAAAAAGAGCACCTAACCCACAACCTGCCAAACTTATCTTCCCACATCTTTACCCCGCTCATATTCAGTAGTAGGTGCTATATCTATTTAAGTTTTACTATTTTTGTGTAGCAGGTGCTACACGTGAAGCAACTAACTGACAAACTAAGCAACCAGCTAACCAAGCGACTAACTAAGCAACCAAGTAAGAAACCAACTAACCAAGTGGCTTACCTGTCGTAGTTCATAAAGTCCGACACTCAAACATTTCCGCTAAAAGTGTCGGACTTCGTAGTTTGTCCCACTTCAGAAAACCCTCCGTTTTCAAAGTGGGACACCAAACTCCGACACGAAAACAACCGAAAGTGTCGGAGAATGTCGTAGTCCGACACGAATTGGTAGAAGAATTGGTATCGTATTCCTTTATGGTAAACTTTTTAAAGTTTTGTGCAATTTCTAAATTATGAACAAGAAATACGCTCTCTATTACTTGAAAGAAGCTGCGAAACTTTGCAAAAAATTAGGCGGATATTTGGGTGTAAGTAAAGATTCTGTTGTGTGCTATGGGATGGAAGTTCCAAAAATGCTTAGGAAAATAAGATACAATTTCGTTCTTGGAGATTTCTGGCTTAGTTTCAGTGTCCCATACGAATACACTTCCGAAGCAGAAGGTTGGGCAAATATCCGGGGAGTGCACTGGGATGAATTTCGCATACTATATCTTCCAAGAGACAAGGAGACTTTCAAA
Source organism: uncultured archaeon (assembly GCA_964463865.1). Lineage (GTDB taxonomy): Archaea > Halobacteriota > Archaeoglobi > Archaeoglobales > Archaeoglobaceae > Ferroglobus. Next base: position 34,313 of record CAYXDX010000005.1, on the reverse strand, counting down.
AAACTGAAAAAAGAAGGGTGGAAATGTAAAGAAAAAGGTAACGAATGGGTTTGCTGGCAACCACCAACAATATACTACAGTGTCAAGCCCGAAGACTTAGGGAGAGAAATTAGTAAGCTAAGCCACAGTATATTATTTGCTGGTCGCTATCTTGCAGAATTGTCGGATGAAGAAACGAAAGAGATTAAAGAGGAGCTTAAAAAACTTTTGGATTGATTAAAGGCAAAACTTTTTTCTCTTTAAACATAAATGAAACCATGAAGCTCGTCTGGGATACTTCGAGTCTTAGCCACGCATTCGAAGACCTGACTCACGCAATAGGTTCGGCAGTGATGTATTGCGCGAACAAGGTCAGATGCGACGTGAAGACTTTCTTGAGAAGGAGATTTCGCTCGGAGCACTCTTCGAGAGATTTGCTTCTGACCTGCGACGAAAACGAGTGCCTCATTCCGGAAGAGATAAACAGGGAACTCAGAAGGAATCCCCAGATGAGGGACGAAATACAGTTCCTCGTGGAAGGAGACATTACGGAGTTCATGAAGCGCTACGGGGTGAGGGCGAGGGGTGCGAGAATGCTCTTCAAGCCGAGACTCAAGAGCAAGAGAGTGTCAACAAGGACTTTTCTCGAAGTGAAAAGCGTTGCAGAGAGGAACGGTATAAGAATTTCTGACGCAGACATGAAGGCTGTCGCACTTGCATACGAAGAAGGGGCAACGCTCGTTACAGCGGACAGGAGAATGAAAGAGCTTGCAGAAATGCTTGGAGTTCCAGTTGTGTTTACGGTCGGAGAGGAAGTAGTTTATCATGAGAAACGTATATAGAGTCGTAGAGCTTTATTTCTGATTTTTCAATTCTTCCGCAAGGAGTTCTACTCTGTCTTTCGTTGGAGCTATCGTAATTTTTGTTACGATATCAATTTCTACCTGCTTCTGTCGAAAGGTCGGTAAAGATTTGTAGAATTCGTAGGCTCTCTGAATTTCTTCCATTGTTTTCTTTATGAAATCGTCGAATAGATTCTCTCTGTTGAAATATGCATATGTGGCACAATACTCGTATTCTGTATCCCTTGGTGCTAAGGGACAAACTCCGCAGGATTTGTATTTGGAGGAATCTCTGGGCTCTTCCACATTGTATCCCCACTTTCCAATAATCTTTGAACCCATGATTCGAAAATCCTCCAGCACATCTTCATCGAATCCCTTAAAAAGTCGTAGGAAATCTTTAGGAATGAAAACAGACATTCTGACCTCCTGATGGAGTTTCCACTCCCCACTACCTCTTCCATCGCAAATGCAAAAGACTATCTTGAATCCTTCGATTTTTACCTCTACCATAGTATAAAAAAGAAAGTCAAAACTCAAGCTCCTTCTTAAGCAACTCCACTCTGTCCTTGACCTCGTAGCTCTTCTTGAGGTTGTCCAAGAACTCTGCGTCGTTGCAGAACCTCTCCGCAAGCTGTAGATATCTCTGCATCTGCTCCCTCCTTGCGTCGTAGTTGATTCTGAAAGTTGCCAACGCTGTTTCAAAGTCTTCAGCCGTAACCTTGTCTCTGTCGTTTTTCAATGCATTTCTTGCACTTCTGAGAACGAGTTCTTCAAGCTCTGCTCCAGTGAACCATTCTGTTCTCTCAGCAATTTCATCCAAGTCAACTTCCTTTGCAAGAGGAACTTTTCTAACGACTTTGGTGTGAACATGGAGAATCTGCTTTCTGGCTTCGATGTCTGGTAGAAGCATTGGTATAATGTAATCGAATCTACCAACTCTTATGAACGCTTCGTCCAAGTCCTCTGGTCTGTTGGTAGTCCCGATTACAATGGTTTTCCTTCTCGCATCACCGAGCCATTCGAGCAAAATTGAGAATGTCCTTCTCGTAGCCTCATGTTCTCCAAGTTGCCCTCTCTGTCCAAATCTATCGATTTCGTCGATAAATAGGACGCAAGGAGCAATCTCTTCTGCCAATTCAAGTGCTCTCGCCATGCTCCTCTCTGTTTCGCCATAATACTTGCTGACGATATTTTCCGTTCTTAGCCTCAAGAAAGGTAATTTTAGCTCTCTCGCAAGAGCTTTTGCAAACCATGTTTTACCCGTTCCACCCATTCCGAACAAGAGCAGACCTCTTGGTGGTCTGAGACCGAGCTTCTCTGCCTTTCTCGGATTCTGGAGAATCTTGATTACGTTGTCCCTGATGAAGTCCTTGAGCACCTGATAACCTCCGACAGCTTCAAATCCGTGTTCAGGCTCTTCTATGTCGAGGATTCCGCTCTTCTTGATTATGTCGTTCTTGTATTCTGCGAGAGCTTCGTGCTTGAGGTCTCTGTGCTTGTAGATAGACTTCAATGCGACACTCTCGACTTCGTGGAGGTTGAGTCCTGCTGTTGCGTGGACGAGTCCGTTTACCTTGGTTTTTAGCCCAAGCGTTTTTATTATCCTTTCGAGGATTTCCTTTCTCTCTTCTTCGGTGGAGCTCGGAACTCTGACGTAGTTGAAATACTTGAGCGTCTCTTCGTCGAAGAGAGCACTTGGATTCTCCGTGAAAACAACAATCGTGTGTCTCTTCTCGTAAATCTCGCTGTCAAAAGTCCAAGCTCTAAGGGCAGACGTTAGAACGTCGTTTCTCTGGAAAACACCGTGTATGATGAACCAAACCCTCTCAGAAGCTCTGAATTGCTGGTCTATGTAGTCTAAAGCCATTTCGAGGGACTTTATAGCAGAACCTGTGGCTGGCATTGGAAGTGGGACATTAGCGGAAACTTGCTGGGTGACTGGAGTGTATTGGATGTGAACCTTATCGCCAGCAAAATTAAAACCTACTTCAAACAAACCCCTCCAAACAAAATAAACAAAAACCTTCGAGATTTTGTTGTTTCTAACCTCGTTAGCACAATAGTTTACAAACTGCTCGAATCTCTTCGGGTCGCTGGTCTGATAGATGATGACCGTTGAGAACTGTGCCCTGCGACCCAACACACCTTCCAAAATCCACTCGTTCATGTATGTTAGTTGACCCAACATCTATTTAAGTTTTACTATTTTTGTGTAGCACCTGCTACACAAAAAAATAGCATCGCCTCCAACAAAGTTTATTAACTTTACGAACAACATATTAGTGCCCGAAGCCTGCGACCCGCAAGGGGATGAGGGTTGTAGGGCTGGTTTAGCCCCGCCGCCCGTCGCAGTTGCCGACGCTGGTTGGGATGTGTCCGCCTCTGCCGCCGGTGGAACGCAATGCGGTCTGCCGGGTATGCGGACGAACCGTAAAAAGGGGCACAGGGATGTCACAGGAAACTTGGAACAGTGTATAAGTGTTCGAGATATGGTTGCAATGGTATCAAGGATGCAACATCGGCTTAGAGAGGAAGCCGTTAAGCGTTTCTTTGACAAGTAGCAATCGTAGATGCAGTGAAGATAGGGGTGCAACGAGACTACGTAGGATACAAACCTGAAAAATACGAGAAATATATCCCTAAGTGAGTGCGTAACCTTTTTCTTTATTCAAATTAGAAGTAAATCTGGGGTGGTGCTATGGGTGTTTTCACTCAGGTAAAAGAGATTGAAGAGCTCACAAGGAGGCTCGAAAGTCTCGTAAGGAAAAGATTCTACGAAGTTGCAAGGATAGACGCTGAGGAAATTGCCGAGAGCCTCATCGATGAGAAGGGTCTCGATGCGGTTTGCAGAGATATAGACGAAGCAATCTCTGAAGCGGACGACAAGATTCGCGAAGCTGCCGACTCAAATGTCACTTACGACTTCGATAATTTCTTGCTCGCAACATTCGAACCGTATCCCGAGAATCAGGAAGTAGACGACTACCTCGTTAAAGAGGGTGCTTGTGCAGAAGAGCCGGAGTATTTCCTGAACAAAGCCGTTCAGCTCTACGCTTACGAGCTGTGGGTAGCCGGAATAAGGAATGCGCTGAAAGAAGTTCTCAAGGAGAGGTGTGAGAAAGCAGGACTGTTTAGGAGGAGTCTCGCGAGGATTAGAAGATGAAAATAAATTTCGACATTATATTTTTTTACTTTCCCTGATTTTCCTGTTCTATTTCGTGATTTTGCCGGAGCTCGCTAATGGTAACAACGTGCTTAGGCTGACATCATACTTCATCGGCTTTATGTTCACGCTCGCTGCCACCCTGACGATGCTACATCGCAGGTAAGAACATCATCTTCCTCATCTTCTTTTCGAGCTCCTTCACAGCTTCGAGAATCATCTCGTTGAACTTTTCCTCTCCGAGCTCCTTTTTTGCACACTCGACGCAGATTTTCCTTCCTACGGCAAACGGTCTGTGGTAGACTTTAGCTCCGCAAACCTCGCACGAGCTTTCGATATCGTCTGGATTTAGTTTTCTATTTGCACAAATCCAAGTTACCTTCTCCCCTTTATCCTTAACGAACCTCTTAACCTCCTCCTCCGACTCGAATACGAACATGCTTACCCCTCCCAGTAAAACAAATTGTTCCTAACCTCTCTAATAGATTCCGGGACTTTCTTGTGTCTAACCTTTCTGTAAATAGCGTAGAGCAACCTGTGAGCCTCGTCGTTCTTCTTTGCGAGGTGCTTCACGATGTCCTTTCCCCTGAAATCTCCGCAGACCGGACAACCTTCGAGCGGGTGAGCGGACGTTACATGGCTGACCAGCCCGGCGAAATTCTTCGACCTGTGCGAACAGAAGGGGCACTCCAAGTTCCTGAGCTTCTCTATCATTTCTTCTACTTTGAAAAGTTCCACGGTATCACCTTCCACACTTTAAACGTCTCCTCGATATCTCTTAAACTCTTCTCGTCCCCGAGCTCCTTCGCTATCGCCTTCGCCCTCATGGAGTAAACGCTCGATTGCGTTTTGTATCCGAGAGCGTCGTAAGCCTCTGCGAGAGCCTTGCACGAGAGCATTACACCTTCCTTGTTGTCCAGAATTTCGAACACGACCATGGCTTCTTCGAGATACTTCACCGCTTCCTCGTATTCCTTCAGTGCGAGCATGACATTGCCGACGTGGAAGCACGCTACCGCGTAGAAATCAGAGCGGTTTTTAGCCTTCTTAGCCACTCTCAAGAATTCGAGAGCGTTGTTCTTCACGTTCAGGAGCTCGTTCTTGCTCGATGCGAGCTTCAGACGGAGTATTACGAAGTTGTTATAAGCCATGAGAACTTCTTCCGTTACCTTCTTCATCCTCCTCGCAACGTTTACAGCCTCTCTGTATGTGGAATAAGCCCTCAACAGGTCTCCGCTTCTGAAGAACTCTTCCGCTTTTTCGAGTAGACCCGAAAGCGACTTCATCAAATAGAGTTAATTGCTCAGAAAAATTTAAGTTTTTCTATCGTTATACTCTAAAACATGGAGGAGGTAAATTTTGGCATCTACAGAGTGTATAAGGTTAGAGCCGGAAAAACCCTACATGTCCCTAAATCCGCTGTCGAAATGTTCGGGTGGAAAGAAGGTGACATAATTCTGTTCTCTAAGCACGGAGACACGATATACATGAGGAAGCCAGAAGCCCTCAGCGCTCAGACCCTTACAAAACATTGCTTGAGCTACAGAATTCTCAGAAAGAACAAATACAGCTACAGGGTGTCAATCCCGGCAGACATGTCGAAAGACCTTCCTGAGTGGGTAGTCGTGAAAGCCGTCAAGCTAATCGAGGACGATGATAGTTACCACGCACTGGCGATAACTCCGATTTGATATCCTCTATTTTTATTCACCACCCTTGTAAAATTCGTCTCGCAAGAGTTTTTGAAGCGCCCATACTTCCGATACCCCTCTGAAAAGATAGATTTGATTTACCGTTAAAAAATATTTTTTAGTTTGACCCTCCAGACCAGAAGTCTGGTGTAGCACCTTCTACATCCATCTCGATAACCGGTAACACGAGCTGAAGGTCTTCGAATCCGTCGGAGGTATCGACCCACTCGATTCCGTTGAAGAGCCACTGGTATAAATCCGACCTCAGGAGGACTTCAGAGCCGTCCTCGTTCGTGTAGATTATGATTACGGTGTAGACTCCGAGCTCGTGGAGCTTTTCGAGAATAACTTTGCTTATCCCGAACCCGTTGAACTTCCTGAAATAGTGTTCCTTTTTCCTCCTCGTGACGTATGCGTTTCCTATGATTCTTCCTACGAGCTTTCCGTTCAGGTGGAACTCGACCTCGTAGTCCTTCTCAACGACCTTCAGCATGCTCCCACCTGCTCAGAAAATTTTCGAGCCACTCAGTTACTGAAACTTCGTAGAGAGCCAGACCCCTCCAACCTTCACCCACCCAGCCACCCTTGAAGAGAAAAATTTCGTCTATTTTTTCGCTCCACTCTCTTGCATTCCTGTATCCGCTTAAGTGAACATGTTCTTCGAGCACTGCTGAGTTGACTATATCCGTTACCTTCCTCAGGAGACCTCGTGCAACCTTTATCCTTCCGAAATAAATCGTGACTCTGCCCTCCTTTTTGTTGTTGAGTCTGACAGTGTATATCTTTCCATATTTCCTCAGGATTTCCTTCTGCTTTTTAGCTGTGAAGACTATTCTCGTCATGACTCATTCACCTTCTCTATACAACCAACAAAAAGCACAGTAGGCAATAGACGGGGTGATGTGCTCTCTTGATACTGCGTTAATCCACGCATGGCATTTGCCCTCTTTCAAGTATTCGCAAGTTTTCCTTTTGTATTCGCCAATTTTGTAGGCTTCTTTAGAGACGATTTCGAAATCGATTAGCACTCCTCTCTTCGACTCGATATAGTCTTCCAAACTTTTGATTTTTGCTTCCAATTCCTTTATCTCCTTTAGAAGATGTCCATAACTTTCAAAAAGCCGTTTAATTGCCTTCCCAATGTCAAGATTTTCTTCCATAACCTTCTCCATACTCCACCACCTACCAGTATCTCAATTTCTCTCTCACTCCGTCGAGGCTCAACCTCGTGTAAATCATCGTGTTTGCGATGTTAGTGTGCCTCAGAACCTGTGCCACGAGTCTGATGTCCTTCGTGAGCTCGTAGAGGAACAACCCGAGTCCGTGCCTCAGCGCATGCGGGTTGAGGTCGAGCAACCTTCTCGTTGCACGCTCCACGGTTCTCGGAGACACGTCGGCAACCTTGTCGTCTCCGCTCAAGTCCATGACCTCGAAGTAATGATTCCAGAACCTCAGCTCGTTCATAGGCACGTGGTCGAGCGGTATCGGTCTCATGACCACTTCCTGCTTCTTCCTTTGCTTCAGCGTGGGGACGTTGAACGTCTTCGAGATTAAATCGACGTGATTTTTCCTCACGTAGGTGATTTCCGCATCCCTCAGTCCGCACCAGAACAGAATTCCTGCTATGAACCTGTCCTGCAACAGAGTTCTGCTCTTCCTCTTAGAAGGGTCTGCGTTCATTGCCTCGTCGTATGTTTCCGCAAGCTTCGAGATTATGTAGTGGGGATTCCCCATCTTGCTCGTCTCTATCACGATGACTTTGGGGTAGCTGCTGAAGAACTCCAGAACCTGTCGGACTTTACCATTCTCCGACACTCCGAGGTATTGAAGTGTCGGAGTTTGTAGAACGGTATTCTCTTCAACCCCTCCTTCCTGCCCCATGTATTATACAAAGTCCGACACGTATAAAAAGCTGTCGGAGTCCGTGAAGTTCGACATATCGTAAAAAATTGAAAGGTGTTATCCGTTAAAGCATGCCTGTTGATATGCCTCATCTCTTTTTATGGGTTCGAACTCACACCAGTGCTCTTGTGGATAATGAACTTTCCACATAGGCTTGAGGACGCCTTCCGCAACCTGTCCGCAGATTTTACACTTCCATCGTTTCACTCTTTTGTCCATGCTCCTGAATGTAAGATTGTATGCGTAAATCAATGTCTGCAATCTGATTCTGAGCTCCTCAAGCACTTTTTCTGGCACATCCCTGTCGTCGCTGAGTTCTTCGCATAAATTTTCGAGACCTTTTATCGTTCTCAAAAGCCTTTCTCTAATCATTTCCACGGTCATCCTCGCCATAGTATCTACCTCTTCAGGAACCCCTTCTTCTCAAGCCACTCGCAGAGTGCTTCCCTAATTATGTCGGATTGCGGTCTGTTGT
>CAYXDX010000005.1:0-26158 GCA_964463865.1 uncultured archaeon | reverse complement strand
TTCTCAAGCCACTCGCAGAGTGCTTCCCTAATTATGTCGGATTGCGGTCTGTTGTAGAAGCTCGCAGCACTTTCCAGTGCCGAATAGACATTGCTACCTAACCTGACCGTAATACGCTCGTTCAGACGCTCCCTCATAGCACCATACCCTCCACGGATGGTTCCACGGAAGGTCTTTCTTCCAGTCCGGTCTTGCCGGCTCGAAGTAATCTCTCTTTCTGTTGTGTCTGCACATCGAGCATTTCGGAGTTCGGTAGCTCGTGCACGCATCCTTATACGGACAGTCTACCGACACCATGTTATGTCATACGTTGTCTGACAATATATGACTTTCGTTGCACACTTTGTAGCAGGTGCTACACTAAAATTCAAAAGAAAACTGGTGCAAAATATAGAGAGTTGCCAAGAAATAGTTATCCCAATACAACCGTTCCTTTCATTAATATCTCGGCTTCTTCTTCTCCGAGTGGATAATAAACTCCAACTATTCTGTTCCCTCCCTCCAAAACAACCTTGCTTTTCTTGACTAATACATCCACTCTCTCAGATTTTGCTAAATCTTCCACGCAAATCATAAATTCGTCTATCATCTCAGGTCTACCCTTGAAGTTCGCATGAGCATAGTATTTACCACCTTTTATTAAGTCACCTGTCCTGTCCCAAGGTTCAGACCTGAAAACCAGTTTGAACCCTGTCTTTCTTGCACACGTGTTTACAACCTTGTCCACGAATTCTCTAAACTCCTTCCACTTAGACATACAGACCACCCATCTAAAATTCAATTTTCAAGCTTAAAATTTTTCCCAGAAAAAATAGATGGTCAACCTTAACTCAAAACTTCGGAAAACACATACTCCTTAAGCCTTCCGCTATATTTCGGTGCAAAAACCCAATAATTTCTCCACTTTCTTCCTATCTCATCATCGAACTCACATACACCCGTGTCATACCCCATGTTCTTTGCAACTCTAAGAACCTCCTCCGGATTCATGAGAAAATCCAGCAATTTCTCTGGAACATCCACCTTCACCGGAGTCGTTATGTAAACTGGGAAAAAGTCCTCTTTCATCAATCCGAGCTCCACTGCGAGCTTCTCTGCGAATCTCCTGTAAACAATTATCTCCGCATTCCTCTCTCTATGTTTAAGGATAATATTGTCGAAGGGTGTTAACTCAACCCACATTGTATTGTCACCTCACTCCACAGGTCTGTTCTCTATGAGCCACCATTCGAGCTCTTCTGCCTTTTCTTCGAGCTCTCTGAGTTTCTGGACTTCTTCTTTGAGGGTCTCCGGAATTCTGAACCTCTTTTCGAACACTTCGTCTACCGTTCTCTGAACAATACCAAAGTTCCCTGCCTTTGTGAAGATTCTTGCGTCTCCGACAACTGTTACTATTACTTCGTCCTCTGTAACTCTGGCTTCTAACCAGTCTGTTTTCCCTGTGACTTTTTCCACTATTTCTTTCTTTAGAGTCTCTATTTCTTCCTTGAGCCTCTTGAACTCCTCGTTCTTCTTCTTCCACTCTTCGTTCACTGTAATTTCGAACCCCTCGTCCTCTCTTGTCTCTTTTGCAAAGCACTCGTCACACACTGCAACATCGAACTTTTCGACGACCTTTGGCTCGCTGAAAATCTTGCCTACATCGAAGTCCGTGAGCTCTCTTGTCTCGGAGGCTACATGTCCGCAAGCGAATCTCTGTTCCACTGTGATTTCCTTGCTTATCGGTGTGGCTACTGCAAACCTCTCGAACTCTCTGACCTCGCAGAGCCATATCTCCATTGGTTTTGGCTTTATTGGAGAAGATTTGTGAACTAAAACAATTTTTCCGTTTGGCAACCTTGAAATTATGTCACCCTTCTTACCCTTAAAGAATCTCAAAACCACACTCATGTTATGTAGTAGGTGCTACATCTATTTAAGTTTTACTATTTTTGTGTAGTAGGTGCTACATCTCGAAGGTTCGAAAAGCTTTTTACTGTGCTCGCAGATGTATGCACATGTTCTCAATCAGTGTCGCTCCGAAAGGTTCTCAAGCTCGAAAAGGAACTATTCTCGAATTCCTCGACGAGCTGACTCCTGAAGCTCTCGAAGACTTCAACAGCTTCGTCAGAACCGCTAACAACGTGAAGAGATTCGCTAAAAGCTGCAACCCGTCGGTCGTGAGGGAGGTTGCCAAGCTTGAGAAGTTCAAAAGAGCTGCCATCGAAACAATAAGAGCCGGGTGGCTCAAGAAGAGAGTAATCAGCGACAACGCTGCGAGGATGGCTATAGACTACATACACGAGCTATACAACGAAGCGATAGACGAAGCGGAATACGGTCTCGAAGTTTGTCTAAAAAAGTAAAAAATCAGAATTCTTCCTCTGGTCTCCCGTATTTCCTCTCTATTTCGTGAATCACTCTCTCTATCGCCCTCTGCATTTTCTCCGAGTATTTTCTGAATATGTCTTCTGGCATTTCTCTCAAGAGTTCGAGGTCTTCTTCCGTGATTCCAAAGGTGCTCCAGTTAACGAATTCCTCAGCAAGCTCATATAAGTCGAGCGTTGCATGACTCTCGTAGCACACAATTGCTGGGTCTCCAGATACATTCCAGCACCAGTAGTCGAGTGCTTCTCCGACTTTTTCGTATATTTCCTCGGCAAACTCTTCCCACTCCTTTCTCGTTTTTATTTTGCTCACCATCGGTTTTCCTTCCATTCTAAACACAAACAAGTCGCGCAACCTCATAACCCATCCCCTCTCAATAAATATCTACAGACAAATAATCAGCATCCAGTTGAATAACTCTTATCTCCTTAACCCTCGTTAATCCTTCCTCTCCTCTAATTTCACCACCAACTCTACTATACAACCCCACAGATTCTGCGGTTTTCAGGAAACCCCCATATGCATACACTTTCACCATTTTTCCCGCAAACAATTTCACTGATTCTCCTCCACCCCTTATTTCGATGCTATGACCATTTACTGGGTTGTATCCTACTCTTACTAAATCTATATTTACTGTCTCAGGAAATACACATACTCCCTGTGTGCTTGTGGCTCTTCTGAAAGTTCCACCGAGCTTCTTGCAAAAATTTTTAAACTCGTTCATGTTGAATTCGATTATCCTTTTTTGTCCATTCGTTTTGAATTCAAACAGCTCGTGCAACCTCATACATGACCCTCCAATAAATCTTTCAACTCCAACCCTTTTAAATATTCTTCTTCCCCAACTTTATAGTTTTTACTGTTCCTGCTTAGCGACTCAAGAGGGATGAACTTCCACTCCTTGTAAGGCAGCTTCACCGCTACGAACGCTTTAGCTCCGAAGCGTTTGCTGAACTCTCTGATTTCCTCTACCTGCTCTTCTCTGATGTATATCGGAAGTTCTTTTTTCATCTTGACCTCGATTGCGTAGTAGACTTTGCCGTTTCCAGCAACTATGTCCGGTAGAGCTCTCGACGTTGCCCCTCCGCTCGTCGGTGCTCTGATTACTCCGAAACCAGCATCCCAGAACTTTCTGACAAGTTCCCTCTCGTATCGGGAGCCCTTTGCTTTGACATTCATGTGTAGCACCTGCTACTAATTAACCCAACAACTCTTCAGCAAATTCGTATATGTCTCTAAAGTTTTCGTCTCCTTTTTTGAGATTGATTCTCTGTGTGTATCTTATATCGACCCAAATGTCTTTTTCCACTATGTTCTTTACTATTTTTGCTATTTTATCAGGATTCGTTTGCTCGGTATCGAAAGATAGAGTGTAAACACTCACAGCGAAACCTTTTCCCTTCCCTACTGTTTTAATATCGACTCTTGCTCCAAGAAGTTCTTCTAATCTTCTCTCTATATCTACCGCGCCTTCCAATCTTCCTCCGAAATTGTAGTAGAATTCCGTCGTTTCCTCATCTGTAATTAAACGAATCTCGGTTGTGTATGGGTTTACTAAAACCTCCACACGACCTTTATCCTCAATGTAACAAACATATTGCTCTTCTTTCGGCTTTTTACGACATGTTGCACCTATTTTCCTTAACGCTTTAACTATTTCTTTGGTTGACATAAACCTCCGATGAACTACAGAATCCTAATAAATATCGCCCTCCTGTTCCTCTTGTTGCTCTGTATTTCTATCCTTCTCGCACCTTTCGGACTCGCATCGTATTCCGCGTAATTTTCACGAATTCTGTAGAATTTCACTCCGGAATTGCTGTCTTTCAACGTGTCTAAGTAAACGTTGACGTCCTCAGGAATCGTGAACGTCACATACGCTCCCTCCTCCGGCTCAATCGTTATTTCCCTGTCGCCATTTGGATACAGTTTTCCCGTAACGAAAATCCTCTCCTGCTCCGGCAGGGTGCACATGACTATTTCTTCTCCGAACCACTCCCTTTCCTCCACCTTACCTCCGTTCGCTCTGCAAAACTCCTTAAGCTCCGCTACAACATCTTCCCAGACTCCTTCGAGCCACTCTTCTTCGAGAGTTTCTTCTCGTGGCATTCAGACCACCGATATATTTACAAATTTCACTCGTAAAACGTTTTCGTTTCTCTGAGCTTTTCTTCTGGAACTGTGATGACGTCTATGTTTACCATTCTCGGCAATCCGTATTTCCTCCTCAGCTTTTCGAGGAACTGCCTGAACTTTTCCTTTCCTCCCAAGAACTTCGTTTTTACCTTCACCCTCCTGATTGCATTCCTTCCGTATTTCCTCTCCAAGTCGAAGCAAACCTCCGCATCGAGCTCGTCGTCGAACGTGCACTCCCTTCCGAGCCGCCTTATCACCGGCTTCCCGACCAGCCTGCTCTCGATTTCGTCGAGCCAGACGAAATCTCTGACCTTAACCTCCACGTCAACATCTTTTCCGAGACCGTATTTCTGTCTAATCGCCTTCAGAAACTGCCTGAACTTCTCTCTGTCTCCGATGTAGTCCGTTTCGGCTACCGCTTTGTAGACGTTGCCTTTCTCGTCGAAGTATATGCAGATTCCCGAGTCGTTTAACTCCCTGTCAAGGAAGCAGATTTTCCCTCCTCCCAGAAACTCATATTCCAGTCCGAGGTTCTTTAACCTCTCTACCAATTCTTTCTCCGTTACGAATTCGAAGAGTTTCGATAACATACCTATCCACACCTACAACATTCTGCTCCATCGCTTACCACGAAGTTCTCTGGAAAAATCCCACATATCAAAAGCTACAGCTACTATGTAATCTTCCTTTACCCGACAAACAAGTGCAGCAACTTCCGAATCTGAATAAACATTGCATTCTACCTTCTTTTTATACTCTTTTTCTATTTTCTTTTCAAGCTCTTTAAGTCCATCGATTTCCTCGCTCGTAGCGTCAACAACAATTAACCCGACCTCACATTGCTTACCCTTCCAATCCCTTCTACAACCTTGAAAAAGCGTGACTCCTGCACCCAAACCTAAAAACTCTTGCCAAAAATTCCCCTTTACTTCCTCAAACACCCATTTGAATTTTTTCCATCCAAGCTTTCTCTCTATTTCTTCCTTATCAACAGACTCATCACGTATTACCCAAACAGAATTGTTTCTTTCTTCAACCACACTCATGGTTATAGCCTCCTGAAGAATCTGAAATCCTCTCTTCTGTCAGTGGCTGTTGTTACTATCTTTTTGAACGACCACACATCGTAGACTGCGTAAATGTTGAAACACAGTATTATCGCCAACCCTGCCAAAGCGACCAGCTTCCACCACACCGGAGCATTGAACCACAAAACTACGGATATGGCTATAACGCTTATCGCAAATACTCCGAACACGAGGTCTGTGAACTCATCTATCCACCCTTTCTCGGATAAGTAAGTTATCACGAAATACCAAACGAAAGCGATTGCTGCTGCAACAACTAAACCCATCCATCCTGCCCCTTCCAATAGTTTCATCGCTATCACTATTATTGCTAAAAACATTAAGTCTATTAACACTGTTGCTACCTTTTTCGTTGTTTCAGACATGCTGACCACCACTCAATCCATTCCACACCAGACTCCTGTATGGCTTCTACACTCAAAATAATTTCGGTGAATCGCTGCCGCAATCGAGGCTGCGAGCGTGTCCTCGTCGTATTTCTCCCGGTATTTCCTCGGGAGCTTTCTGATGAACCACCTCGCATACTTCTTGAACTCCTCCGGCTTTTTCATCCTCTCTTGGAAGAAGAGCAACCTCAGGAACTTAGCGTAAGTCCCCTTCGGGTTCTGCTCCGCTCTCCTTTCGAGCTCGTCGAGCGTTATTTCCCTTTCTGGAATGCAAACTCCGTATTTCTCGCAGAAGTGCTTGATTTCCTCCTCCGGTATTACGATGTCTTCTGCGGGGATGTAGACTTCCTTCCCCTTCCACCATACCGGCTTTACCTCTTTGTAGAGCCAGACCTCTTCCGGCATAAACTCCACCTTCGAAAACGATTTATCTTTTCAAACTAAATAACGATTATGCCGCTGAAGGAGTTGTGCAGCAGGCTCGGAGGAACTTTCAAGAAGAGGAAATACGACAACGTTGAGTGGGAAGTCTGCAGGATACCAGTAAAAGGAGAGACTCCGTATCAGAAGAGGGGCAGTATCTACGAAATCCTGCAGGAGATTTCGAAGTTCGCTCAGTCGGAGCTCGGTCTTGAAAAGTTCTCCCTCGGGACTACGTTCGGTGTATCCAAGTCCTCGTCACAATACGAAGCACATATCGAAGGTAAAATCACCATGGAAGTTCCGGAGAACGTAACTGCCATAGAGCTGGAATACAACACGGAGGAGAAAATTTACCACCTGACGCCGATAACTAAGCGCGGTAGGGGCTGCACGCTGTTCTTCGGAAAGTATTATGTCGGTGGATACTGCGACAGGAACTCGACGTCCCTCTACACCGAAGGAGGAATCTTCTTCTAATTTTTTAAAAAATGTGGAAAAATTAGATGTGTCCTACTCTCTTCAGAGCTTCTATGAGCTTCTGTCCCGGGTTGACGATGATTACTGCCTTCTCGTCCCCGTCTATGTGGATGTCGTCGAACTGTCCGTAGAAACCCTCCGCGATTCCGAGAACGTCGATGAGTCTAAGTTTATCCCATGGAACTTTCACGACGTTCATTTTTCATCCTCCTCCTTCTTGCCATCGAGCTCCTCGAACCTCTGAACCACAAGCTTTACTACATTAGGATTCTTGACTTCGTGAGCAATCCACGTGAAATACTTCCTTGCGAGCTCCAAAAAGTCTTCCCAGAAGAAGTTGTTGTCTTTTTTATACGATTCGGCTTTGTTCAAGCATTCCCAAATAAAGTGCATGACATACCTGACGGCTTTTGACTCTCTTTCCAGAAGAAGGTGGAAATCTTCGCGCTTCCACATCTCGTAAAGCTCAATCGACTTCAACCACCCCAATTGATATTCTTCATACGAGCTCATGTTTTATCGTTCGCTTTGCATCTATTTAAGTTTTACTATTTTTGTGTATCACCTGCTACATGTTGCCTGATGCAAAAGTAATATAGTATCCGGAGAAAGATACAACTATGAGGGTCGCGCTCTTCGTCGCGGTCGCAATCGCACTGATACTCCACACTGCGAGCGCTCAGACATACGTGTTCAAAACTACCGTAGCGATAACTGTAGACGGAAACCTCTCCGACTGGAGCAACGCATCAGTCCTCTCTTGGAAAAGTCCGAGGAGCGGGGTGGAATACAACTACGTATACTTGCTCCACGACGATTCCAACTACTACATAGCGATGAAAATCTACGACGACGATAACGTGAACGACGATTCGGTTAAGATTTACCTTAACTCGACTAACGGGACTTTCAGGTTCGACCTTCAGGAGGGTTCGAGCACTCTGACCGCATACAGATACGACAACGGGAGCTGGGTTCCCGTCGCGGTTAACTACTCTCTCGTCTACGAAGGCTCGTCCATCTCCGACCCGTATTCCGCAGTGGAGCTCAGGCTGTCGAAGGACTTCGCAAACTTCTCTGCCGATTTTAGGCTGTTCGTCGAGCACACTTCGTCCCATATTAAGACTGTGTATAGCTGGTATCCTCCCGGTGCGAGCTTCGAAGACTTCGGCTCTTGGGAGCTGCTGCGCTTCATCGAGTTCGAGAACAGAACGCTCGATTTGTCCATATCCGACAGGAACGGTGTTCCGATATACTACGCGACCGACGATTTTCTGGTTGACGCGCGGTATTCCGCTAACGGGACGCACATAGTTTCCGTCCTCGGTAAGCCGAACGTCAGAATGTTCCTCCCTCCGACGAACGTTACCGTATCCATAAAGTTCCTGAACGTTACGGTGTTCGAGAAGAGCTACGACCTGACCCTCGGAAACGTCAGCGACTCCGTTTCCCTCAACAACCTGCTCAAGGTGGACACTCCGAGCGGATACCTCGTTGTGTCTGTCGAGAAGAACGGAACTCTGAAGAGCGTTGACTTCAACTACTCGAAAGGCAGAGCGGTCGTCGTGTCCAACTCTACGGAGGTCTTCTTGGACTCCAAGATGCCTTGGAAGTTCCTCGCCGTGCTTTACTCGAAGAGCTACGAATACAACCCGGTCACCGGGCACCTGCTCGTGAACCTTACTGGTGGGAATGACACCGGATTCGTCCTCGTCCTCGGAGATGCAAACACTCCCGTGCTCGTCAGTGCGAGCGGAACGGTTAAGTTCGTTTCGTTCTATTCAAAAGGCAACAAATACACGTTCTACGTTGACGGAGGGGAATACAAGTTCTCGTCAAAATACGAGCCGTTTTCGATTGCGCTAAACGGAACCGCTCTCAGGAGGGGAGTCGATTACTCCACCGACGAGTTTAACACCACGACTGTCTCTGCTCCCGGAGGTTTGCTCGAAGTTTACTACGAAAACCCCACCTCGACGAAGCTTGAGCAGGTGTCCGGAGCCCTCAAGCTGTTCATCGCCACACCGTATAATTTCACGGGCAAGGTTCACTATGTCGTAAAAAAGGACGGTCTCGTTGTCGAGGAGAGGAACATACCGTTCGACGCGAAAGCGCCTCTAACGGAAATCTCTGTGAATCCATCTGTTCGCGGAGAGGTCGTTCTTACGGTGTTCGACTCCGACTCCAACAGGCAGATATTCCGCGCGTCGGTCAGGGTGACATACGCGGACTACACTATGGCAATCGTGGCTCTCGTGGTCGTCATCGCGTCCGTCGCAATTGCTATCGGTCTGATGAGAAAGGGTAAAGAGAAAGCCGTCGCGAAGATGGAGAAAGAGTTCAGGTTCTTCAGGAGACTTTCCTAACTTTTTTAATTTATGACATCGATTTCCTTCAGCTTCTCTCTGAGAGTGACCTTGTATAGCCACGCGTAGGGAGCCCTCCACCCTGCGAGCTTCCAATACTCCTCGACCCACTCCTCTACGCTGTTGAACCCGCTGTGCTCCACATACGGTTCGAGCTGCGACAGGTCGGTGTATTCGACGACTCTCTTCTTCATCGAGAATTTCTGTGTTACCGTTTCGAGCTTGATTAACCTTATTTCCTCGACGAAAACGTCGGCAACTTTTTCTCCCCTCCTGCTCGTTTTAATCCAGTCGTTCCCGACATGCTTTCTCCTTTCGGCTCTCAGCGTGTAGACGAACCCGTGCTCCAGAAGATAGTTGAGAGCTTTTTGAGACTTGAAATACATGACCACGATTTCACCTCTTTCTTTAGAGAATGTAGTCTGTCTTCTCTCCGTATAAAATTTCGTTGATGACATCTCTTATATCTTTCTTGAGAATCTTATTCCTCACGAACCTAAGAATCGCTTCCTCAACGAAATCTACCAAAAGCTTCTCTTCTCTTCTGACCTCATCGCATATTATAAAAAACACGAAACTCACGAACCCTGATGCTTTTTCAAGTTTCCTGTTAACTTCCGAGCACTCCTTCTTGCATTCCGCACAAAATTCTTCCTCGTAGTATTCCAGAAACTTCTCGAATTCCTTCAGTATTTTCTCCTTCAATTCAGCTAAATACTTATCTTCATTCATCAAATCACCTCCTCAGCTTTACAAAAAACCTGAAATCCTTCTCGTCAGGTAGGATTCTCATTACTCCGTTCTTTAGCTTCAGGAGACAGTGGTTCGTCTTCCTGAAGAACCTGACTTCCTGTATCTCATCCTCTCCGACTTCGAGCTCTCCGGTGCTTGATTCAATCCTCAGAGCGTTTTCGTCGAGCGTAATCTTCACGGACTTCCCTTCGAGCACGATGGAGTTTCCGAGCTCCACTGGGTTGAGACCGGCTTTTGCTGACAGCTTCGTCAGGATTAGTTCGAGCTCAGTTCTTGCCCCAGACATTTATCAATCGACCTCCTCAAAATCTGGGCAATACTCCCAGTATAATTCAGGCAGAACTTCTTCGTGCATTATCAGTATCATTGGACAAAAGTTATCCGTTTTCTGGCAAATCGGACTTCCGTTTTTGCTTAGATACGGACAATCAGCCATGCTTATCGACCTCCTCACCATCCAAGCACGAGCTCGGAAGCATTACTTTCCTCCCAAGCAGACGGCAGAAGCCTACTATTCCGAGCGCATTTTCCCTCTTCCCATTGTAGTGCTTGCACTCGTGACAGAACACCACCCTCAGCTTTTTCTCAGCACGTTTCTCCATTTCGTCGAGCAAATCCATCAGTTCTAAAAAGTCGAGTCTAATCCCTCTCTTTTCAAGCTCCTTGCTCAGAACGAGCAACTTTAACTCGTCAGCGGAGGGAGTAAGCTCTTTGTAGTGCTTCTTCATCCACTTTTGCAGATGAACTCTACCCATGCTTATCGACCTCCTCAAGCGTAACAACATCACAACCATAAACTACATACTCGGGAGCTATCGAGTGCTTCTTAGATTTGAACAGTTGCTTTATGCACCACTCTTTGCCACACCACCTCCAAACACCCCACACCCTTGCATAACCTCTTGAGGATGACCAAGCAGGAGTTTTTCTTCCGCAGTTGGGACAAGTAACCCACACTCTGCCAATAGTGTCAAAATGAATCTTACTCATCGCTCATCTACCTCCTCAAACAGCACCAAACCACATTTTGGACATTCTGCCGGATATCCATCTGTTTCGAACTCGCAACCACAAAGGCACAGGAAAGTGTATTTCCCCATACGAACCACCCGCTTAAACAACGCTATCCCCGTAATACTTACTCACGAGGATTTTGTAATGCTCGTTTCCCGCTGTGCTCTTTCTCCTGTTCCGCATCAGCACATACACCTTCGCGTGCTCGTCGCAGAACAGCGCCTTCTTGCTAAGATGCCTCCTCAGGTTTTTGTATTCCTTCCTGCAGATTGGACACTCCCTCTCGCCTCTGTGAACCGCGATAACGTGGTTCTTCAGAGCTCTGAAAGAGTCGAACGTTTTTCCGCACCAGCTAAACGGACACCTTAGCAAAACTATGCACCTCCACGCAATCCAGCTCCCACTCCGGGTGGACATCCATCTTGTATCTTAAGCACCATCCGTAAACCGGGTTTTTTATGTCCTTGAAGTGCACACAATCCTTACATGTCATAGCTAACTCCCTCTATCATTTAACCCACACGCAATCGTATTTGTCTATATCGACATAATTTGCAAACTCTTCCCACTTCCTCGGTAGAAAATAGAAGTTCTCGAAGAACAGTTTGAGCTGCTTTCTGACCCTTTCGTTTACGTAGTCGAGAGCAGTTTTAGCGAGCTCGAACACCTCTTCCTGCGAGAGATTGAAAGTTGCCGAATACACGCTTTCCGGCTTTCCATACTTCCAGTTCTGGATTTCGACGAATGCGTGATACTTTATGTCGCTCCTCCTCTTGAACGCGTGGGTTCCATTACTCCAGACTGCCCAGTCTTCCGCTTCGAACTCGCTGAACAAAATCAGACAGCGGTTCTGCCTGATGGTGTTTCCCACGAACTCCGCTGCTGCCACGATTTTACCCGGAGCGAAAAACCCCGGTGAAGCTCCCTTGTAAACCCAGTCTCCTATTTTGACGGTGCACCTGATGTAGTTTCCGTGCCACCGTCTGAATTTAACTTCAGAGCCATATTTGAGCATATTTCTGGGCAACTCCATCCCGTATGCAGCCCATTCGATGATGTGCTGCATTTCCCATAAGCTAACCATAGCTAACCCTCCAAAAAATTAGAGAATCGAAGCGAGAGCGTTCAGCAAGTCCTGAGTCGTGAGTGCCGAAGGGGTTTTAGCAGGGTGCTTCCTCGTCCCTCTTGCGACCAAGAAGCCCATGGGGTGGAAGAACCACTCGTCGAACTCGCTCTCCGCGTTCTTTACCTTCAGAACGTTTCTGATTACTTCCTTGAGCTCGTTCAAGTCCGGCTCGTCAACGACCGCGTTTCTGATTATTCCGATGTTGTTTCCGTCCCTGTAAACTATGAAAGAAACTCCGTTTTCGAACAGCGTCTGGTTAACCGTGTGCGGTTTGTCTTCGACGATTGCGACCTTTACTCCGCTGAAGTCGTATATCGGTATGTCCTCCACCTGCTTCTCTGCCTCGACGAGCTTCTTCAGCATGTCCGTCATCTCCAAGATTATCCAGAAGACTCTCTCGAACACGTATACGTCCGGAACTTTCCTCGTTTTCAGCGCGTTTATGTATCCCGTCAGGTGGAAATACTTGAGCGGTGCCGGCTGCTTGAGAACCTGTCCGGTGTCGCTGTAGTCTGCGAGCTCAACGAGGAACTTAGCCCACTCCGGAAGCTCGTCTTTTAACTTCTCCCAGAGAACTCTCGCAGTCGATGGGGCTGAGCCGTCGTGGTGGTCGTAGTGCTCCACCGGCAATCCGTATTTCTCGAACTCTTCGAGCTTCTTTTCCTCCATGTCGAGGACGACTATTTTTGCAAGTTCGTCGTAGAGTTCCTCGATGATTTCTCCTGCGAACTCCTCCGTTGTGACCATGAACCCTCTGAACTCTATTCCCTCGTGGTGCTCCATTCCGAAGAACGTCATCGTGTCACTCATCTCCCTGATGTCGAGCTTCCTGAGAACATACAAAATAGAAGAGGCTATTGCGTCCATGTCGACGTTTCTGTGCGTAACGATTAGCGTTATCTTTTCCCCACTTTCTTCCGCTTCGCTGATTTCGTGAACTTTAATAGCTTTATCCGGAAGGTTCGAGAACTTCTGCATCGCAAGCCTTCTCGCCTGCTCTTCGGAATTCGCCTCAACAAAAACTTTTGCTTCAACAACATATTGTCTCATAGGACACAGTTAATCCAAATATCTATTTAAGTTTTACTATTTTAGTCTCGTGTAGCAGGTGCTACTTCTTTCTCAGAAGCCACCCGGTTATCACGAGCCCGGCGATAGCAAAAGCGACCTCGAACGGACTTGCGTTCGGAGGCATCATCTAATAAAAATGGAAAAAACAGCTAAAAATTTTGCTACAATCCGAGAAGCGCCTTAATTACCACTCCGCTGTGCTCATCCATCCACTCTTCGAGCGCCCTTATGTGCTCGTCGCAGGCTGAACAGATTGCCCCGTCCTTTTCTATAATCTCCGAGACCACGTTCGGAACGACGAGCCACCCATTCCCGACCCTCTTTATCCTGCAATCGTGCTCCTTTTCGAGAGTTTCTACGTCCGCTTTCGCTTTTGTTTCGAACGGTATTCTGATTTCCGCGAACCCCACGTAGATTTTCTTCACGGTTTCCCCGAACCTCACGTTTATCGCTATCGGAGTTTCCGTCGATTTCCCGGTGAAAGCCTCAAGAACTTTCCTGTTCACGCTCAAATCTTACCCTCCCTGACCATCTTCACAGCAATCCTGTAAACCTTCGACTCGTCCACCTTAATCCTGTTCTCCTTGCAGAACTTTATGATTTTATCCAGCTTCACTCCCTGAGAAAGGAGATACTCCACGCTCGACTCGCTGAGTTTTCCCACGTGCTGCGACTTGATGTGCTGAACGACCGACTCGACGCTCGCAAAGTCGTTCCTTCCGCAGAGCTCACACTTCCGCCTTCTCACTCGAACCACCTCAGAGAGTAGAATAACGCAAGATAGCTCATTCCCAAATAAGATGCTACTATCGGGTTGACTCCGACGAGAGGTGAGAAAACCACCGCAGAGAAGGTTAGCGCCGCGGCGATTTTTTTGACACTACCGAGCACGCGACCACCCCGGTGACTCCTACGAACACCATTATCGCCCCTGCTAATGTCAGCCACGCTATTACCGATACTCCCGCCCCGTATTTACCGGACATCGCGTTCAGGAACACCTTCGGAAGCGCGAACAACGCTACCGCGACATACCGGGCAACTCCGGTGTCAATGAACGCGGCTTTTACGAAGAGACCGAGCATTATCGCCCCGGCTACGCTCAGCAAAAATAACCCCGCTACCAAAACGGACACCGAGAGCTGCTCGAATTTACCCATGAACAGTCTTCTGTTCAAAATCTATTTAAGTTTTACTATTTTTGCATCCTCTTCGAGAGTTTTGGTGAGCAAGTCCATGTAATAGCTGCCGCAGTTCAGCTCCTCGAACGCTTTGGATATGTCGAACTCGTTCAGCATCTCGGCGAGTCCTCCGACATACACTCCGTCCACATAGCATTTCTCCAGCCTGTTAAGGATTTCGATGAGCTCCCTCTTCGTGCAACCTCTGAAATACCTGCTTCTGAACGACTCCACCAAATCAATCAGGTTTATCCTGCGTCTTATACTCGCCTTTATTCCTCCGATGCTCAAATACCTCTTCACGAGTGGTTCTGCTTCCACGCTCCTCTGCATCACAAGAAGTCCTGCCACTCTCATCAAGTCGCCACTCCTTCTTGCCCTGTTCATTTCCTTCCTCAAATTAAATAATTTCTTAACAGCTTCAGTCTCTCTCAACCATTTCTCTTCTTCTTCTACCTGTTCGAGCTCCAATATTAGCTCGTCCTTCTTAACCTTACCGCTCAGATACTTCATCACAAAAGAGAGTTCGTCCAGAATCTGCTTGAAATCCTTCGGGAACACCGGGTTCTGCCTAACGAACTCGTAAGCCTTCTTTATTGTCTTCGGAATCTTGCTCCCGTATTTCCTCCCTACCTTATCTGATAGCTTCCTGAACACCCACTCCCTGAGCTTCTCGTATGTGATTTCCCTTCCGAGCGCGTTCACCATGTTTGCGAAAGTCCTCGGAGTTCCGTCCGAATACTTCTCCCACAGAGCTCTTACCTCCTTATCAACATAGACTCTATATATATTGGCAAGGGTTGACAGCGAGGGTGGAAACACTTCGACCCTCTTCATCGGGTCGCTCACGTAGTCCACGAGCTCCTTCACCGACCTCCCGTTCATCCCGAGAGCGTAATAGTGGGTTATCGGAGACTCAGTAACAATCAGAACCCTCTTTCCCGACTCTATCTCATCCACCGTCGCTCTTGCGAGAGTGTCTGCAAACTTCTCGTGAAGGTATCCTTCGAGAACCACGTCGGCTACGTAGTGCCAGTTATCGACGACGAGCACTTCGGCTTCCTCCACCTGCTTCTTCGGTGGCAGACTCGTGAAGCTTTCATCGTCGCAATACTTCTTCGAGTCAATCACCGATATTTTACCCGTCTCCGGGTCGAAATAAATTCCAGAAGAGTGCACCTTCTTCTCCTCCCACAGCACGTTCAGCGTGACATATACGCTAAGCGTTTTGCCTACACCCTTCGGAGCTAAAACTTCAACAACATCAGAATCGTTCAAAATGTCTATTATTGCGGCAGGAGCTCCTCTGTCCACTGTGTGTTTCTTCACGTGTTCGATGAACTGTCTATCCGCATCCTCTGCTCTGAGCGGTATTTTGAATCCCATGAACTTAGATAGCCTTTCGAATTTATTTATGTTTTTCTATTTTTGTGTAGCAGGTGCTACACAGATTAGCTGGGTAAAAAATAGTGATTCAGTCTACAAAAATCCTCATTCTGCCAGTCGGGTAAATCTCCGCAGATATTCTCTTCGGCTTCTCAGAAAACTCTATCGACTCCTTTTCGTCGAGTGCAACTTTTTCCACGTCGTATGCCACGAGCTCATCTACTCCATACAACTCTACAGGTCTGACACCGTATCCGGAAGTAACTCCGACCTCAATCCTGTCTCCGACCTTCGTTATCCCCGTAATCGAAACATTCTCCGGTATGTAACAGACGACTTCCTCCACCGCAGACATTGGCGCTCTGCCCTTGTGCTGAACCGTTCCACCTATCCTCCTGCAAAACTCCACGAATTTCTCAACTGCCATGTTTATACATTGTATAGTTTAACTTAAAAAAACTTTCCCTCAGTACAGTACTTCACAAGGTAACATCGAACATCGTTCAAGTATTAACAGTTAGTCAGTCGAACATGCTTGTCGTTTGTTCAAGCAGATGTTAACATTCGTTTGGTGAATTGTTAAATCTCGTTTGATTTCAAGGTTTTGTTAAGTTTCGTTTGGTGGATATTCTGGTAGTTAAAAATTACCAAATAAATATTATCAATCATATAAAAAATTTCAATTAAATAATACCATAAAATCTTGATCACACATTACATAGCGTTTGTTTAAGTGTTTTTATTCTCCAATTCGTACCATACTTTTGTATACTACTCAGGTGCTCGTTCGCATGAACATAGCATTGTCTATTCTCCTCTGAGCGTTCTCATCCGCATAAACCTGTTTAAGTATAAACGCTAGGTTTCTCTTTATTAATTTGACAACCTCAAGAACGAATTGTTATTAATTTCATCTGTAATAAAAAGTAGTATTGAAGACTGCACCACGGAGACACCAATAAACAAGGTTTATAACAACATTCTTAAATCAATAAAGGAAAATTCAGATATTAAAATTTTATCATACTATTTTGATAATAAATTCTACTATAAAATTCTTGAAGAAATTATAGAAACTTCTATATTATATGATAATATACTTTGGAGCGTGGACTTAAAATTATTGTTAGGCTACTCAACACTTAAAATTGTTGAAAAAGAGGATACTAAATGAGTATTACAGGTTATTCAAAGATTTCAAGGTCCTTTCTTTCCATTTCTTAATTTGACAGATATTACATAATCTTTTGCAAGGAGTGGTATCATTTTGAATTTTTAAAGCAGTTTTTATTTTTATTCCAAGAAAATCACTATACTCTTCCAATTTTCTAATAAACTCTAATAGACCCTTACACCTAGCTTCCACTAACTCGTATTTTACCTTGAATAAATCAGGATGAAATAATCGGAGCGTTTCACCATTCGAGACCGTGCACACCCAACAGCCAAATCTGTGCTCTTTTACCGGGTAAAGTTTCCTCACACCAAAAGGATTCTCCTTCAAAACAACATTCCATACAAAGTCTAAATTCACATCTATGAGCGGGGAGGCGACCACAACGTTATCTAGTCTTTTTCCTCTCCTATAGGATGTTCTGATGAACATTCTTGGTCGCCTGTTTTCGTCTCCTCTTATTCCTATAAGGTTCAAACACTTATTCCTATTAGCAAAATAGTCCGCTACTGGTTTCCATTTGAGATATACACAGCACCATCTGAAGTTCCACCGTGGGAAAGTGTAACCTCTCTCAATCATGTACTCGAAAAACGATTTCTCTGGAGTTGTAATCGTGATTTTTATACCGATGTCTTCGAGAGTGTTTAAAACTTTGCGAACATGGTTCTTTAGAATAGGATACTCAACTCCAGTATCATGGTGTACAACTTCAAAGTCGAAACCCATGATATCGGCAAATTCTATAACGCTTTTTAATAGTACTGTTGAATCTTTTCCTCCAGAGTAACTTACGACCCAGTCCCACTCTTCTGGGGGATAATTGAGATACAGTTCCTGCAACCTTTTTAGTATTGGGTCCAGTTTATGCTTCTCTAGAAGCATGTTCTTTAGCTTCTATAGAAGCATAAAAAGATTTTGGTCGAAAACTATATAAAGGTTGAGGAATCTTGTCCGTTCTGCTGTACAACTCCTGGGTTCTTTTGAACTTGCTGTATGGATTCATTAATTTCTCAGTTGTGTTCGCAAATCCAGTTGTTGAAGTTCAAACATTTCTTGCACTCGTTTTGGATAACGAACTTGTCTGATGCTCTCGAACTTTTTACGTACAAGTTGTTGAGCTAAGTGTTAAGTTCCATTTGACCTTCTTGCAAGCTATTGTCGGCATCAAATGATGCTTAACAACTATACAGCTCATGTCCGAACAAACAAGGCTTAACTGTGAATTCCGTATTTTATTTGTTGATATTATTTTGATTGCTTATCATTTGTCATCATCACTTTGTGAAGGACTGCAGTAACCTGTCATGACCATCAGGTTGTTCAGGACGACGAACAGGTAGAACAGCGCGACCACAGACGAAATCGCCACAGCGATTGCCCAAGCGAACACCAAGTCCGCTCTCTTAATGAAAACGCCCCTCCTTTCGAGTTCGAGAGCCGCGAAGGAGAACGCGAACAGCGCCGCGCTTACCCCGACCTTCACCTCGTCGAAGATTCCGAGCTCCATCAGCTTCACTGAAAACGGATTTCCCTCTTCCGCGATGCCTTCCGAAATCGCGTAAACCGTAGTGTGGTAGTCGAGGTAGTTCAGGAAGGCGAGGATTAACAGCAGAGCGGACAGATACCTCAAGCCCAGACCCTCCTCTCTTTTTCGAAATTACACTACTGAAACTTAAAAACCTTTTCCGATTCCGAGCCTCTCCAAGAGCTTCTCTCCGAGCTTCCTCTTGACTTCCCCGTCTTCAACGAAGGTCGCCGCTACCACGAGCTGAAGGATTTCGTGTATTTCTGCAACCCTCTTCCAGAGCTCGGTGAACTGCTGCTGAATCGTGATTCCTCCCGCGTAGCTCGTCTCCGCGAGCTTCTCAGCGGCGGTCGTTACCGCTTTTTCAATCGCCCTCGTCACGACGTCCTCTATCCTGCTTTCCACCCTCTCTACCTTTTCCTCTATGGACTCCATTCTCTCGTTTAGCTCCCCGCTCGCAAGAGCGTCTATCGCCTTCTTGAACTTCGCTGCCGTCTCAACGCTTTCGAACTCCGCTTCCGGTGCCGGCTTTAACGAGCGGTCTATCCAGAAGCCCAGCCCCTCGATGTATGTAGCACCTTCTACTTCGTAGACCTTTCTGATGATTCCGTCCGGGTCGAGGTATGCTACCTCCGGCTTGAGCTGCCTCTTCTTCCCCACCCACCCGTCGTCGTAGGCTAAAACCTGTTGCTTGAAGACTTCGCTGTAGACCTTGATTGCGTGAGACGCTATCGAGTTGATTTCCCTGACGAGCTCCCGCTCGATGTCCTCGTCGAAGTCGTCCCAAGGGATGTAGATGGATTCGTCTTTCGGAAGCGTGATGATTAGTGAGTTCGAGCGGAAGTGGAGCAGAAAGTGAACCTTGAACTTCGGAGAATAGACCTTTACGATATACGAGACTCCTTTGCCCTTTCTGCCTATCTTCACCCTCCTAACCGGCTGCGGTGGAAGTTCGTCGTTGAGCAGACGTGCAACCTGCAACCACTTATCTTCGTCGTCAATCAGTTTGTAGTTTCTCAGAACCCACTTTCTCTGGAATCCGTGGACTCTGAACCAGCCGTTTTTTGCCCAGCTTTCCAGCTCGTCGAAGTTCTCCGGTTTGGTGTATTGTCCGGACAATACCGGTTCTCTGGGTCTGGAGTTCTTCTGCTCCGGCGATTCGGTCGGAGAGCTGGAGCGAGCGGAGGGAAAACCCCTCGGTTTTGCATCGTGAACATCCTTGTCATGCTGTGTCACGCTTTCGATGAACTCGACGAACTTCGGGTCTATATTATACCTGTATCCTGCATTCATGTTCATTCCGGAGAGCCTGATTAATGATTTCTCCAACGCTCCTATTTTTTCGAGCTTGTTCAAGATTCTCGTTACGGTGCTCCTCGGTATACCAGTTCTCGACGAAAGTTCCTTGTGGGTCGCGTAGGGTGTCTTCAGCAACTCGTCTACGATTGCCTTAACCTTATGTGCATACTTACCTTTGATGCTATACCATTCGAGGGGAGCGTTCATGGTCGTATACCCTCCGCTGGTTCACCTGCGAAAACCACCCGTTTTTCGAAGTGAACCAAAAATGAACATACCGGTTTTTTGAGGGTTATTTTCGAGAATGGAGTCATAAGAAGGGTCAAATTTAGACCCGTAAAAACCGGTATGTTCACGTGAACCGAAAGTGAACCAAAAGTGAACTCGTGCATATCGGATATAGAGTGAGGCAAAAATTTAAGTTTTTCTATCGTTGCTTAGTAGGAGGTGCTACATCGTATATCTCAAAGAAGGGTTTCATTTAAAAAATAAGGTCGAGCAAACGAACACGACGGACTTTTAATATTCATGCAATTAAATAAAAACTTTAGGTTTTGTAACCTATAAACCCGAAGAAGAACGACTCTATGAACAACCCGAATGTCGCGAAGACGAATGCCATGAAAACTATCACGAGAGGGTTGTCCGGGTCTATGACGGAGCTCTTGCTCGCTGCGGAATACCACACCGCAATTACGTATCTGAGAATCAGCACTATAACGAAAGCTACGGAATACAAGAACAGACCACCCACGGAGAAATCCGCGGATGTAGCCATGTAGACTATGTATCCCACAAGGTAGGCTGTAGACACCGCTATCAGGTCTCTCACGATTTCTTCCTTCATTGATACGTTCTTGAAGAACTTGAACTCCTCGTCCTCTTTCCCGTGCTTGGAGAAATACCTCGCAGCGTAAACCGCAGGGAGTCCTATCGTGGTGAACAGCGCGAGTCTGTAGCTACCGTTTACCGGGAGCAGTATCGATGTCAGGAATGCGAGAAACGTGATGGATAGCAAAAGGTATAACGTTCTTGCATCGTTGCCCATGATAATAAGTCAAAATGGTAAGGTAAAAAATTTGCGTTAAAATCTACAGCAATTTCGCCAAATCTTTATTTAGTATGAGCGGGATTTTTTCACCCTCGTCTATACAATCGAGCAGGTCTGCAACGGTCTTCGAGACGTTCGCGCACGCCAAAACGAGCTTCCTGTTTATATCTCCGAGTCCGGAGCCATCAGGAGACTTCACCGTGTTCAGCTCCTCGATGATTTCCTCCACGACCTCTTCCGTAACCGGTTCTTTAAGTTTCTCCCCAAAGCTCTTCCTGATTTGCTGAACCTTCTTCCTCGTCATCTTAGCTCCTTCGTCGAGACACTTTATGAACCTGTTTTTCGTCTCCGTCACGACCGCGCACACGTTGAGAAGGTTCTCGTGCAAATCTCCTACCGTAGTGTTCTTGTCTATCCCGTATTCGCTATACTTCTGTTTGACCTTCTTAACTATTGATTGCGGCACAGCCAAAAGTATCACCCCATATATCAATCAAATCAAGAAAATATAAAATTTCCGACGAAAGTTGCAACCCTAACCCCACTGCATCTACGACTGCTACCGTGTCCCTGTGCCCCTTTTTACGGTTCGTCCGCATGCCCGGCAGACCGCATTGCGTTCCACCGGCGGCAGAGGCGGACACATCCCAACCAGCGTCGGCAACTGCGACGGGCGGCGGGGCTAAACCAGCCCTACAACCCTCATCGGCTAAGCCTCGCAGGCTTCGGGCAAGAGGTAGTATGTTCAGAAAGGTTTATAAACTTTACTATGAATATGACTACTATGAGCAAGGAGAAACCGAAGCTGAAGTGTGCCAAGTGTGGATACGAGTGGATTCCGAGAAAAGACCCGAAGGAAATCAAAGAGTGTCCCGATTGCAAGTCGAGGAGGTGGAGAGGTTGAGAGTGCACACCCTTTACAGAACTGTTATCCTGCAAGCCTATCCGACACCGAAGCAGGAGAAACTGCTGAAGAAAGTCGAAGAGTCTGTTTTCAGGTTTCTCGAACTTTCGAGAACGGAGCTTCAGAAACTTCTTTACCATAAGTTCAAAAACGACGGTATAGAGCCGAGGATGTTAGCTTTACTCACTCAACGCTTCACTGGAGCACTCGGTGAAAAAGCCATTCTCTGCTTCGATAAAGATAACTCAAAATTCGTGCAAGAAAACGGAGTGTGGTTCGTCGAAGTAAAGCTCGACAAGGGGAGGAACGCAAGGGAGAAAATCCTGATAGCGAAGTCCGACAACGAGTATTACGACATGATAGAACATCTCTCCACGTTTCCTTTCGTGATGGTGAGGGAGAACGACAAGTGGTTCGTCTACGTTTCCATTCCTGTAGAAACTCAGTCGAACGGATTGGTGGTCGGAATAGACTTCAACCTGAGGAAGTGGGTCGCAGCACCTTACGAAGGTAAACCGCTCTTCTTCGACGCTTCAGAATACGCTGAAAAGGTGGACGAGCTCCAGAGGAAAATTAACAGAGCATACACCAAAAAAGACTACGAAAAAGCGAACGAGTATTACAGAGTGATGCAGGAAGTGGTCAAACTCGCTCACGGGAACTTTCTCAAAGCCATCAGAGAGAAATACGGAATCTGCACGTTAGCAATCGAGAATGTAGAAACGATGTTCAAGCTAACGGACAAGGAAAGCACGATGATTAACAACTGGCTCTACAAGAAGACTGCGATGAGGAAGTTCATCCTGAGAGCGATGGCTAAAGGATTCAATATTGTAGAGGTAAATCCAGCAGGAACGACAAGAACTTGCTTCAGATGCGGTAGTCCTGTAAAAATATACGGTAAAACGAAGAGGTTAATCAGATGCGATAACTGTGGCTTGAAAGACTATAACAGAGACCTAAACTCAGCAAGAAACATCGCTAAAAAAGGTTTAAAGCTTAAACAATTATGAGATTTTAATTCTTTTTTATTAACAAAAAGAGGAAAAAATTTGGGTGAAATCACTTGATTCTCCTGTAGAACCTGAAGCTGTCTTCGAGTCTCTTCTCCATCACTGCCTTAGCCTTCTTGCCGGACACTATGACCACTGCCACCAGCGCTGCTCCGATTAGCGCCACTATCAGCACGAGGTATATCGGTTCGAGCACCGGGAAGATTTTCTCGTAAATCGCTACCACGTCGGTGTTACCGGTCATCGGTATGGTAACCGTGCTGACATTCGTGTATTCGCTCGTGTCGACCTTTATCTTCGTGAGGTTGTATGTCCAGAAGCCGCTCTTGGTCTCGTTCGGGAATGTCAAGTTAAGCCTGAACTTCGTGTAAACCGTCCAGTTGGTGTTGAAGCTGTATGTGAAGCTCGGGAATTTCTCCGGGACGAGTTTGACCTGCACATTCTGTATCGGAGTGCTGCTGACATTCAGCGCGTAGAGGTTGCTCGCATTTATCGTTATGTTAACGGGAGTCTGGTTCACCGGGTCGGTTATCGCCGGAATCGTGAAGTTCTCAAGTATCGTGTCGGTCGACGTAATTATCAGAGCGATGTATGTCGTGTTATCCGTCAGGTTGAAGCTCGCTTTACCGTCAGCGTCGAGGACACCGGATTTTGCAAGCGTTCCGTTTGTGTAGTAAATCTTGTAGTCTGCGTTCGCGGCAACCTTTCCATCTGCCTTAACTACGCTCAAGTTTACCGGTGTCTCGTAAGCCATCGCTGGTGCGACCATTGCGATAAACAATACCAACAGAGCCGCTAATACTCCAGCCCTCTTCACGACAATCACCCTCCTTCTTTCAAAAATAGATGAAGAACATTTATAAAGTTTACTTCGGAGCAGGAACGACCGGTGCACCCCATCCGGTTATAAAATCCTTCGCAATCGGGTCGTATACGTGACCTTTCTCCCTGACATAGTTCACGAAATCCTGCTTCGTCGGAGGTCTTCCGTATTTCTCAAGATACATCTGGTAGAACGCTGCAAATGTCGCCGCGTCCGAAGGTGTAGCCATCGATGTTCCGCTCATAATAACGTAGTCGCCACCGTTTCCGTGTATGAGAGCGTAGTCGGGGAACTGAGCAAACCTCGAAGCGGGAGCTATTACGTTTACTCCGGCTCCGACGAAATCGGGTTTCGTCTTATCCGGCAGGTTAAACGGAGGGATTATCGGCTCGCCGAGGCTCGAAAACGGTGCGAGTTTGTTCGCGTATGGGTCTATCGCACCGACCGCGAATACGAGCGGGTCTCTCGCAGGTGAGAGTATCGTAGTTGGTATCGCACCCTCGTTCCCCGCAGCGGCGAACACCACGATACCCTTGTCCTTAACGAGCTTCTCCATTGCGAGCTCAATCGAGTCCGGTAGCGGGGAGTTCGGTGGAGAACCCCACGAGCAACTGAGAATCTTTATGTCGTATTTCTCCGCGTTGTCGTATACCCACTGCAAAGCGTCGAGTATCGTCTCCTCAGTTGCGTATCCTTTGTCGTCGTAAAACGCCTTAATCACCACGAGGTCTACTCCCGGAGCTATGCCCTTATACCTCTCGTCGCTCGCAATACCCTGTCCGGCTATAATTCCCGCTACGTGAGTTCCGTGACCTATCGCGTCCTCGAACGGGAATATGTTCGAGTTCGTAGAGTTCATGACGAACTTCTCGTATTCGAAGACCTGTTTCATCTGCTCCTCCGTGAAGCCCTCGGTGTCGTAAACGAGCGGTGCGTTCCCGCTCTCGTATACCGTCGATACGAGAGCTTTGATTACTGTCTTACCATTTCTGTAGAAATCCGGATGTAGGTAATCTATCCCGGTGTCTATGATTGCGACCGTCACTCCCTTACCCGTCCACCTGTCGTTCGCCTTGTGGTATATCCTCTTGTAGTCCTTCGTGAAATCGTATGTTACTCCCTCGCTCTTCACGACGAACTTATAAGGTGGCAAGCCAACCTTCTTCCACGCGGAAATCCTTATGACCTTCTTGTCCTGAACGAGCTCCTTTAAAGTGTCGGGTAGCGCCTTAGCGTAGACGATATTCAGGTCTCCGAACTTCCAGTGCTTGTATACCATCAGACCTCCGTGTGACAGGTTTCCTTCGTAAACGATGGTAACGAAGGCAGATTCGTCGTTTATTATGGACTCCCACACCGCTGGGTCTGCCTTCAAAGTAGCCATCGGGCTCGACTTAATCACGCTAACGTATCCGAGCGCGAATGAGAGAGTGACGAGTAGCGCGACCGTTGCGGCTGCCTTCGGGTGTATCCTGTGCCTATCAGAGGCTACCGGTTTGAAGAACCTGTATGGTTTCTTGGGCATGGTCTCACCTCAGAACTTCCTGAAGAACCTGTAGCCCTTCCTACCGACGGTGGATGCGACCGAAACACCTCTTATCCTCTGGCTGACGACTTCGAACCCCTCGAATATGTCCTCCAAGGCTGACCAAGCCATGAACGCTGAGGCGACCATCCACATGAAGAAGAACCAGCTATCGAACACATACCAGTATACGAGTCCGAAAACCGTCATCGCTACTCCGACGAGTATCAGGACTCCTTCGAGGAGTATGTCCACCGGTCTGAACCACGCGGGTATGAGCCGGTTTCTCGTCGTGTAGAAATACACGTCTTCGAGCTGGTCGAACGCGGAGAACAGTATCAGAGCTCCCCACAATACGTTGTATTTGAACAGGTATGTCGCGAGGATTAGCAGCACGAAGAACGCGAGGCTGTTCAGCAGAACCCTCAGAGTGGTTCCGAAATCGTCAGGCATAGTAAAAATAGCTCGCGAAAAAATAAAAAAATATCGTTAAGCAATCCCTTCGCTGTTCACCTGAACGAAAGAATCTCTGGTTTCTTCTTCACGATATACACTGCGACGATGAGAGCGACAGCGAGAACTATCAGCAATCCGTAGAGCATCGCGTTAGATATGACGAGCGCCGGATACGCCGCTGCGCTGCTGTAGAACGCGAACGGAATGTAACCTCTCGAAATCAAACCGCTTAGTATTGCTACGACACTCAGGCTGAACACTATCCAGACCACTGTCATCCCTGAACCGAAGATACCCTTGGACTCGAACCACAGCCCCATGAAGAAGAATCCGACCACTGTCAGCACTATTACTCCAGCCGTCAGTGGGTCGAACCAGCCCGCTGAACCTCCCGCGAAGATAAACAGTCCCAGCATCACTGAGAAGAAAAACACTATCAGTTCCCTATTTGTCACTTCGAATCTCCTTGGCTCTGCCATCTCCCATCACCCTCCCTCTCTCAAAAATTGTTAGAAAACATTTATAAAGTTTGCTTAAGTCCGGGAAGGGTTGGTGTGTAGTAGGTGCTACACAAAAATAGTAAAACTTAAACAAATCATTTCACCCAG
>CAYXDX010000004.1:0-42663 GCA_964463865.1 uncultured archaeon | reverse complement strand
ACATCTTCTCAGAAATCGTTGTACCCATGGGTAAAAGTTTATCGAGAGAATTAAAACTTTTCTTCGAGAGTCGATTGCTTTCAATTACACAACGACTACGTCAACCTCCACGACTTCGTCTTCGAGAACGAAAGCCCTGATCTCCTCCCGAGAAACTATCACCCAGACCCCCGGAAAAACGCGCATTCCCACGATGTCCTTTTCGGATGGATGCGCTTTCCAAAGCGGATGCGTGTGCCAGACTCCAACGACCTGTTTTCCCTCATCTTCGACTCGCTCGAAAATCTTCAGAGTTTCCACGGGATCGAGCTCGAACTCGCTAACGGACTTCCTAACGTTTTTAACCTCTACGACCTCTTCGATAAGAAATGTGTCGCTCTTTCTCTCTCCTATCAGCAGTCCGCACCTTTCCTCCTCAACCCCTCTTGGCTTGAATGACGAAAGAGTGTCGAGACAGTCCTTTTTTATCAGCAACTTCAAAGAAGGACTCTCCTTTCCCTCCCGATCTGTTCCTGCCTTCTCATCCACTCGGCTTTCCACTTCTGATAGCACGCCTGACTGCAGAAGCTCCTCGGTTTGTTGTTGCAACAGGTTTTAACGATGACCGCTTCTCTTATAAGCTTTCCACAAACGAAACACCTTTCTCCAGCTCTCGCTTCAATTTCCATTGGCATAGGGAAAAGTTAACGCCGTAAAGATAAAAGCTTAACGCTCGAATACATATCGTCGAGCTTCGAGATTATTTCGAACGAATACTTCGACACCAGCGAGCCGATTATTGACGAAGCTAAGACTACGAGCGTTATTAAATTGATTACCGGTGCGCTGCCGAAAATGAACGCTATGAATATCGAAAACTCCCCCCTCGCCACTGTGTCGAAGCCTATTTCGAGCCCGGACTTCACGGATCGGTGACTCAGGACTCCAATCGCGACTCCAGAAAGAATTTTGCCGAACACCGCTACGACTACGAAGAGCACCATTACGATCGACAGAGCTCCGATGCTTACGGTCGTTCCGAAGAAGAAGAAAAATAGGACTATGAACACGTCCTTGAACGGTGTCACGAACCTCTCGACTTCCTTGATGTTGGAAAGCATAGCACCAAGCATTATAGCCACGAATCCTTCCGGAATGCCAAGAACCTCAGAAATCGTAACCGAGAACGTTGCTATCGAGAAGGACAGTAAAAAGGGTATTTCGTCGTCTCTCACGAACAGTCCTCTGATGTTCTTGGAGAGCTTGTGAGACGCGTAAATTAAAAACGTGAACACGAGTATTTTCAGTAAGAAGACCGGCAACTCCACAAGGTTAGCTGATCCCACGATTAAAATTAAGACGAGGATTATGTCCTCGAAGATCATCAACCAGACAACAGTCTCTGCCTCTGGAAATATCAGCTTTCTAAACTCGACGAGCGACTGCAAAACTATCGCGGAGCTGCTTATGTAAACGGCAGAAGCTATAACGAACGACTCGAACGCTGAGAAACCGAGAGCCGTAGCTACAAGAAAAGCGAGGGAAAAGTTCACGAGCAGGTCTACAAAACCGTTCGCAAAAACGTTCTTCGAAAGTTTCTCGAAGTTCAGATGCAGACCTATGTAAAACAGCAGAAAGATTATCCCTATCCTCGTTAAGAATCTCGCGACCTCGTCAAATTCGAAGATGCCGAGACCGGACTTGCCCAGTATCAAACCGGCTACGATGTAGAGGGGGATCGACGGGATCGACAGCTTCCTTGAGATTACAGCGAGAATCGCGCATATTAACGCTGCTACTGGCAGCATTCAGATCCCTAAGATGTCTCTTTCGAACTTTTTAACCTGCTCGCTCTCGCCTATGACGAGTAACACGTCGCCCTCCTTTATTACGAAGTCCGGAGGGGGATTTACGATGGACTTACCTCCCCTCGAGATTGCTATGACTGTAACCCCCGTCCTCTCCCTTATCGCGAGTTCTTTCAGGGATTTGCCAGTCACTCTCTTCGTCGCCACGTATTTGTGGATGTTAAGCCTAAGGTCCACCATCGCGGATATTTCGAATCCTTCTTTCTCCGTTTGCAGAATTGAGCCCGAGAGTATGTTACCGAACTTAATGGCTTCAGACTGCTTGAGCTCCACTACGCACGGCCTCTTGCAACCCTTTTCGAGCACGTATATCTGAATTCTGCCGCTTTCGAGAAATAAAACCGCTATCTTATCCCCCTTCTCAGTTTCAAGTTCGTATTTGGTTCCTATACCGGAAAGATCGACGGGCGGAGACATTCAAGATGTCTATCCAATCCCAATTTTATTTATCTTTCGATCAAAATCGAAAACATTTTCTTTTACAAGTCCGAGGGGATAACATGAAGTTTGGAATCGAATTCGTTCCGAACATGAAGTATTACGAGCTGGAATACTACGTGAAACTTGCGGAGGACAGCGGTTTTGAATACACCTGGATAACGGACCACTACAACAACAGAAACGTCTACGCGATGCTTGCCGTTTTAGCTCTGAAAACTAACAGAATAAAGCTCGGACCAGGCGTTACGAACCCTTACCACATAAGCCCAGCTGTCACGGCTTCGGCGATCGCGACGATAAACGAGTTGAGCGGAGGAAGAGCGGTCCTCGGCATAGGTGCCGGAGACAAGGTGACGTTCGACAGGATAGGCATCACCTGGGAGAAGCCGCTGAAGAGAATGAGGGAGGCCGTGGAAATAATAAGAGCTCTTCACGGAGGAAAATCCGTAAAATACGACGGAGAGATATTCAAAATGAACGGAGCGAAACTTGACTTCAAGGCTGGAAGCATTCCGATATACATCGGAGCTCAGGGTCCGAAGATGCTTCAGCTCGCGGCCGAGCTCGGAGACGGAGTGCTCATAAACGCTTCCCACCCGAGAGACTTCGAGGCTGCTAAGGAGAACATCGAAAAGGGTCTGTCGAAAGCCGGAAAGAGCAAGGACGAATTCGACGTAGTGGCTTACGCTTCAATGAGCGTGGACAAGGACAGAGACAAAGCGAGGAACGCTTCAAGGATAGTCGTAGCTTTCATAGTCGCCGGTTCGCCTGATGTCATATTCGAGAGGCACGGAATAAGCATGGACGACGTGAACAAAGTAAGGGAGGCTCTGAACAACGCGTTTACCAAGGGAGACTGGGCCGGGGTAGGAAAAGCCGTGACCGACGAAATGATCGACTGTTTCAGCATCAGCGGAACGCCGGACGACGTCATAGAGAGAATTAAAGAGCTTTCGAAGGCCGGAGTTACGCAAGTCGTGGCCGGTTCTCCGATAGGCCCCGACAAGAAGAAGGCCATTCAGTTGATAGGTAAAGAGATAATTCCATCGTTTTCATAAATTTCTTTAAAATATTTTTTGCCTTCGAGTAAATCACAGGTTTTTTATTCGGTTACTCGTATTGCCTGCATGCAAAGTTTGAGGGACTCGCTGCCGATAGTCGTCGGCTACTTCTCGATATCCGTCGCGTTCGGCATACTCGCAAAAGACTACCTCGGTGCGAACGCGATAATCATGTCCGCCCTCGTTTTCGCCGGAGCTTCGCAGTTCGTGGCCCTGCAGATGATAGAGAGAGGATCGCATCCAGTCGCAATCGTTCTAACGACGTTTCTCATAAACTCCAGACACCTCCTCATGAGCGGCTACCTTTCAAGGTTTTACAGAGGCGTGAGCAATCTTACGAAAGCTATCGTGTCCTTCGGAATTACGGACGAGACGTTCGCCGTGGCTTCAAAGAGATTAGAAGAAGGGTTGGCGTCTCCGAAATACAGCCTCGAACTCAACTTCTTCTGTTACGCCGCGTGGGTCTCGGGAACGGCCATCGGACTGCTCTTCGGCTCAATTCTCCCAGAGGACGTTACCAACGTTCTGCCTTTCGGACTGACTGCTCTGTTCATATCTATACTCGCCTCGAGTGTTAAGAGAGGATCAGACGTAGTAGCGGTAATTTTCGCCGGTCTGACGGCGTTGATTCTGCCGAGCGGGTGGAACATACTCGTAGCGGCGATAGTTGGGTGCCTTGCGGGAGGTGTCGCTGAAAGATGGATGTCCTCCTGACGATACTCGGAATGTTCGCTGTCACCTACCTTTCGAGAGTTCTGCCGATGATTCGCGACTTCAGAGGAGACAACAGGTTCGTGAAGTTCATACCTCCCTCGATATTCGCCGCGCTCGTGTTCCCGGAAATGACGGATACGAGTAAAGCTCTCGCCGGACTAATCGTTTTAGCCGTCGCAACGAAAAACAGAAGTCTCCTCGTCGCGATGGTCGTCGGTGTTGCGTCGCTTTACGTAATCGAAGCATTAATTTAAATCTTAGCTTTTTTGTCGATCGTGTGGGAGAAGTTCAGAGCCTCGAAACTTGAAAAATACAGGAGTTCCCCTATAGACCACGAGATAAAGCCGTTTCTCGACGAGATTAATTCCGTAGAACACTTCGTTACTCTCTCAAGCTGTTCCGGAAGAATAGCGGTCATGGACATGCCCCGCTTCGGGGAAAAAGCTCAAAGCGTGTTCCTCGGTAAGTGGCACACACCTCCAGCCTTCGAGGATGTTCTGAAGGCGATAATGAAGGGAAAGCTGACGACCTGGTTGATGATGCACCCGCCAATAATCCACGTAGCCTGCGAAAGCAGAGAGTTCGCCGAAGAGTTTCTGAAAATCGCTAAACTTTCCGGTTTCAGAAGAAGTGGTGTCATTTCGATGAGGAGGTGGATAGTGGAGGTGGCCGCTCCGGAAAGGCTGGAAATGGTCGTCGCCGCAAGAGGAAAAGTCTTCGACGTGGAAACGATAAGAGTAAATTACGAACTCGCGGTGGAAAAACTCAATAAGAGCAGAGAAAGAATGGAGCAGTTCAGACGAAAGTTCAGAGAAGCTTTTCTATGACGTCGACGTCAGCTTCAACCTCGATTGGCTTCTCGCAGACGGACACAACTTCATCCGGATCCTTAAGGAGGTTTCCCGTAGTTATGCAGACGGCACACTCTATTTCGTCTTCGAACTTCATAGCTCCAGCGACGCTTGCAGCACTTGCGGGCTCCACGCCAATCCCCTCTTTAGCCGCCAGCAGCTTCTGGGCGGCGACAATTTCTTCGTCGCTGACCTCCAAGATTGCTCCGTCTGATTCGTAAACAGCTCTCAAAGCTTTTTTCGCGTTAACCGGTGCTCCTATTCTTATAGCAGTAGCAATCGTTTCCGGATTTTTCACTGGCTCGACCTCTTCGCTCTTCTTCAGAAAAGCCCTATACAGCGGATTCGCACCCTTTGCCTGAACGCCCACCATCCTTGGAATTTTATCGATGTAGCCCATCTCCTTCAACTCTTTAAAGCCTTTGTAAATGGCGGAAATGTTGCCAGCATTACCCACGGGAACGAATATCGCGTCTGGAACGAAACCGAGTTCGTCGACTATTTCGAACGCTATGGTCTTCTGTCCTTCGAGCCTAAACGGATTTATCGAGTTGAGGAGATAAAGAGACTTCCTCATCGCGAGGCTTCTTACGATCTCAAGAGCTTTGTCGAAGTTGCCTCTTATAGCTATCACCTTCGCCCCGTGCATTAAAGCCTGTGCAAGCTTCCCCAAAGCAACCTTTCCCGACGGTAGCAAAACCACCGCTCTCAATCCCGCTTTGGCCGCGTACATTGCCATAGACGCGGAGGTGTTTCCGGTAGAGGCGCAAATCACGGTCCTCATTTTCAGCTCTACGGCTTTGGTGATGCCGACCGTCATACCCCTGTCTTTAAACGATCCAGAGGGGTTAAGACCCTCGTGCTTGACATACAGCTCTTTTATGCCGCAGATTTCGGCGACTCTATCGACCTTATAAAGAGGGGTCCCGCCTTCCCTGAGTGTTACCGGGTCGGATTTGACGGGTAAAGCGTCTTTGTATTTCCAAACGCTCAGGTTTTTTCCGTCGAGATTTAACTCTATTTCAGAATAATCGTAAACTACCTCAAGCAAACCGCCGCATTTACTACACTGGTAGATAAAATCCGTGTCGAAGGAACTTCCGCATTCAATACACCTGAGTAGATACATAAAAATGGGATAAAAATAGGGTTTATTTTTCTTTGGGTGGCCAGTTCTGTTCGAGCCAGCCCTTTATCCTTCCGGAGTCCATTGGTCCGACGAGCACCTTCCATCCGGTCTCGTCCTCTATCGCACCCTGAAGCCTCGCGGCGAGTCCCGGAATTACGAGATACCTGTGGTTCACTTTCTCCTCGATCTTCGTATCCTTTATCAAATCCTTGACCTTCGCAGCCGTAAACTGTCCTCCAGCAACGCT
This sequence comes from uncultured archaeon, assembly GCA_964463865.1. Taxonomy (GTDB): domain Archaea; phylum Halobacteriota; class Archaeoglobi; order Archaeoglobales; family Archaeoglobaceae; genus Ferroglobus. Next base: position 36,373 of record CAYXDX010000004.1, on the reverse strand, counting down.
CACCTCGACTCCGAGACCTTCAGTGTCGAGAACGAGTAACCAGCCTTTTATGTTTCCGCTCGTCAAGTCGCTCTCAACCGTGTAGTAGGTCAAAGCGAAGTTCGTCGTTATGAAGACCGGATCGTCTGGTCCCGGATTGTTGATCTCCCTGAGCCCGGGCTCGACCTGAACTGGCGTCCTCGGGTCTGTGTAGATGTTATATCTCAACGTGACTATGGGCATGATCGCATACGGCTCAAGACACCTCAGAATCATCACGTCTCCGTATTTAACGATGAAGAGGCTCGCTATTACCGTTTCCCAATACGCCTTGGACACTTCGTCCGCGTCGATCGCCCAAGCGGCTATCGGAGTGATCATTATCGGATAAGCCACATCCTTATCCTCGCCGAGTATTGCCGTTCTTCTCAGCTGAATAACCCTCTCGAACGTTCCTTTCAATCCCTCTCCGAGAGGCTCGGTAACAGGGTCGAGAACGATGTCGGTCACTCCCGCTTCCTTGAATGTCACGGCCATGCTCTTCAGCTTGTCGAGATCCTTGCTCCTCAACACGACCGGCACGTTGAATTCGAGAGCGAGTTGCAGGAATTCCTTCCAGTTCTGCTCCGTTGCAGCGTAGATTAACGGCCTCTCGTCAGCCACCTCCTCAAGAGCTGCTCGCATGCACTCCGGGTTGAGCGAAACGAGAATCATCGGCTTGCCGTATCCGGCAACCTTTTTAGCCACCTCCCTAAACCTCTTCGGATCGTTGGACGTGCACCTCACGGCGATGCCGTCGAGAGTTAGATATTCACCCACGTAGAACTTCTTGTATTCCACTACCTTGCTGCACCTCTCGTCGATCTCCTTATCGTCGAGCGTGTCCCAAACGTCGTAGAAAAGAGCGGTCGGGTTGAAGAACGTCAATTCGTGCCTGTGCAAGACGTCTTCTCCGCCTATTTTAACTGCTCTGCCGTCCTTACCGATTACGACTTCCTTAACCTCCGGTGACGTAATTTCGATCAGTTCTTCAAGCTTTTTCTTAACTTTCGGATTCTTCTCCGCCTCCTTAACGAGCGGTGGACAGTCCGTCGGTTTTACGGTTCTCTCGATGATCTGAGCAGCGAAACTCATGCACGTGTCGTAGCCACACTCACCGCAGTTCGTCTGAGGGAGATACCTGTAAATTTCAAGAGGGCTTTTTACCTTCATTCCTCACCCCTCCATCGTTATCCAAGCGTCCTCATCAGCCTTCTCCTTGATGTTTCCGGCAAGGGTGTTCATAATTTCCTTAAGGACAGCAACGGCACCTGGGTGCATCATCATGAATATGTCGACTCCGGCGAGAGCGAGCGTAAGTCCAGTCACTATCTCCCAAATCGGACCTCTGAGCTCTCTCGGACCCCAAGGTGTGTCGTCTTCGATAGGTGAATCTTTCATCCACGCTTCTCTCGCACCCCAAGCGTTCGTGGTTCCGCTGGACATCGGGAAGTTCAGGTCCTGGTCTCCTCTCAAACCGCTTATCCTGATCCTCTCCATGTTCGTAAACGCGTAGTCGAGACCGTAACCCAGAGCTGCCGTTGTCGGATCCATTATGAGGCTGTCTCTCGGAATTCCAACTCTCTTGAGGAGGTATCTGTTGAGAGTCTTCTGGTTGTTTATGTCCATCTGCGTCCAACTTAAAACGACGTGACCGTATTTCTTGGCCGCATTTCCGATTCTCTCCCAGTCCATGTCGAGTGTCGCCGAAGCGAGCATCACTCTTTCTCCCTCAGCCACTTCTGCCGCTTTTTCAAGCACTTCTGGGTCCTTCTCTTTGTTACCGCTTCCTCCAATTATGAGCGGAACTTTAACGGCCTGCAGAACTTCCTCGACCGTCTTAGCCGCCTCGCTTGCGGGTTTGTCTTCTAAGAGCGGGTCCGTGCTTATCAGGTGGAGCGTCACCAGGTCAGCTCCGAAGTCCTTCACGGCCTTTCTCGCCCACTCAGCAGGATCGTCCAAAACGTCTTCATAGTGCTCTCTTACTGCTTTAGCGAGCATCGGTCTTCTGTCGAAGACGTCGATAGCTATCACGGGCATGTGGAGTATCTCGGCGTCGAATGTGTAGAAGGCCAGGCTCCTCTCTCCTCCCACGGTAATCGTCTTCTCCCTCGTTCCACCTTCAGATCTTGTAGCGCCGAGCGTAACCTCTTCTATCTTACCGGGATACTCGACCTTGTAAGGCTCGAACTTCGCTTCCTTCAGCTTTTCCGGTATCTTGAATTTCGGAACTTCAACGGTAGGCTTAACCTCTGGAACCTGCGGCTGCGGTTGAGCTGCAAAAGGCAGCTGTATTCCGAAAGCCTGCGAAAGCCTCTGCAGGTAAGTTAAAGCCATGTTCGCGTGGTAAAGGAAGTTACCGAACTCCTGAATCAGGTTTACATACTGAGTCAGAGCCAAAATCGCGTTTATCGTGTTCTGGTCGATTCCCGCCCCGGGCTCTATCTCTATCTCCAAATCACCTTCTATCCTTACACCTTCGAGCTCCTCCACGTTATACTTCTTGAGGAGTTTAAAAAATTCCTCAAGCGTGAATTTTTCCGCCATTCGATCACCTCGCCTCGACACTCAACTTAATAAAGTGATCGGCAATTTTCTTAACCTTCTTCATGTATTCCGAATCTTCCGGGAGTAACGTGACCGGTAGACCTTTCAAATCTAATTCAGCTATTTTCTCGTCGTAAGGCAGAATTTCCAAAAGCTTCAGATCGTTCTCTTCAGCAAACTTTCTTATGGTCTCCTCCGCTTCTTTGCTCGCGACCCTGTTCCCAACCAGGTAAATGTCTCTGAACTTCAAGTCGAGCTCCTTGCTCAGCTCCTTGATTCTTTTCGCCGTCGCAAGGCCTTTCTTCGACATGTCTGTAACCACGATGATGTAATCGGCACCTTCAATCGTCTTCCTGCTGAAGTGCTCCAATCCCGCCTCGCTGTCGATGATGATGAAGTCGTAGTGTCTCATCAGTTTTCGCAAAACGCCCCTCAGCAGGTTGTTCGCGAAGCAGTAGCAACCCTCTCCCTCGGGTCTGCCCATCACTATCAAGTCGAAGTTGTCGCACTCGCATATCGCCTCGCTGTAAATCTTTCCCTCGAGCCACTGCTCTTTGTTCATCGCACCCATCTCGTCCCTGCTCTCTTGAAAGACCTCCCTTATTTCTCCAAGAGTTTTCGTCACAAGCTCTGCCACGCCCAACGCGTCCGGCAAGTTGCTGTCAGGATCGGCATCTACTGCCAGAACGCTGCTCGTGTTCTTGGAAATAAAATGGGTGAGAAGGGCAGCTAATATCGTCTTACCCGTGCCACCCTTTCCGGTTACGGCTATTATCATAGCTTTACTCCTCTATTATCACTTCGCTAACCTTGATCTCTGCTCCCTTTAAAGTAATTTTGATGAACTTTCTCTCCTCTTTCTTCTCCTCCATTCACTTCCCACCCTTCTTTTCTTCCTTACCCCTGATGATCACTTTGTCGATGATGATCTTCGCGTCCTTGATTATCAGCTTAATCCCTGGCTGCTGGGTAGGAGCTGGCAACTGTATCTGCGGCAGCTGTATCTGTGGAACGGCTGGCATCTGCACAGGCATCTGCACCTGCGGAGCTGTCGGCTGCGCTGGAGCTGGAGCTTCGACCTTTTCCTCTTCGACCTTCTCTTCCTCCTCGACTTCCTCTTCTTCCTCCTTCCAACCCTCGGTAATCTTCTTCCCGTCCACCGGCCTTACGACACCGGTGACTACCGGGTGGTTGACCTTCTTGAGGAATTCTTTGAGCTCCTCTATCGTTTTCGCGTCTTCTTCAGTAGCTATCTTGTCCCTCATGTCTTCCGGAATGTACTTCAGAACTCTTTCCTTCAACTCCTTGGGCATCCAGACCGTTCTGTACCACCCACCGTCAGCCTGGATGAACTTCTTGCTTCTGAAGTAGGCGATACCTATTCCAAGGAAACCAACGACCTGCTTTCCTCCTCCAGTCTGCCCGGCCATCGTCGAGAATGTGAGACCGTTCGGAGCTGGGTCAGGATATCCTCTGTGCACCCAGCCGATACCGTCAACTTCCGGCATGTAGAAGCCTATGACCTCGAAGCATCCACAGGACGTGTGCGGATACTCGAAGAAGCTGTGGAGCTTGATTCTGTCGTATTCACCTCCGCTCTCCTCCTTGGCGAACTCGTTCACTCCGGTGTATTCTCCACCAATCGGGTCGATGCACTCGCCCTTTGGAACTGCTTTGTTCGGACCTTCCGGATCGACTCTCGCAGCAGCTCTTCCGTCGAACCACGTTATAGCACCGCAGAGCGAAGGTCTGTCCGGACTGACTATGCAAACGTTCGTCGGGGCAAAGCTCTGACAGAGCGTGCATGAGTAGAATTCGTCCACGTCTTCATCGTGGAGCTGTTCGACTCTCGCGTCTCTCTCCTCGTATATCGGCATCGCCATTTCGTTGAGCAGTTTCTCGACGAGCTCTTTGTCGGTTATGTAAACAGCTTCGATCTTCTCGATGAACGGTAGCTCGTTCTTGAACAGGAACATCGTAGCGAGGGCAATTTCCGTGAGACTCTTGAGACCTTTCTTTATCGCGCCCTTGCTGATTCTGATCCAGATGTCGTACCTCTGGTTAAGGTGCATGTAACCTTCGATGTAGTTCTGGAAGTCGTGGTTTCTTCTCTCTATGACCGGCTCGAGGTCGTTGTCCACCTGATCTCCGGCCACGTAGTAGATCATAGCATACGGATACGCCTTCCCTTCTTCCATCTCGTCGAGGTCCGGGCCGATAAGCGTTACCTTCATGTCCTCCACTTGGTCCTTCGGCAGAGCTATGACGAGCTCGAAACCCGGCTGCGATGGACCACCGAGCTCTACGAACATGTCACCTTTTCTGACTCTCTCTCCCTCGAACATCGGAGATATTTCGAAGGGGAACGACTCTGGCACGCCGGAAACTTCCTTCTTCTTAACACCCTCCGGAATCTCAACCCTCTTCCTTTCAGCCATAAACACCACCTCACAGGTTTTCAACTATCTCGTTCAACATCGAGTAGTATAGATCCTTACTCGCGGTAAGGTTCGTAAAGCTGAACTTAGCGTGCGGCTGATAAAATTCTTCCAAGCTTATCGTCGTTATGTTGGAGAAGTGCTTCAACGCGGACAGCATTCTTGAGAGGTAGTATGGCAGGAACCCGAGGAATAGCACGACATCGTAAGGCTCCTTCCCGTCGAACCCTTTCCACTCCTCGTCGAGCATGAACTGTGTTACCTGGTGCAAAGTGAACACGACCGACTGCGGCTTCACACCCTTCTCTATCAGCGGCTTGCTTGAACCACCGGTAGCGATTATCGGTATGCCCTTCTCGTAGAACTTCACCGCCACATCGACGAGCTCCGGCTCCTTCAGGAGTTTGCCACCCGTTACGAGGACGGGGTGCTTAGCTTTCTTTATCAGATTTACGACGACGTTCGGCTTTACGACAGTAGCCTCCCTACTAACCTGAACATCGGCTATCTGATACCTTCTCGCAGGCGGGAGCTTATCTTCCCTTTTCGCGGCCATTCAACATCACCTCAAAAAATTTATTGTGGGGGTTTTTCACCAGCGTACTTTTCATACACCTCTTCAACTATTGTCGGGTTGAATCCGGCGTCGTATCTCCTTATCGGTCCCTCTATTATCTTCTTCTTGTCCCAGTCGATCTTCCATCCGTATTCGCTTTCGAGGATGTGAAGCAGTTCGTCCTTCATCTTAAGCGGCAAGTCTGCTTCGCTCCTCACGAATATCGGCCAGTCGTCTGGCAGTTTTCCGAGGTACTTCTGACTCAATTCCAAGTAGTGCGTCAGCTTTATCTGTCTCCCGAGGCTCGTGTCATTCGGTCTCATGCAGAGTCTCGCGAGCTGAACTATCGCTTCTTCCTTCGTTTCCACAGCAACAAGCAACGAGTCTGGAGCCGGTTCTATGAACATCTTCTGCCTCGTCTTTATGTCGTAGACCCACCACTTCTCTTTCTTGAAGTACTTTCCGAGGTAGGCTCTTCTGTACTTCGTTCCGTGCGGTCCAACGACTACCGGAACTCCAAGTCTGTTGAATCCGGTCGCTATTGCGGCTGCTTTGTGGCTGTACGGACCCCAGCTGAATCCGACGGCTCCGACTCTGTTCAGGATGTAGTCCGCTATTTCGGCGTAGTTGCCCCTCAACGGTCTCATCGCGAAAATGTTAGCGATCTTTATCGTAGCTCCTGCTATGTGGCTGTTAGCGACACAGCTTCCCATGTTAGCCAAACCACCAGCGTCGAAGTCTCCAGGAGTCTTCTCGTAGAGTGTCTGCCCTTCCTCGTCAGTGATCATTCCAAGAGTCATCGCGTGGCAACCAGAGGTAACGACGATGTACCTTCTCCTAACGAATTCCTCAAGAATTTCCCTCAGAGACTTCGCCTCGTCAGGGTAGTTAACGCAACCGACGGCAGCAATAACTCCCGGAATCTGACCCATGACTATCGGCTGACCGACGTTTCTGATCTCCGTATCTTGCACCGGACCTCTTCCGACCCTCATCTTGCCTTTCTTGTTGTAAAGCTTGTCGAAGTTGCTCGCCATTATGACGTTTACTATCTTGATGTTCTTCGGGCAAGCCTGCTCGCACTTACCACATGCTATGCACAGCTCTTCAAGTGCGGCGAGCTTGCTCAGATCCTTGTTCTTCTGAGCGTGAGCCATTCCCTGATCGATTCTCAGGTTGTGCGGGCACGTGAAAACGCAGCTCATACACTGCGTGCACTTGTTTATCTCGCTCCACAGCTCTTCGTCACTCGCGAAGAACCTGTATTTCCTGTTTCCTCCGTGCTTCTTGAAGATCGCTTCAGCTACAAGCGGAGCAACCTGACCGACTTTCTCCGGAACGGGCAGGAAAACGCCAGGAAGCTCTCCGCTGACGAGAGCGTTGACTATCTTCTCCACCGGCCAGTCGCTCGCGTCGGGCAATCCTCTCGCAGCTGCGTCGCTCGTTGCTATCAACGGAATTCCCATGGACTTGCAAGCCTCAAGCAGGTCAGCCCTTATGCACTGCTCGTCGCTAACCATTACATCAGGCAATCCGGACCTAATAACTCTAAGCTGATAACTTATCGGTCCGAAGACCTTGGACTTTCCTTTGCTCACTCTCGTCATGTCGTGAGCCGTGCAGCAGAGTCCTGCTACTTCGAAGTCGTCAAGCCTGCCAGCCTCCTCGAGGTAGTCGAGAATTGGCTTTGAATACATCACGTTGTGACCGACGACCACTATCACCGGCTTGTTCTTGTCCACTATTCCGAATCCAGTATCGGTTAGAGGAACGTTCGGCTCGGCTTTCGGCATGTTGTAAGCTACCATCTGCACGATGTCGGCAATCTCCATCACCACGTGGTCGACCATCCCTATGTGCATGGACTTGCTCTCGTAGTCGAGATAGCTTTCCTCGTTTCCTATGTGCGTGGAGTGCAGAACTCTCATCAACTCTCTCTCGGCCCATTCCATCGCCTCTCTCAAGTCTCCGAGAGTTCTCGGTCTTATTCCGATTACCGTCCTTATTATCGGAGCCTCTATGTTTATGTTTCCTCCGAGGTCGATCGGATAATCTTCACCAAGTTCTTCGATGAGGTGATCGAGCAAGTGTCTCGCGTGTCCGCCATGAGAAGCAGCTCCAATACAGCAGGCAATCGTGACGAGTCTGGCTTTAGCGGTCTTCAAATCTATTCCACAAGCACCCTTCTTGTTCTGGGATAAATCGCACGGCCCCATCGTGCACAGGTTACAGAAGTCCTGGACGGGAGCGTAGAAAGGCTCGTAGCGTTCGAGCAACTTCATGTCCCACTTTCTCAACTCGATTATTCCAGGCTTCGGCGTAGGTCCCATTTCCTCTGCCCACTCTTCCGCCTCCTCGATTACTCTACCTATTTTAATGCTGACGTTTCGCATCTCGTCTATCGCAAACAGTCCTTCCCTCAATTCAAACGCCATTCAAACACCTCCACGTCTTATCATTTACTTTATTCCTAAAAGTATTTACGTTTTTTCCTTTTATACAAAATCCGGCAAACTCGAATTCCAGGCTATAGACCATAACCCTAACCCCTTTCTTTTATTTTCAATATTATTTCGTGAGGCTTCGTGACTTCTCCGTCGGATAGCTCGATAGTGGCTTTAAATTTTTTGAAATTTTCAAAATCCGAAAGATAGGATGAGTATATGCTGTTGGGCATAAGAGCCCCGTCTTCTGGAGCCGCGTCGGAGATAAGCAGCTTCAGATTCACAGATTTGCCCCCCGACGTAACTTTTACGATGCTTCCACTTTTCAGCCCGTTCTTTTTTGCAAACTCTTCGGTTACGTAAATTACGGCAGACTTTTCCACGTATTCCTGACTCAGCTTCCCCTTGTCGACAGCCTCGCTCTGGTAACTAACCCGCGAAACGACGACCTCGACTTCCACCTTTCTGAGGAACTTCGCGAACTGCAACGGCATCAAACCACCTCCAGGAGTTCGTTAAGTATCGACACGTCGTTGACCTCTTTCTCCTCTATTGGCTTCAGTTCGACCTCTACCCCGTCGATTCTCTTCATTTTCCCTCCAAATTCGATTCCCGAGATCGCGGACGGAATTACGACCTGCGCTATTTCGCCGGTAAACGTCTCTCTCGGGTCTATTACGATCGTCTTTACGCCCGCGAGTTTCTTCGCGTATTCGAAAGGCAGGGAAGCTACGGGATCAGTCCCTATTATTATCGCCGCGTCTACCTTGTCTATGACGTTGTGGAAAGCAAATTCCTCAGAGCTCCTCTTCTCCGCAAAACTGAACTTGTTAATTTCGCCTGTTCTCTCGAAGAGCGTTTCGTTAAACCCCCTCATGTTAGGGTGGCAGCCAGCAGGAATGAAGTAAACGTTCGTTCTCTCGTTTAACTTCTCCATCATTTCTACGAACTTCTCGTAGTTTCCTTTCAGTCCGTATCTGAGACCGAGCCCTCCGAATATTACATTGAAGTCCGCCTTCTCCATCTCTTTTAGAATTCTCGTAACGTCCTTGGGATAAACCTTGGGAACTTTTCCTTCGGCGGCATCTATAAAAGCTTGAACGAGCTCAAGATCGTCTTCGACCTTCAAAAATCGCGCATTTTTCTTTGCGAGCTTTGCCGTGTGACTCCTCCTTATGTCGGCTACCACAAGGAACCTGTCCTCCTCGTAGCCTCTCTGCCTTTTCCCACCCCTCGGATAGTAAGTGAACCTCGAGAGATGTCTCGACAGGCTGTGGAACGGATCGGTTCCCCAGTAAAATATCACGTAGGCGTTATCTCTGACCTCTTCGAGCGTAGTCGTTGGAACTTTCTTCTTCAGTATTAGCTCCACGAAGTCGCCGAGACAGAAAGTGGAGTTGTCGTCGATGTAAGCTCCTTTCTTTTCCGCGAGATCCACAGCGAGAGATTGCGCTTCAAGAGTAGTCGTGTCGAGACCGTATATCACGAGCCTCTCGGATTCGGCGACTATTTTTTTCGCCTCATTCAGCGCCTCCTCGAAGCTCACGGTTTTCCCGTTAACTTTTGGCGTGGCTCTCGCCTCTTTGTAATTCGCTATGAGTCCTGCACCTCTCCTGCACGCGTGAAGGATCGTGTTGTTTCTGATTTCGATGTCGTCGCAGAGGAGAGCGCAACCCGGACAGACAATCATTAACTTCACCCCTCCAAGAAACTTATAGCGTCGGTCGGACAGTTCTCCCTACACGCGACGCACAGAACCCTGTTCTTTCCGTACCTTCTGCATATCGTGAGATTTATCACTCGCACCTTTCCGTTCTCTATTCTCAGAATCGGGTTCTCCATTCTAATTCCCTTTCCACTCCCAGCCCCGAACGGGTCTTCGGCGGCGTGAACGGGGCAAACGACTACGCAATTACCACAGCCGCTGCACTTTTCCTCGTCTACTATCAAACCGGTCTCGGTAGCCTCTTTAAGAGGTTCGAGCAGCTTCAGAAGTTCTTCTCTTTGTTTCGCGTATTTTTCTTCCTCAAATAGAGGTTTACAATCCTCAACCTGCTTCTCCTTGTTTATGAGCTTGAACGCAAAACTCATGCACGTTTGCTCGCCACACTTTTTGCAGTTCGTTTTCGGAAGCAGCTTGTAAACTTCCATCGGAGTAATCGGCATCAACCCTTTTCGTCCCGAATAATAATTTAATCTTTCGCTTTTTGTTAATTTGAAATCAAAGCTGTTATTTAATAAATTTCGACTGTTACTACTAAGTAACAACAATTTTTTTAAAAGTAATACAAAAAAAATTTATTTTCGTGAATACTCTCAGAAGACATGGAGCTAAAAATCGGCGACTTCGTTTTCGAAGCAGAAATAAGGTGGGCGTCAGACTTAAAACCAGTATTAGCTTATCCGGAACTTCTCAAAAAAGATTTTCCGGCCTACTACATGTTCAGAGACATTTACAAAAGCAAAGAAGACAAAGAAAAGATGCTCGAAAAAGGTTTGAGGTACGACATAACGTACATACCGCCAGCGAAGATCGGAAAGGAGTTCGTGAAAACCTACGGTCACTACCACCCCAAGGCGAACTCCGTCAGCTATCCGGAAGTTTACGAGGTTCTCGAAGGAAAGGCGATATACCTGCTTCAGAAAGGCCTCGACGTCGAGAGAGTGATCGTCGTTGAAGCCGAAAAAGGCGACAAAGTGATTATCCCTCCAGACTACGGACACGTAACGATAAACCCTGGAAACGAGCCGCTGAGGATGGCGAACTGGGTTAGCAGGAACTTTAAATCCATATACGACCCATACACGGAGAGAAAGGGAGCCTGCTACTATTACCTTGAGGACGGGTGGGTAAAAAACGACAACTACAGAGATGTTCCAGATATCGAGTTTGCGACCTGCGATTTCGAGGACGTCCTCGGAATCTCGAAGAACGAAGACATGTATACGCTCGTAAACGACCTCGACAAGCTCGACTTCCTGAACAATCCGGAAAAATACGCCAAAAAGCTTGAAAAATCTTTAAAAGTCGATTAACGCCCTCACAGGGGCTACTGAAGGCAGTTCTCTTTTGTGTCTGCTTTTTTCCACCATGTCTATTACCTTTTTAACATCCTCTTCCGTCACGCCCACGGTTTCCGGAATCTTCTCTACGGGAACGCCGCTCTCTATCGCCTTCAAAATGGCGTCAAGCTTCCGGTAGCTTATACCCATTTCGTCCTCGTCGGTCTGACCCTTCCAGAGTCGCGCCGACGGTTTTTTGTTGATTATCCTCTCCGGAACGCCAAGGAACCTCGCGAGTTCCCAGACTTCAGTCTTGTAGAGGTCACCTATTGGAAGGATGTCCACTCCTCCGTCTCCGTATTTCGTGAAGTAGCCGACTCTGAGCTCGCTCTTGTTTCCGGTCCCTGCGACAAGCATGTTGTGTTTGTTCGCGAAGAAGTAGAGAATCGTCATCCTAACTCTTGGCTTAACGTTAGCGAACGCCATCCCGTTGGAGCCGAGCTTAGCTAAGAACGACTCAAGAATCTCGTTTATGAACACAACCTCGTGTTTTATACCGAGGATTCTGCAAACCTCCAACGCATCTTCTACATCTTCTTCAGGCGTAACACCTTTTTCCGGCATTATGACTCCGAAAACTTTGTCTTTTCCGAGGGCTCTTACCGAGAGAAAAGCGACGGTAGAGCTGTCCACACCACCGCTCAAACCTACGACGACGCCGTTCGCGTTCGCCTCACTGACTTTCTTCACGATGAACTCTTCAATCCTTTTAGCCACCCTCTCCCACATTAGAATCACCTATCAGCGTTATGAGAAGAGCTTTTTGTGCGTGAAGTCTGTTTTCGGCCTGATCAAAAACGACAGAATACTCGCTATCGATAACATCGTCTGTTATCTCCTCGCCCCTGTGAGCTGGGAGGCAGTGCATGACTATCACGTCTTCTTTAGCTTTCGCTACAAGGTCCATGTTAACCTGATACGGTTTAAATACTTTAAGTCTAAGTTCCCTCTCGCTCTCCTGACCCATCGAAGTCCAAACGTCGGTGTAAATTACGTCAGCTCCTTTGACAGCCTCTACTGGATCCCTCACGAGCTTCACGTTTCCTCCAAATTCTTTCGCTCTTCTCAAAATGCCTTCGTTCGGTTCGAAACCTTCAGGAGTTGCCACGACCATTTCGAATCCGATTATCGCCGACGCAAGTATCAGCGAATTGCAGACGTTGTTTCCGTCGCCGACCCAAGCGAGCTTTATGTCGAAACCTTTCTTCTCCCTTATCGTCTGCAGATCGGCGAGTATCTGGCACGGATGTTCGAGATTGCTCAGTCCGTTTATCACCGGAACGGAGCTGTGTCTGGCGAACTCTACCACCGTTTCGTGCTTTCTCACGCGCATCATGACCGCGTGAACGTACCTCGAAAGCGTTCTGGCAGTATCTCCTATCGTTTCCCCTCTTCCGAGCTGAAGGTCGTTCCAGTTCATGTAGATAGCGTGCCCACCCGCGTCCGCCATCGCCACTTCAAAGCTCACTCTCGTCCTCGTGGACGGTAATTCGAATATCATGCCAAGGGTTTTGTTCTTCAAATATTCTTTATAAATACCGTTCCTCCTCTCCTCCTTCAGCCTATCGGCTAAGTCGAGAATCCTCAGGATTTCGTTTTTCGTCAAATCGGCTATGGATATCAGATGTTTCATAGGAAGACTGAAGCGACAAAATTAAAATAATTTACTGTTTTATATCCCGCAAAATCTCGTATCGACCTCAACGACCTCTCCTCGCGGCTCCTTCTCTTCGAAGATCTGCCCTTCGAACACGTAAACCTCCGTGTCTTCGAGCAGCCAGCAGTCCGGCGAGAGACCCGCTTTAAGGCAGGTCTGTGTTAAGAACTCTTCAGGATCGAAGTTGTATTCCACCGCAACCTGCGGAAGTAAAAGCCCGCTGAAAAGACCTCTTTTGACAATTAACCCGTGTCTACCGATCTCTATCATTTCCGGAAGTTTCGTTCTGTCTTTAACTTCGAGCTTCTGCGGAGGCGTAAGGATTGTCACCTCCACGATTATGTCGTCCATTTCCCTGATCTCAACCGGTGGAAATCTCGGGTCTTCGGTCGCTGCAGCTATCGCAGACTCTATTATGGCTTCGTCGAGCCTCTTTATCGGATACGGGAAGCCTATACAACCTCTAAGCATTCCGTTTTTCCTCAACGTCGTAAAGACGCCTCTTTTCTCCTCGAAGACACCACCGAACCTCTTCTTCAATACCTTTCCACTTTTGAGATACGTTTCGATAGATTCCCTCGCCAACCTGACGGCTTTAACTCCTTCTTCGAGAGTGAGAAGCTTTACCATAAGAAAAACTTGGCAAGAGATATATTTATGCTTGTCCTCCAAGTCTCCATGGGAATAGGAGTAGACGTAGGCGGGACCTTTACCGACGTCGTGGAATTTGACGGTAAAAAGTTCAGACACGTGATGACGATCAAAACCGAAGAAGTTCTGAGAGATCCGCAAATCGTGTTAAAGTTCGAGAACGCCGTTTTCGGCTTGGCTGCGTGGATAAGAAATGGAAAAATTCTGAAATCGCCAAACATAGGCGACCTGAAGGTTTTCGAAGGTAGAAGAATAGAGAACGACGCAAACTGCTTCGCCGCTTACTCGAAGTTCGTTACGAAAAAGGAGAACATTCTCGCGATAACTCTCGGAACCGGAGTTGGAAGCGGTATAATAGCGAACGGGAAGATATACAGAGGCAGAGGTTTAGCTGCCGAGCTCGGACACGTTTACGTAGGAGGCGAGGAAGTCTGCAGCTGCGGGATGAAGGGGCACTTAGAGTGTCACTTCAGCGGGTGGAAGATAAAAAAGGACTTCGGAAGAGAGGCCGTGAAGTGCGAAATAAAAGCGCTTGACGGCTTCAAAGTTCTCTGCAGGGAAGTTGCAAGAGCGGTGATGATTCTCGACCCCGAAGTCGTGACCTTCGGCGGAAGGATCGCGAAGATGTTCGACGAAGACGACTTCTCTATTGTTTACGAATACCTTCCGCCGGAGTTCGATCCGGAGATTAAAGTTATAAAGGACGAGCTCGCAGTTGCAAAAGGTGCCGCGCTCATCTCGGAGGGGTTAGTATGCTGATAGAGGAAGCTGCGAGAAAAATAGAGACCATGGAAGTTAGAGGTGCGTCAAGAATTGCAAGGTTCGCCGCGGAGACTCTAATGAAATACGCCGCCACGATTAGAGGTGACTTCGACGAAAAGATGAGAAGAGCTGCAGAAAGACTGCTGAACACCCGGCCGACTGCTGTGAGCCTCTACAACGCGATAAACTACGTGATGAGGTATTCCGGAGAGAGCGAGGAGGAAAAGAGAGAGAGTTTGATCAAGAGAGCGAAAGAGTTCATAGAGTGGGTAGACACGGCAAAGCAGAAAATAGGAGAGATCGGAGCGAGGAGGATCAAGCCGAATTCGGTCGTGATGACCCACTGCAACTCGTCAGCAGCTCTATCGATAATAAAGAGGGCTTTCGACGAGGGAAAAATAGACGAAGTTTACGCAACGGAATCGAGGCCGAGATATCAGGGACACATAACGACGAAGGAGCTTGCGGAATACGGGATTAAAGTAAACCTAATCGTCGACAGCGCGGTCAGATACTTCATCGAAGATGTCGACTACGTGATCGTCGGAGCCGACACGATCACAGCAAACGGCGCTCTGATAAACAAGATAGGGACATCCATGATTGCCTTAGCCGCAAAGGAAGCGAGGGTTCCGTTCATGGTGGCCGCGGAGACATACAAGTTCAGCCCAAAAACGCTCCTTGGCGAACTCGTCGTGATAGAGGAGAGAGACCCGAAGGAAGTAGTAGGAGAAGAGATTCTGTCTCTCGAAAACGTCCGAGTTAGAAATCCCGCATTTGACGCTACTCCAAGGAGTTACATAGACCTGATAATAACCGAGGTCGGCGCCATTCCTCCAGAGATGGCTTACGTAATCATCAAGGAGAGACTCGGCTACGCGGAGTTCGAAGAAGAGATCTACCTTTCCCCGGAACACTTCGAGTGAGGTGTCTGAATGAAAGTTACGCCGTGGGAGGTAGAAGGAGTAATAGACTACTCGAAGCTGATAGAGGAATTCGGAATGGAGAAGTTCTCCGACGTGCTTCCGGAAATTGACGATCCGCACTACCTGATGAGGAGAGGGGTAATTTTCGGGCACAGAGATTACTGGAGAATAGCGAGAGCTATGAAAAGAGGGGAAAAGTTCGCGGTGATGTCCGGGTTTATGCCGTCCGGACTGCCGCACTTCGGCCACAAAATGACGATGGATGAAATCGTGTGGCACAACGAGAAAGGGGGTTTCGCTTTCGTAGCCATAGCAGACATGGAAGCCCACGGAGTCAGAGGCGTTAGCTGGGAGAAGTGCAGGAAGATCGGTTTCGAATACGTAAAAGCTATAATAGCCCTCGGGCTAAACAAAAACAGCCTCATCTACTTCCAATCGGCAAACAGATACGTAAAAGACCTCGCTTTCGAGTTGTCGTCCGAGGTCAACTGGAGTGAGCTGAGAGCAATTTACGGATTTGAGAGCGAAACCACGCTCGCGAAAATGTTTACTCCAGCAATACAGGCGGCAGACATATTGGCACCACAGCTCAAAGACTTCGAAGGTCCAAAACCAACTGTAGTCCCCGTCGGAGCGGATCAGGATCCACACATAAGGCTTACGAGGGACTTAGCTTCGAGGGTGTCGATTTACTCCTTCGAAAGGATCGACGGCGGGCTGAGAATAAGGAGCAGAAAAGGAGAAGACTACCTGAAGCTCCTCGACTCTCTCGACTTCGACAAAAAGTTTTACGAAGGGCACGTCGACGTTTTTGGCGAAGAAGAGAAGATAGAAGAAGAGGTCAGAAAGATCGAGGTCGAAATTGGCGGTTTCGCGTTTATTCCTCCGTCCTCCACGTATCACAAGTTCATCACGGGCCTTACGGGAGGAAAAATGAGTTCGAGCAAACCGGAGAGTTACATAAGCCTGCTCGACGATCCAAAGGTCGCGGAGAAGAAGGTCATGAACGCGATTACCGGGGGCAGAGCAACGGCGGAGGAGCAGAGAAGACTCGGAGGGGAGCCAGAAAAGTGCGCGGTCTTCGAGCTTTACACGTACCACCTTATGAAGAGAGACGAAGAGGTCGTCGACATAAAGGAGAGCTGCAAGTCCGGAAAGCTCCTCTGCGGGAGGTGTAAGAAGCTGGCAGCATCGCTCGTTTCCGAGTTCCTGAAAGAGCTGCAGGAGAAGATGGTAGAGGCAGAGAGCAAGCTCGACGAATACAACATAATCGCTCCAGAGAGACCTATCGGCATCTAACGAATTTTCCGTCGACCCTTTTTACCTTACCTTTCTTCTCGAGGATTTTCAGGTGTTTTTCGATCATGTTCCTCTCGAAGTAGTCGAGCAACTCTTTGGAGAAGTTCTTCCTGCCGTATATCGGAGACATAGCTACGAGCTCGTCCACACTTCGCGGAACTTCGAGGAGGTCGAGAATCTTTTCTTCTCGTTTTTTGAAGTGGCTCACGTAGTCTTCGAGCTTTTTTAAGGTGTCCTCTCTGTTAAACACGCCTTCGTGAGCCGACACGTAAACTTCGAACTCGATTTCCTCGATCTTCCTTATGCTCTTCTCGAACTTTTCCGGATCGCTCTCCGGATTGCCGTACCAAGGTCCGAACTTCGTTAGATCCACGTCGGCTCCAAAGAGTATTTTCCCGTCTATCAAGAGCACGTGCATGTCCTTCGTGTGTCCCTCGGTTTTTATCGGCACGATCTCGTGCCCTCCAACAGCTATCGCGTCGTCGTATCGCTCAGCTTCAAAAGACTTCAGCCCCATAACTCTCGAAACGACCTCCTTCCACTTTTCGGCAAGAGGAGGTGCAAACCTCCTTGCAAGTTCGTCGATTTTGGTCTCCGTCTCCGGAGAAAGCACTTTCTTTCCGAACTCGTTGAATATCCACGCTCCCGAGACGTGATCTGGATGAGTGTGAGAAAGCAAAAGAACGTCAACTTTCTCCACCAAGCTTTTGACGACGTTTATTCCGCAACCCGCGTCGATTAAAACGCTTCCGACGATTAGCGCGTTGCAATACGGATACCTGCCTCTGTTCTCTCCTTCAACGAAGAACACGCCTCGAGAGATTTTAACTACCCTCATACCACGTATATGGCCGGTTTTCCAGGCATCGCAGCTCTTCTTTTCTCTTCCGGAACGAAACTTCCGTCCCTGTCGAGGACAACTTTCAACTTGAGTTCTCTCTCCAGGAAGCCCTTCGCCTCCTCTATTATTTTCGCTTCGTCGAGCTCGTAGAAGTCGAAGCCTTCTCTGAACAACCTCTTCACGAACGACGAGACCTCTCTCTTCAGCTCCCTGAACCTCTCGTCGTTCATTATGATCTTCATGGCTTCCTTCATGTTCCCCGCTTCTTTGGCGATTCTCGCTACCTCTCTCTTCCAGTCTTCAGCGACGAAGATGTAAACGCTCTTCGGAGACTCAACGAACTTCATTATTTCGAGAATGTCTTCGAGCAAGACCTTCACGTAGTTTTCGGACATTTCGGCTTTCTCATCGACCTTAGACTCGTCATATTCCGGATACTTTTCAAGGCTTATGAACGAATCGTGCTTCATGCTCCACAGTTCCTCGCAAATGTGCGGAGCGAACGGCGTGAGCAGTTTCAACCAGTCGTCGAGTATAAGAACGAGGTTTCTGCCACCCCTCCTCAGATACCACCTGACGTCGTTCATCATTTCGAAGAACGCAGAGTTTACGGCTCTCCTCGTCTGGAGTTTCTCCATCGCGTCTCTCGTCTCCTTTATCGCTCTCTGCAACCTGCTGATGAGCCACCTGTCGAGCGTCGTTATCTCTTCTGGCTCTCTCAGGTAGTGCTCCTTTACGATTTCGTAGAACCTCCTCAAGTTGTTCGCCAGTCCTTCTACGTCCTTCCTCCTCCAATCCGCGTCGCTGTCGTATTCCGCTGCGTGGAGTATGTAAAGCCTCGTTACGTCAGCTCCAAATTCCTCCACCGCTCTTTTCATCGTTAGGAGTGGTCCTTTGCTCTTGCTCATCTTCTTTCCTTCCAGGCTGACGTATCCGTTTACGGCTATCCCTCTCGGCCAGTATTTCTCCGGAAAGAGTGCAACGTGGTGGAACACGAAGAAGAGCAGGTGGTTAGCTACGAGGTCTTTTCCAGAGCTCCTCAGGTCGACCGGATACCAATACTCGAACTCCTTTCTAACTTCCTCAATGACGTCTTCGCTCAGCCCACTTTTCGCAGCAACGTCCTTTAACTCTCCTTCGCCAAGGAAGACGTAGTCGAAGAATTCCGGAACGAGGTTTTCCGGCTTGAGCTTCCCTCCGTTGACGTATTTGGCGATTATGTAGTATGCCATGTAGATAGTGGAGTCGGAAAGGCTTTCGATCAGCCACTCCTTGTCCCAAGGAATTCTCGTTCCGAGACCTTTCCTCCTCGCGCAAGCCTTGTCTTTAAGCCACTCCACTTTGTTTCTGAATTCCTTCCTGTAGTATTCCGGAATGATGTTCATCCTCTCTATGTGATCCAGCACTCTCCTCTTCCAATCCGGATTCGAGTAGTTTATGAACCACTGATCTCTAACTACTTTCACGACGCACTTGGTTCCGCACCTGCAAACCACGGGCTTCTCGCTGAACTCGTAGAACACGTCACCGATGCCTTCGTTCAGGAGGTAGTCGTGTATTTTCTCTTTAGCCTCCGCAACCTTAACGCCGGGGTAGAACGTGTTGTCGAGCATCACTCCCTTGTGGAACTCCTTCTTGTATACGATCTTAGTAGCCTTTTCAAGGTTTTCGTCCTTCTGGTCTCTTACTTTAAGCTCCTCCACGATATCTCTTGCGGGAACTTCGTAATCTTCTCCCTCGATTCTGATCAGAACCTTCTCCGGAATTCTCTTCACGATCTCGCTTACGAGTTCCCTCTCAATCCCGAACTTCTCGAGGACCTCCGAGTTCTTCTCGAGATCTCTCAACGCAACGTAGTCGTAAGGGGCGTGAGCCGGAACGCTCATGACCACGCCGGTCGCGTTGTCGGTATCGACGAATTCCGCAGGGAGTATAGGAACTCTCTCACCTGTAACGGGATTCTCAACAAATTTTCCGAAAAATTCAGCCGCGTCGACCTCGTCAATCTTCTCTACGCTCTTTTCGAAATACTTCAGCTTCTCGAAAGCTTCCTCGCTAACGACCCACTTCTCTCCATCAACCTCAGCTACCACGTATTTCGTGGGTTTGAGCCAGATGTTCGTAACGCCAAATACTGTCTCCGGCCTTAAAGTTGCGCACGGGAAAATCAAATCGCCGTGTTTGAACTTTATGATGGTGTATTCAACTATCGTCGCCTCTTCACCCATGAGGAGGTCGTGATCCTCGACGGGGTTCTCGTCGTTCGGACAGTATCTGACCGGGTGAGAACCTCTCACGACCAAACCTTTCTCCTTCAGCCTCCAGTATTGCCACTCTATGAACTTCTGATAAGCTTCGTCCATCGTCGTGAACTTCCTCCTCCAGTCTATGGAATAGCCGATCATTTTCATGGACTTCTCAGCTTCCTTCGAGAAGTATTCGACTATTCTTTCGGGGGTTGTCAACGTCAGGAGCACGTCTTTCGGAACGTCGTGGAACTTCGTGTAGACTTCTATCGTCCTCTCGTCCCTCTTCTGTATTAACTCCGCGAGCCCGATTATCGGAGTTCCGGTCACGTGAAATCCCATGGGGAAAAGAACGTTATAACCGAGCATCCGCTTATATCTCGCAACGGCATCTCCTATCGTAAAAGTTCTCGTGTGTCCAGCGTGAAGGTTACCGTTCAGATACGGATATGGTATCGTGATGAAGAACTTCTCCCTATCATCCGGATCCGCCTGAAATATCCCCGCTTCTTCCCACTTCTTCTGCCACTTCTCTTCGATCTCTCTAAAATTCATAGAGGTAAAGTCGAGAGATTGAATAAAAAATTAATCATTCGCGAACTTCTTGGCGAGCTTTTCGACCTTCCTCTTTATTTTTTCCTCGTCGTCGGTGAGTATCTCCCTATCCTCCATCACGAGTGTTCCGTTCACGATCAAATGCTCAACTTCGCTCCCGTTAGCGGAGTAAACGAGCGCGTTTTCTGGCGAGTAGTGTGGAAGCATGCTCACAGCCCTGTAGTTAATCAACACGAGGTCCGCGAGGTAACCTTCCTCTATCGCCCCGCCCCTAATCCCGTATGCTTTGTATCCATTCTCGGTCGCCATGCGAAGAATTTCGACGGACTTCAGAGCGTCTGCTCTTCCGTATTTTATTTTCTGAACCAAAGACGTCAGCTTCATTTCGAAAAACATGTTGTAGCTGTTGTTACTCGCAGCCCCGTCCGTGCCCAGAGCCACGTTTACTCCAGCCTCTACCAGCTCCCTCACCCTCGCCATTCCAGATACGAGCTTCAAATTGCTCGTCGGACAGTGGACAACGCTCACACCTCTTCTCCTCAAAATGGAAATTTCCTCGTCGTCGATCCAGACTCCGTGAGCAATGACAACGTCGTCTTTGAGAAAACCAATTTCATCGAGCAGCTTTACCGGAGTCTTCCCGTACCTTTTCTTTATCTCCTCTCTCTCCCACTCGGTTTCGGCGACGTGAATGTGTATGCCGACTCCGAGCTCGCTGGCCTTCTCCCTTATAGTTCTCAAAAATCCGGGAGTGCACGTATACGGAGCGTGCGGACCGAAAACTGCCTTTATCAACCCTTCAGCTCCGTTCCACTCGAGAACAAACTTTTCTCCAATTTCGAGTTCCTTCCTCGCCCTCTCCTCGCTACCTCTGTCAGCCATCCCGTAACACAGAACAGCTCTCGCTCCGAGCTCAATCGACGCTTCAGCCACTTTGTCCATGTGGATATACAAGTCCGAGAATGCAGCTATTCCGTGCCTGAACATCTCCACGATAGCCAACTTAGTCCCCCAGTAAACATCCGCCTCCGTGAGCTTTCTTTCGGCTCTCCACACCTTCTTTTCGAGCCAGTCCTTCAGCTGCATGTCTTCGGCGTAACCTCTGAGAAGTATCATCGCTGCATGTGTGTGCGCGTTAAAAAATGCCGGGAGGCAAAGGAGGTCGCTCCCGTCGAACTCTATGCTGCCTTTCACTTTCTCCTTTCCGACGTGCGCTATCTTGCCCCCCTCAATGCCTATGCTCGCTCTTGTGAACGAGCCTCGAACGAAGCACAGGGCGTCGTTGATCGCTATGTCGAACATAAAATTCCAACCGAAAGAAGAGTTAATAAATGATTAGGATCTGTAGCTCTTCGGCATTCCGAGGACATGCTCGCCTATATATGCAAGAGCCATTTGCTGCGTTACCGGAGCGAGCCTTATGAGGTTAATCTCCCTCCACCACCTCTCGACGTCGTATTCCTTCGTGTAGCCGTATCCACCGAAGCACTGCATCGCCCAGTAAACGGCCTTTATTCCCGCCTCGACGGCAACGACTTTCGCCATGTTCGCAGCAGCACCGACCTCTCTGTAGGACGCGTTGTTGTCGAACAACCAAGCTGCTTTCAGGTTCATCAGCTTCGCGCACTCGAGAGTTGCGTAGGCCTCAGCGAGAGGAAATTGCAAACCCTGGTAACTCCCTATCGGCTCGTCGTTGAAGACTTTCCTCTGCTTGGAGTATTCCACGGCCTTACTTACGGCGAGCCTCGCTATCCCGATAGCTGCTGCGGCGAAGCTCATCCTCTCCGGATTGAGCGTGTCGAGGATCAGATACCAGCCCTCGTCCTGAGGAGGAATCAAAGCGCTTTCGGGAAGTCTCAAGTTGTTGAAGCTGACCTCACACGTTTTGGAGTAGTTTATCCCGTGCTTGGGTATCGGGTTAATTTTTATGGCCGGATTGGGTAAATCAGCTAAGAACAGGCTTATTCCGTAAGTCTTTTTCGGAGCTTTCTCTCTCGGAGTCGTCCTCGCTATTATGAGCATCCCCTTAGCCCTGTCGGCTCCGCTTATGAATATCTTGTTGCCGTTTATCACCCACTCGTCTCCGTCTTTCTCGGCTCTCGTTCTGATGTTCAGGGTGTTCGTTCCGGCGTCAGGCTCGGTTAAAGCCATGCAGAACTCCAACTTTCCCTCCGCGATCTTGGGTAAGTATTTCTCCTTCTGCTCTTCCGTTCCGTGTCTGACTATCGTCAGCGCTCCGAAAACTTCCGTTAAAACAAGATACCACACGCCACCCATTCCACAGCCGTTAGCTGCCAACTCCTCCATCGCTATCAAAAGTTCGGTCATCCCGTAGCCCGAACCTCCGTATTCTTCCGGGATGATGATTCCGAAGAATCCCGCGTCAGCTATGGCTTTGAAGAACTCCTCTGCGAACTCACCTTTTTCGTCTTTTTCCCTCCAATACTCTGGAGGAAAGTCCTTGGCGATGTCCCTGGCAGTTTGGGCTATCATCTTTTGGTCTTCCGTAAGCTTGAAGTCCATAATCCGATCACCCCAAAAAAAGATTTTAAGAGGGTTTGTAGTAGAGTATGTCGGTTATCCTGCCTTCCCTCTCCTCTTTAGGCTTCAGAACCGGTTTCACTCTCATTCCAACGCAGACGTCTTCGGGCTCCACTTCTCCGAGCAAGTGAATTATTCTCCCGTTGGTTCCGTCGAGCTGAATCATGGCGTAAATTTCCGGCTTTTCGAGTTTTTTACCGTCTTTGTCGTAGTAAACTACCGAATAAGCCTCTACGCATCCCTCTCCGCTTATCTCCACGGTTTCAGTTTCGCTGAAGTCGAACTCGCAGTATATTCGCGGTGGGAAGAACACGTGACCGCACTTCTTACATTTGGTGGCCAAGAACTTACCCTCGTCCTTAAGCTTCTTGAAAAACTGGTCTCCCGCCTCTCCGCTCGTGTAAATCCAATACAGCTCTATCTTCCCCTCCACGTGCCTCAACTCTCTCGGGTCGATAATCTTTTCGGTAAAGACCATTCAAATCACCCCTCTAAAGGCTTCCAGTAGAGAATGTCCGTTACGGCACCCTCTCTTTCCTCTTTAGGCTTCCAGACGGCCTTCACCTTCATTCCTATGTAGACGTCCTCCGGTTTCACCTCGCCGAGTTTGTGGAGTATTCCCATGTGCGGCGACGCTCCGTCGATGGATATGACCGCCACGATTTCCGGCTCTTCAAGGGGTCTGGCGTCTGGATCGATGTAGGAGATCGAGAACGTTTCCACCGTCCCGGTGTCCTTCAACTCGACCCACTCGTTAACGGGTTTGAAACACAGCTCGCAGAACGTTCTCGGGGGAACCATCACTCTGCCACACTTGTTGCACTTCGTTCCGAGAATCTTGCCTTCCTTCAATCCGTTCAGGAACCTGCTTATCGCCTGCCCGGCCGTAAACGAGTATCTTATGTCCGGGTGGTCCTCGACGAAGGTTACTCTACCCTTCTTTAAGTCCTCGGCCTCAAGCTCTCTCCCCTTAACGTAAGGAGGACAGCTAATTTCCTTCTTACCGACCGCCAACTCCATCACCTCTTATTCGAAAGAACCATAACGGTTCCAACCTGCATCAAGTCTCCCCAAGCCTGAGCGACGCCGGTCGTGACCTCTTTGGCGACCTGCCTCTTTCCAGCTCTGTAGGAGAGCTGCCAGTAAATTTCCGCAACCTTCACGCCCATCGTCGCAGCTATCGGGTTCCCTACTCCGAGCAGACCTCCGCTCGGGCAAACCGGCAGGTCGCCGTCTCTCGCAGTTACACCCTCTCTCGTCAAGATCGGAGCCTCACCCTTCTTCGCAAGCCCCAGACCCTCCATGTGGTGCAGCTCCTTGTAGTCGAACGGGTCGTATGGCTCAGCGACGTCGATCTCCTTCCTCGGGTCAGTTATGTGAGCCATTCTGTATGCCATCTTGGCTGCCTCAGCTACATATCTCGGGAAGTAGAGATCTCTGTTTGTCCAGTACGTCGTGTCAAGAGCCCAGCCAACCCCAGAGACCCAGACCGGTTCGTCGGTAAGCTGTCTCGCGATGTGCGGGGCAACCATTATCAAAGCCGAAGCTCCGTCGCTCGGTGGCGAGACGTCGAGCCTTCTGACGGGCAAAGCCATCGGTTCGCTGTTCAGCACGTCCTCCACGGTTATCTTCGCAGCGAGCTGTGCTGCCGGATGGTCGAGGGCGTTGGCCTTGTTCTTAACCGAGACGAGCGCTATGTCCTCGTGCTTTATGTTGTTCACGTGCATGTATCTCCTCATCTCGAGGGCGAAGATCCATATGAGGTTCGGCTTGAGCGGTCTGTCCAGAATCGGGTCCCAGATGTATTTGAACGCCGACTGAGGGTGCGGATACGAAGAGCTCATTTTCTCCTCGCAGACGACGAGGCAGACGTCAGCAAGACCGCTCGCAACGTGCCAGTATCCGGCGATGGGTGCGAATACGCCAGTTCCTCCACCTACGTATACCCTCATGTATGGTCTTCCGCTTGCTCCAGCCCCGTCGAGCAGGTATTCGCCCTTCATGTGGATTCCGTCGAAAGCGTCAGGGGCAGAGCCCATCACTACCATGTCGATGTCGGAAATGTCCAAGCCCGCCTCTTCTAAGGCCTGCTTTACAGCGTAGTAGCTCAGCTCCTTTCCAGTCTCGTTCAGTCTCCTTCTGAAAATCGTCATTCCAGCTCCTACAATTGCGACGTCCTGCTTCTTGTGGAACTTCAAACCCTTAACCCTCTCGAACATGACCATCACCTCGAGAACACAACCACGGCACCGCTCGCCGTCGGAACGTATCTCCAAGACATTGCCACGCCGACTTCAGCGTCTACCTGCCTCCTTCCAGCTTCTCCCCTCAACTGCAGAACGACTTCGAGGGCTTTCTGACCGCCAGTAGCTTCGAGGAGGTTGCCCACGCTCAGGCTACCTCCGGAGACGTTTACCGGAATCTCGCCCTTTCTGTCGAAGTATCCGCTCTTCACGAGCTCTTCTACGTCTCCCTTCTTCGCTAATCCGAGAGCTTCGATGTGCTGCGCTTCCTTGTAAGAGAACCTGTCGTCGACTTCGGCCAAACCTATCTCTCTCCTCGGGTTTTCTATCCCGGCCATCCCGTAAGCCATTTCGGCAGCTTTCCTCGCGTATTCCGCTTCGAAGCTCATCGTGTCGTAGTTGCTCGTCTCACTGCACCAACCAACGCCGGAAACCCAAATCGGTTCGTCCTTTAGTTCTTTAGCAATGTCCTCATTCGCGAGGACAAATACAATCGCTCCGTCGCTTCTCTCCGCAATTTCGAGCTTTCTCAAAGGATAATAAGCCGGCTCGCTGCTCAGAACGTCGTCTACGCTTACGTCGGCAGAGTAGGGAGCGTCCTTGTTGAGCCTTCCGTTCTTCTTGTTCTTCACAACGATCTCCGCGAAGAGCTCTTCGGAGTATCCTCTTTTATTCATGTAGTAAGACTTCTCGAGTGCGGCGAAGTAGAACGGATGCCCTCTACCTATCGGCCTCAGCCAGATCGGATCGAAAGCGAACTTTACCACCTCTCCGAACGTCACGATGTCGCTCGCTTTACTGTGTGCCTCGACCACCGCAATTTCCGCCAGACCGCTCTTTATTATCATGTACGCGTTCGCTATTCCGTGCAAAAAGTCCGCCGTGACTGTGAATGTCGGCTTGAGCACCGCACCAAGCTGGTCCGGAACGAACTCGTCGAAAATGGCAAAGCCTTCCCAGAAGTCTTCTGCGCACGTTACGAAGCAGTCAACGTCTCTTCTCGGGTTTATTCCGGCATCTTCGTAAGCCCTCACTGCTGCCTCGTACATTATTTCCTTCCAGCTCATGTCCGGTGTGTTCGCGTTGAAGCCGTAGTATCCAACTCCGACGACGGCTACCCTCATCTCAATCCACCCGAAAAATCGTTGAATTAGGAACTATTTAAGATTTTTCTTTTTTATTCATTTGAAATTTTATGACCTACTATATAAATTTTGCTAATGATTAAACATTTCGGAACGATTTTTAACGATTTTGTCCAAAAAATCCGAAGAGCGTAAATAGGTTTCCGAGCAGAATTTTAACAAAATTTAAATAATCGACAGCTTCCAGCTAAACTGTAAATAATTTTAGAAGGTGAAAGCGATGACAAGGCTTCAAGAACACCCGATAGTCGATTTTAAGAGAGGTAGAGAGGTAACGATATACTTCAACGGAAAACCGATAAAAGCGTTCGAAGGAGAGACTGTCGCCGCAGCACTTTACGCTGCAGGGATTAGAGTGTTCAGCAGGTCGTTCAGGTTCCACAGGCCGAGAGGTTTCTTCTGCGCCATCGGGAAGTGTTCCCAGTGCATGATGACGGTCGACGGAATACCCAACGTCAGGATTTGCAAGGTTTACGTGAGAGACGGAATGCAGATAGAGACGCAGAACGCGTATCCCGATGCCGAAAGGGATGCGATGGCAATTTTCGACAGGATAATAGACAGGTTCTTCCCTCACGGATCCCACTACAAGAAGTTCACGAGCACGAGAACGCTGAGAGAAATTGCAACCAAGCAGATGAGGAAAATTGCCGGAATTGGAGAGTTCCCGAGATCTCTGCCGAAGGAAGAGGCCAGTTACGAAGAAATAAACACGGACATAGCGATAATCGGCGGAGGCCCAGCAGGGCTTTCGGCCGCGATATACGCCGGAAGGCTCGGTGCTAAGGTCGTTTTGATGGACGAAAATCCGTATCTCGGCGGTCAGCTGATAAAACAGACGCACAGATTCTTCGGAAGCGGAGAACACTACGCCGGAACGAGAGGGATTAGAATAGCCGAAATACTGAGAAAAGAGGTCGAAGAACTCGACAACGTCGACGTCAGAACCGAGACGAAGGTCTTCGGAGTATACGGAAAGACGGTGGCGGCGGTGGAGAAGGAAAAGAAGCTTCTAAGGGTAAACGCGAAGAAGATTATAATAGCGACTGGAGCCTACGAGAGGACGCTGATCTTCGAGAACAACGATCTTCCTGGAGTGTACGGAGCCGGAGGTGTTCAGACGCTGATGAACGTTTACGGGGTCAAGCCAGGAAACCGCGGATTGATAGTGGGGTCCGGAAACGTCGGACTCATACTGAGCTACCAGCTTCTGCAAGCAGGCGTTGATGTTGCGGCGATCGTCGAAGCGATGCCGTTCATAGGAGGATACTTCGTTCACGCGGCTAAAGTTAGAAGGCTCGGCGTTCCGATCTACACGAGGCACACGATACTGAGGGCCCTCGGTGAAAAGAAAGTAGAGGGTGCGGTGATAGTAGAACTCGACGACAAGTGGCAACCGATTCCGGGAACCGAGAAAAAGATAGACTGCGACTTCATATGCGTCGCCGTAGGATTGTCTCCAGCTCACGAGCTGCTTTACCAGGCCGGATGCGAGATGAAATTCGTTCCAGAACTCGGAGGACTCGTTCCGGTAAGAAACAAGTTCGGAGAGACTACGGTAGAAGGAGTTTACGTCGCCGGAGATGTGGCCGGAATAGAGGAGGCTACGGCGGCGATGATGGAGGGGAGAATCGCTGGGCTCGACGCGGCGATAAAGCTCGGATACGGAGATGACGAAGCCGTTCAGCTGAGAGATCAGGTCGTTAAGGAGCTTGAGGAGTTCAGGAGAGGTCCGTTCGGAGAGAGGATACTCAAAGGTCTCGAAAAGGTGGTGAGGTAAATGGTGCAGGACTTCTGCAAGAGAGGATATTTAGTAGAGGAGGAACTTCCAGAGCCTCCAAGCGAGGAGAGGCTGAGAGACAAAAGGCCAGTGGCGTATATAGAGTGCCCGCAGAGAATTCCCTGCTCGCCGTGTAAGGAGTCGTGCAAATACGGAGCCATAATAATGGAAAACATAAACGACACGCCAAAAGTTGATTACGAGAAGTGTATCGGGTGCATGGCGTGTATAAGAGTTTGTCCTGGTTTAGCAATTTTCATGCTCCAGATAAAAGACGACAAAGGTTACGTCACGCTACAGTACGAATTCCTGCCCTGGCTGAAGAAGGGAGACAAAGTTCTCGTCCTGAACAGAAAAGGCGAAGTAATTGGAGAGGGCGTTATTACATGGGCGCTGAACCCAGAGAGAAACGACAGAACTCAGCTCGTGACGGTCGAAGTTGATAAAGACCTGATTTTTGAGGCGCGTGCCGTTAAGAGGGTGGTAGAATGAAGCCGAGGAAGATCGTTTGCAGGTGTGAGGACATCACGGAGGAGGAGATAATTCACGCGATCGAGGAGGGATACGACGACATAGAAAGCCTGAAGAGATACACCGGAGCTACCACCGGAGCCTGCCAGGGTAAAGGTTGTCTGATGCACATACTGAGGATACTCAGCCAGAAGACGAAGAAGAGCCCAGAAGAGATAGGAATCACGACTCAAAGGCCACCGGTAAATCCCGTCCCGTTCTACGTTCTCGCAGAAGGTGATAGGGAATGAAGGTGGCGATTATAGGATCAGGAATAGCCGGAATTTCAGCCGCATACTTCTTGGCCGAGATGGGCGCAAGCGTAACCGTATTCGAAAAGAAGTATCCACTCTACGGAGCGAGCGGCAGGAATTCCGGCGGTATCACGCTTCAGTTTTCCAAGCCCGAACTCGTAGATCTCGCCAAAAAAACTCTGAAAATCTACGACAGAGTTCAGTCCGAGGTAGGGTTCAACTTCCTCTACAGACACGACGGATACGTGAAGGTTGCGAGAAACGAGGACGACTTTCAGACTCTCAAGAGAGAGGTAAATGTCGCGAGGTCGCAAGGTGTGAAAGCGAAAATTCTCGACCCCGAAGACGTCAAAGAGTTCGTCCCGGACGTCAACACGGACGTCATCGTCGGAGGCAGCTACTCGGAAGGAGGAGTGATATTTCCCTGGCCGGTGATCTGGGGATTCGCGAAAGGTTGCAGAGAGATGGGAGTCGAAATAAAGAAGGCGAGCGAAGTTAAAGAGATCGTAACGGAGAAAGGATTCGTAAAAGGCGTTAAGGTAGACGGAGAAACATACAAAGCCGACGTCGTGATAAACGCCGCTGGTGCTTGGAGCAACGAGGTTTCGAAACTCGTCGGCGTAGAGCTGGGGAACAAAATAATAAAAGAGGAGATCTGCGTCAGCGAGAGTCTGAAGCCTTACCTCGACCCGTATCTGCTCGACGTGAGCACAGGCGTTTACGTTAGCCAGAGCGTGAGAGGAGAGATCGTAGGAGGCATAGTAGGAAAAGAAGTGGAAAGTCCAGACACTTCTTCAAGCTTCGAATTTCTCACGAAGTACGCTAAGCTTTCTACCGAACTGATACCGAAGCTCAAGGGACTCACTATCCTGAGGCAGTGGGCGGGCGTTTACGACATCGCAGCGGACGAACTGCCCGTAGTAGGACTGACTTCGGTGAACGGATTCCTGCAGTTCAACGGGCTCGGAAAGTTCGGAATGTGTCTGGCCCCAGCGCTGGCGAGGGAGCTGGCGATTCTCGTGTTTAAAGGAGAGAACAGAAAAATAGAGAAATTCAGCCCAATAAGACTGAAAGTTTCTCACTAAATCTTCCTTTTCTTTTTGAGAACTTCCTCGAGCTTCTTTTCTATCGGTTCCTCGTGAGTGTACGGACACATAAGGTAGTGTTCGACTGCCTTCGCTATCGCATCCTTTGTAGCGCTTTCACCGGTCTTCTTCTTTAACTCGTTGAGCACATCTTCGGGCAACACGGTTTGAGCGTGCACGATCTTTACCATTTCAGATCACCTATAATGATGATGAGATCGAAGGTATTTAAATCTTACGCAGCCGATAAGAACTTATTCGAGAAAATCGGATGAAAATTCGTGGAAAAACTCGTATACATATACTTCTCCGGGAAGGACTACAGGGACATACTGAAAGACAAGCTGAGAGACTTCCGTATAACGATAGAAAAGAAGGGAGAGGTAGAAATTCTCGCGAGGTCCGAGCACGGAGTGATCGGAAAAATAGGGGACATAGAGTTCGTCGTAACGAGAGGTCTCGATCCGCCGGCTGACGAGGTAATTAAAAGGACCGAGGTCGTATTCGAAAGCTTAAGCGACGACTTCGAAGAGTTCGCTCTCGGAAAGGTGAGGTTTACGAAGGATAGAATACTCGTCGACTGCAAGTTCGACGAGGAGTTCTTCTACCTAATCTTCCCACTCTTAGATTTTCACCTGACGCGGGCGAGAACCTTAATCGACGGAGGAAATTCCACCGCGGAAAACTTAATCGAAAAGAGCAGAAACATCAGCAAGAGGTTAACGGAGCTCTCCGAACTAATAAAGACGAGTAAGTCAGTTGAGGAGCTCGAAGACATCATATCCGAGCTTTCTTCGATCCAAGCCGACGTTTTCTCGAGGTTGCTGAGGTTCAGAGCGTTCAACGAAGAGGTCATGAAGTCCATAACGGCGTCGGAAAGGGTTGCAAAGACGTTCTTTCAGGAGACCCGATCGATACTGCTCGAAATCGGCGGACTGAGAGACAGGTTGGAGTATTTTAAGTACGTCGAATCGACCTTGGAGAACGTCCTCGAGGGTGTCAAAAGCGTCCTCAATCTCGTGAAGATGAGACTCGACGTTCTGAGGAACAGAGAGTTTTCGGAAATACAGCGAAGCCTGAACGACGCGTCGATTCAGAACGTCAGAATACAGAAAAGGACTTCCGCGCTTCAGGCGAGCGCCGTGGTCATCGAGTTCGTCGCAGTGTTTTACTACACCCTGCGAAGCTGGGAACACTTCATGGGCGAAACTCTCGTAAGGACGCCGGCGGGAATTAAGTTAATAACGCTCGTGACGTTCACGGCAGCGGTAGTTTACTGCACGGAAGCGCTCGCAGAGGCCATGGAAGAGAAAAGACTTCTGAAGAGAACGGTGCTCGCAGCACTTCTCGTCCTACTGTCTTCGGTATTCCTCTACATCGTCCCAGTTACTTTTTCATGAACTTGATCATCTTAAGCCTGTCGGATATGATTCTTATGTGCTCCCTCTCCTGAGCCGCGAGAACTTCGAGCAACTCCCTAACTTCGGGATCTTCGGTTTCCTCGCTCATCTTCTTATACGTCTCGAACGCTATCTCTTCAAGTTCGAGCGCTTTTCGGAGAACCTCCTCAACGTTCAAGCCGGTCACCAGATGACATTGAGACCTGAAAGTATAAAAATGAAACGTTAGGTTTTAATATTTTGAAAAGTTCAAAATAAAACATGCCCGCGAAAGTGGACGAAAGTTTGTGCACCGGCTGTGGTCTGTGTGAGGAAATCTGTCCGGACGTTTTCAAGCTCGGCGAAGACGGAATCAGCCACGTAGTGGGAGATTGCGAGGCGAACATCGACTGCTGTCAGGAAGCCGCGGAGAGCTGTCCGGTCGGCGCGATAACTATTGAGTGATCTTTAAATTTTTTGAGACGCAGTGTAGACACTTGGCTGGCTGGACGTGAGCTGTGGCGCAGTTCTTACAGAGGCTAACTGGTGCGAACGGCTTTTCCGGATTTAAAGCCACCGCGTTAACAAGCGCGGAAATGCTTATCGGCTCCGGAGCGAGCAAACACGGCATGTCCGCGAACTTCATTAAAGTTGCGAACTTCGTCGTTATCGCGCAGAACGGATACGCGTAAAGCTCTCCGGAGTGAAGCATCGACTTTTCGTAGTCTTCGAAGTCCGGTTCGAACTTTCCGATTTTCCACCCTTTTTCCGCGAGCCTCTGCCCGCGAAAAGCGAAGTCGAGAAGGTCGTTCACGTGCAGTTCGTTAACGACGTTCCTTTCGAACTGCTTTGCCATTACGTAGTTGTAAAATCGCTCGGTAAACAGTCTCGCGAGCATTTCGGCAGTGAAGCCTTCGTCCCACAGAATTCGGTAAATTAACAGAGCCGAAAGACCCGTAGCAAAATACGACACGTCGAACACGCTATTTACGAAGCCCTCCTCGAAGGCTCTGAAGAGGTTCCTCTTGAGGAACGCGAGGTGCACTCTCAGAAGCTCCATGTTCATCTCGTCCCTGCAGATGTTGTAATACTGCCAGCCAATGTGGTGACCGATATCTCCGACGTGTGTCGGAAGCATGACGACGTTGGCGATGTGAACATCGTCGAGGGCTTTCTTAACCGTTTCCAGCATCCTCTCCCTGTATCGCCTCATGTAATCTGCCGGATCGAAAGACGAGAATCCGAACGATTTCATGATCTCAACCTGCAGTTTCACCGGTTCGAGCAACATCCTTTTCATCGCTTCCTTTTCAGCCTCAAGCGACCTACCGAAGTCCCCGGTCTCGTTGAAAACTCTTAAGAAGGTGTTTCCAAAAATGTAGGACGTGTTCAACCCCCACGACTTCGAAGAAAGTATTGCCATCGCGTAATCCTTGTCCACGTCTGCCCTTTCGGATATTTTCGCGAGAACCGAGAACGTCGATCCTGGTATTGCTGCGAAATCCTTCGCAGACGTTACCCCATAAAAGCCGTTCGCGAGCCTCATAACTTCGAGAGAAAGCACATCGTCGCTCTCGTCCACGGCCTTCGCGAACGTTTCGACCGCCTCTCTGAACGACGGGTCGAGTTCGAAAAGGATCTCCACGACCACCGGCGTCTGCATCCATTCGAGGAAAGCAGACTCGAACGGTGTTATGGAGTCAGTTAATTCAAGCAGGATTTCGTAGTGACTGAGAACGCTGTTTTTGTACAAGTTCAGAGCGCTTTCGTTCTGTCCTTCTTTGACTTTTATCTCCCTCACAGCGTTTGCAAATTCTTCGGCGTGAGAGATTCTGAAGCTCTCGTGCCTGTGCCTTTCGATAGTCCTTACAGCGACCTCCTGCAGTTTGATGGATTCCTCAAGAACTTCGCGAATCATTCCGACATCACCATCCTGTGTATGGGAACGCTCAGACCTTCTTTGACCTCTTCAACTACGAACGCGCTTTCGAAAGCAATCTCAGCCCTTTCTATCGGACCGTAGAATAAGAAGTCGCTGAAAAGCTGAGCTACTGAATCAACGCTGCTGACGAGGACCTTAACGTCCAGCTCTTTTTTAAGATACTCGGCCATGTAGTAGGAGACGTTCGCCGGTCCGCACCCGGCAGGATAGGGATACGTCGTCTTAACGAGAAGCAGAGTTTCTATGACCTCGCCGAGGCTCTTTATGTCCGTCGGAACCACGTCGA
This sequence comes from uncultured archaeon, assembly GCA_964463865.1. Lineage (GTDB taxonomy): Archaea > Halobacteriota > Archaeoglobi > Archaeoglobales > Archaeoglobaceae > Ferroglobus. Next base: position 3,205 of record CAYXDX010000004.1, on the reverse strand, counting down.
TCAGAAGTTCTTCGATCCCGAGCTTCTTTGCCTTCGGTATCAGACCCTCCTTCTTCCCGTCACCCGAAAGTAAAGCGAGTCTCCTTGAAGGTGTCGTATACGAGGGGTCGTAGTCGAAGACGACTGCGTATTTTATTTTTGCTTCCCTTATCAGTTTCAGCTCGTCGTTGGTGTTTATCGGATTGATGGAGTTGTAGATTATCCTGTCGGCCACACCGTGCTCGATTACGTATTTTAAACCAGCAACTCTCGCCTCAACGTAACCGTCGAGGATGAACGGTTTGTCGTAGACGTCGAGAACGAAGTCGAGGTACTTTACCATCGCTTCTCCAGTTTCCGCGACGACGTCGAGCGTCGAAGATATCTGATACTTGTCGGAAAGTTCCTCCTGCCTGTTGATGAGCTCCTCGGCCTTGCTTCTGTCGAACTCACCTTTAGCGTGATCTTCAACTATCGAGTGCCTCGAGTAGAATATGCTGCCGATCAGAACGGTTTTGCTAAAATCGAGCTTCGGTATCATAGGTTTGCGGAGACGGGCAAATTATTAATACGTTTCGAAATTCTCTAAGCGATGATCGAGGCCATCGCGATCGACATAGACGGAACAATAACCTATCGAGACAGGAGTCTGAACTGCCGAGCCGTGGAAGCTCTCAGAAAGTTGAAGATTCCGGTCATACTTGCCACCGGAAACATTTCTTGCTTTGCAAGGACAACGGCAAAGCTCATCGGCGTCTCGGACATAGTGATATGCGAGAACGGAGGAGTCGTGCGGTTCGAATACGACGGCGAAGACATAGTTCTCGGGGATAAAAGCAAGTGTCTGAGAGCTGCGAAACTTCTCGAAAAACACTTCAAGGTAGAGTTGCTCGACGACGACTACAGAAAATCAGAAGTTTGCCTGAGAAGAACTTTCCCGATAGACGAGGCGAGAAAACTTCTCCCGAAGGGGGTCAAAATAATAGACTCTGGTTTCGCCTACCACATAGTAGACGAGAACGTCAGTAAGGGAAAAGCGCTGCAGTTCATAGCAGAAAAGCTCGGAATCGACGTCAAGAAGATAGTCGCGATAGGAGACTCGGAGAACGACATAGAGATGTTCGAAGTCGCCGGAATAGGAGTGGCCGTGGCGAACGCGGACGTGAGACTGAAAGAGGTTGCAGACGTCGTGACAAGCAAGCCAGACGGAGACGGCGTCGTGGAGGCTTTAGAGTTCTTGGGTCTGATTTAGCACACTCGCAGCGATGCGCGGCGATCTCGATGAAAAGAGGATTGAAAGTTCAGATATTTCCTTACACTCTTCCCGGTGAAGCGGAGAGTTTTTCGGAGCGACTCGCTGTAATACTAAAAAGTTAGACAGAAGACGAAGCTAATAAATGTAATTAAGTAGGAATCATGTTTTAACTTTCACAAGTCTTTCCACAAACTCCTTCTGCTCTTCTTTAAGCTCCGGCAAAAGGATCTCTATCCCAATAACTTCTCCGTTCTCATCCAGATCTACGACGACATTATCAGCTAAAGGCTCAGATTCTACCACTTTCCCTTTCTTAAACCGTATGAACATCGCACTGACTTCTGGATCAAATTTTACTGAAACCATACTCTCCAAAACTCATTTTCTTTTAATCAATTTTAAAGCCTCATCAACTGTAATAGCTGAATTCTCTTCGATCTCATTCAACGCATCTCTTAAAGCCTTATCCCCAGTAACTAAGTATGCAGATGGCTCTTCTTTGCGCAGTATTAACGTGTAAATGAAAATTGGGCGATCTTTTCTGTCTGCAACCCTCTTTGCGAGTTTAACGAGTTCATCACTAAACCCTCTTCCGACGATTGTGATGTTCGTATACGTGGCAAGGAAACTTTTCACTAATGTTAAGTCAACTCCGATCCTCTCAAAAACCTCTCTGAGCTCATCGTAGACGTATTCAGGTATTATTATCTCAACGCCTCTCTTTTCAGATTCTTCAAGCAGTTCAAACGGCTTACCTCTATACCTTATTGCGGAAAATAGAACGTTAGTGTCTAAAATGAGTCTAAATTTTTCCGTACTTCTTTTCAATCAATTCACCCGAGACCTTCTCCCTTTCTTCCTCGAACTTCTTTAGATCTACGCCCATCTCTTCCAGAAGTCTTTCTATGTCGGCTTTCATCATCATTCTGATCGCTTCTCTCACGACCTCGCTCCTGCTCTTGTACTTGCCACTCTTGACCTTCTTCTCGATGTATTCAAGCAACTCTGGAGTTAATTCCACACTTATGTTCATGTCTAATAGTACGCTAATAGAAAGTAAATACCTTTTGCCTACCTGAGACATTTCAACCTTCAGCTTTTTAGAAGCTTGCTTTTTCTAAATATTCCCTAATTGCCTCTCTTACCTTCTCCGGCGGCAGCAAATACGTCAAGATCTACCAGAACTCCATTGCCAAGTCTTCTCCCATCTCAATTCTAACATTTTCTAAATCCAGTTTGTAAGTCCCGTTTACCTTGCTTATGCTGTTCCTCAAGGCTATTTTCCTCGCGTCGATGCTTACAGCTTCGTCTTTCCCGTTCCCGCTCTTAATAACGACGCGGAAACGGTAATCCATTTAACCCACCCAAAAAGGGAGCTTCAATCACGAGATTCAAACTTTCACTGTAACTCGAAAGTTAAAAAATTATTTCACGAAAAAGATATTTTGCTGTTTTCCACGATATGAAATGATAGCTTACGATAGTTTGAAATATTTGTGCGCATAAAGCCAAACGTTAGGTGATAATACTATGCTCGAAACGAACTTGATTAAGCGAATTGAAGACCTCGAAAGAAGAGTAAAAGAGCTTGAAAGCATTATCAGATCTGAGAAAATCATAGTTGTGCGTGAAATATCCCATGAAGAAGCCAAGAAGCTCATTTTAGACTACATTAAGGACAAGAAAGGAAAAAAAATAACAACAAAAAAGGAAGATAAAAATGAGCAATGTGAAATATACCGATGACCATGAATGGATTAAAATCGAAGGCGATACCGCATGGGTTGGAATTACCACCTATGCCCGCCATGCGCTTGGTGATTTGGTGTTTTTGGAACTGCCCGAAGTTGGCAAAAAACTAGCCAAGGGTGATGATTTCGCCGTTGTTGAATCTGTCAAAGCGGCGAGCGAGATTTACTCCCCCGTTAACGGTGAAATAATCGCCGTCAATGATGATCTCGCCGACAACCT
>CAYXDX010000003.1:0-43311 GCA_964463865.1 uncultured archaeon | reverse complement strand
ATAGTCTTCATGTTTCGTGTGTTGTAAACGAAAATATATAAACTAATCGACGTTTTAAGAATGTTTAAAAAACTGCGCCATACCCAGTTTAAATCGTCACACCCGCTCTTTCAGTATTCAACCTCACTTAATCGCGTCAAATTCAACCAACTCAACCTACTTCCTGCCGAGAACATCTTCAAGTTCGAGCTTCAAACTCGCAAAGTCAGGTAAACTAACATCTCCGTCTTAGCTAAACAAATTGATACCATGCGGGGGGCGGGATTTGAACCCGCGGACCCCTACGGGACAGGGTCTTAAGCCCTGCGCCTTTTCCTGGCTCGGCAACCCCCGCAGCGGTTTACAGTATATAACAACATTCGCTTAAAGTATTTTGTGATCGAAAAAGAGTTTAAAAAAGTTTACTGTAGACTCTCGAGGCTTCTTCCGGCGTAGGAGTAAATCAGGATCAGTGCCACGAACATTAAGATCCAGCCAACGACGGAAACGTAGGGTATCAGTGAAGAGACGATCGCCACGATGTAGACTATTCCAGCAGTCTGGAATCCTGGGTCCACTTCCGGAACTTTCGCGAGTCTGAGGATCATTATTCCGAAGAGGATCGCTCCGACCAAAATCAGAAAACCTCCAAGGAACATGAAGCCCAGCAACCCCATCATCGCCCCGGTCATAGCGTTGAAACCGCTTCTTGCAGCGGCAAGCGAGCCAGCCATTAACAGCATCGACAACAGCATAACCGCTATTCCGACGATCTGCAGCACCATCCCCGTTCTGCCAATTCCAAGTTCGGAGTTAACTTTTTTCAGGTAGCCAGTTGCCTGGAACCAGAATATGAACGCGATCAAACCGAGAACTGCTGCTGCGAGCATGGGCAACGCCAACGTTCCGGCAAATAGGAGCGCTGCCTGTGGACTATTCATCCCCATAGCCATTCCCATACTCGCGAACGCTAAGGCTACCCCTACGATCGCTACCAAGTCCCCGACTATCGCCAGCAGTGCGCCGGTCCTCAACTTTTTCAAACCCATTTCCAAGTCCATAACTTAAAAATCGTTAAACCTTTTAAAAAATTTGCGAGAGTGGAATATTAATTGTATTTGGAAACTTTGAATTTGTCGTGTGCGGGAAAGAGATTTATATGCCGAAAAGCATACGCACAATTCTGCATGTATAAAGTCAGAGAGAAAGACTTCATAATACTGACAGAAGTTCTCAGAAAGTCGGAAGAGATCAAGCCGAGCCAGTACGCTAAGAGAATAGTCTTCGAGAAGTATCGAATACTCGGCACAAACCTCGACAGAATTCTGACCGCCGTATACTACAAGATAATGAAAAGGCTCGGAGTTATAGACAGAATCATACGAGAAGTTGTCGGCATACACCAGAACATACTCGATCCGTGGTTGAGAGCGTCGCTCAGAGTCACGATCGAATTTTTCGTTTTCGAGAAGAAGTTTTCGAAACACCTTGACAGAGAGGCGGTGAAGAAGAGCGTCGCGAGTTTTCTGTCCAAGATAACGCACCCCTACGTCGGAATGTTCTACTTCGAGATTTTTGACGAAATTACGTCTTACGAGCTCTCTCCGAAGAACGAAATAGAGGAGCTTGAGCTGAAATACCTGCTCCCGGCTTGGTATATAAAGAAGATGAGGGATTTGCTCGGAGGAGAAGTGGAGGACCTGCTTAAAGCTTTGAACAGAGAGCCGGAGATTAGCGTAAGGGTGAACACGCTGAAAGCGAGTGTAGAAGAAGTGGTAAAAGGTCTCGAAAAGGACGGGAAGAAAGTTTCAGTCAGCGAAGTCGTTCCGACGGTTCTCAGATTCGACGGTCCTTACGATTTCGACAGATCCAAGCTCTACAGGAAGGGCAAGTTCGTAATTCAAGAGGAGGCTTCCGCTCTCGCGTCGATACTTCTCGATCCGAAGCCTGGAGAGGTTGTCGTCGATCTGTGCGCCGCTCCTGGAGGAAAAACGCTACACATGGCGGAGTTGATGAAAAACAAAGGCGTGATTCACGCGTTCGATATAGACGAGTTGAGGTTAAAGAGGATGGAGGAGCTGATAGAAAAGTGCGGAGTCAGGATCGTGAAGATTTACAAGAAAGACGCGAGAAAATCGGTTAAAATTCTCGGGAAAGGTATCGCAGACAAAGTCTTGCTCGACGCTCCGTGCACGTCCGACGGGACTTTGATGAAGAACCCCGAGCTGAGGTGGAGAATTAGAGAGGACAAAATAGGAGAGCTCGCAGAACTTCAATACGAACTTCTGAACGTAGCTCTCGACCTGCTGAGGCCGGGAGGGAGGGTTTTATACTGCACGTGCTCGATGTTCAGGGAGGAAAATGAAGAGGTCGTAGAAAAAGTTTTGAACGAGAGAGATGACGTAAAACTTGTTCCGCTAAGCGGTTATTACTCGCCCGGATTTTTGGAGGGGACGATCAGAGCGTTTCCTCACAGGCACAAAACGATCGGATTCTTCTACGCCCTCCTTGAAAAAGTCAGCGCTTGAGCCTCGGCATGCAGATGATTTCTCTGACCTCCATGTCGAAGAAGTTGTTCATGTGCGCCGGTCTAATGATTGCCGCCGTATCGGCGCCCCTCGCTCTACCTCCGACGCACACGACCTCTTCTATCGGTATAGCTCCGCTGTCCGCGGCCATTATGGCTATCTCCACGCAAACCTTTAAGCCGTGTCCGAAAAGCGACCGCAAAGCTTCAGCTATAGCTTCAACTCTGCTCGACCCACCAAGTTTCCGGCTTATGCTTCTCTCCACTCCGCTGAGAGCATGACTCTGCCTCACGATCCTGACGCCTTTTTCCAGAAGAAACTTCTCGGTCTCTTCGCTCATCGTGTTTTTGCCCTCTTCGTAGAATCCGGTGTGATAAGTCACGCAAACGACGTTCAACTTCGCCTTTTTTCTCTCTACGACTTCGAGCGCTTTCTTGACCGTCTCACCAGTTGAAGATGCGACGACGAGATACCTTATGCCCCTCTTTAAAGCCCTTTCAACAGCGAGCTCAAGAGTTTTCTCCGTGTTCTGCTTCCCCGGTCTTTCAAAGTAAAAAATCTCCTCCATCATACGTAGAAGAGTAGGAAGACCATTAGCATTAAAACTATCGTAAGAATTAACGCCACTACCGCCATCCTCGAAGAGCCAAAAACTATTGGAATCGGTCCGATTAAAACCACGCCACCAGCTTCGACCTTTCTCTCGGGCTTTTCTTCGATTTTCCTTTCGTATTCGTCTCCGTAAGGCGTTATAGCTTCGAACTTTTCGGTTAAGCCTCGCACGACCAGAAATACGCCGACGGCGATCAGGATTATTCCGACGTATTCGAGCATTTTACCACCTCAACGCAAAAAGTAAGAGAATTGCCGCCGCTACGATAACTGCGAAAGCTATTAGTGGCGTAGAGCTCCCAAAAACGATTGGAATTGGACCTATAATCACTACTCCACCGTATTCAACGTTTTCGGCCTGGGACATCGCCTGAGAGAGAACGAGAAGCGTGAAGCCGAGAAAGATTAGAGTTATTCCGGTGAAGACCTTTATCGGATTCATAAAAAATGTTTAGGAGTTACGGCTTAATAATTTCACCGCTCTGATAAGTGAAGTTCGCCCCCGTCTTCGCGTGCATCAGGAACCTGTAGTTTTCCACGTCGGGCTCGCCGTTCTTGAACGCGTCTCCGTGAGTTACGTTCACGATCTCTCCCACGAAGAGTATGTGGTCTCCGACTTCAACCTCTTTAACGACCTTGCACTCTATGTTGGCTTGACACTCCTTGATAGACGGCGTGCTAACCTTCTGCGACGGAACGAAGGTTACGCTCATTTTTTCAGCCTTGTTTTCCCTCGCGCCGCTTACGGTTCCCGCGATCCACACGTCCTTGAGTAACTCCACCGTCGGAACTGCGATCGTGAACTCTTTTTGCTCTTCGACGAGCTTTCTCGTGTGTCTCGTCTTACCTATCGCAACACCAACTAAAGGCGGGTTGAAGCTAAGCGGAGTGACCCAGTCTGCCGTCATCGGATTCGGTTTTTCGAGCGTTCCCGCCACGATTATAAAAGTCCTCATCGGATAGAGGTATCCGAGCATAGTTAAAGAATAGGCGCGACTGAATAATAATGTTTCGAGAAGGCTTTTATACTATAACGCAGTCTTGTCTTAACATGGGACTCAGAGAGAAGGTCGAGGAAATCATTGAGAAGGAGATCAGACCCGCCCTGATAAGAGACGGAGGAAACATCGCCGTGGTAGACGTGGACGAGGAGAAGGGAGAAGTCAAAGTTAAGCTTCTTGGCTCCTGCTACGGGTGTCCGATGTCCCAGATAACGCTGACGATGTTCGTCGAGCAGCACCTGAAGTCGAAGATACCGGAAGTAAAGAAAGTTGTTCCTGTTTAATTTATAAAAACCTCTGAGACGAAACCGTTATAAAACACACTTTACGCATAAATTTTTAATGAAGGCTTACGTAGAGCCGCTCAAATTACTCATCTACGAAAGCGAAGCTTCCAGAGGAGAGAAAGCGGAGAACTATTTTGGTGGTTTCTGCGAGTGCGGAGGGGTGATGTATCAGAAGAGCTGGCACAACGTCAACGGTAAAAAACTTCTCGTCTCGGAGTGTGAGAAGTGCTGGAAGGTAAAGGCTTTCGCTTTTTCCGGTCTGGACCTCGTCGAATCCTTCGAGTTAAAACTGTACAGCAGAGGAAACATCAAAGAGCTTTTAAAGGACATACTGACCGACGTTGAGTATCAGGCCGTCCTCGAGAAGCTTAACGGCGGGAACTACAACTACTCGGCTTTCAGCAGGGCGAAGAAGAAAGTTGAAAGCCTCGGAATTCGTTTCGAAGAGCTGGCGAGCTACCTGCTCTAAACTCTTTTTGGCGGTATCCACTCTACCTTCTTTCCCCTCAGAAATTTTGCGATCGCAGAAAATGATGCTGCTTGCAAAATTATCGCGTGTGCAATCAACCCGGAAAACGCTTTTAACCCGTCTAACCCTTCGTAAACGAGGAGAGCAGGTAGAGAAAGTAGTATCAGCGGGAAAAAGAGTATCGGGAAAAAAGTTATCGTTAACGCCGACAACCACGAGATTTTGAAGATCGCGTTTTTAGACGATACGACCTTTCCGAAGTGTTTCCAGAGTTGAAGCCCGCCGTAGTACCACCTCACCCTCTGCCTGTAAAAGTCGAGAGCGTCCAGCGGAGCCTGTTCGTATAGTCTACCCTTGACAAGCTTCGCTCTGTAGCCTAAGACGTGCATTCTCGTCGAAAAATCGGCGTCCTCGGTAATAGCTTCCTCGTCAAGAGAGTATTTCGAAAGAACGTCCGCTCTCACGACCCCGATCAGACCGTTGAACTGTTTGAAAGCTGAGATCCTTAGCAGAAAGTTGATTATTCTGTATTCCACGGCCACGGCTTTGGAGATCAAAGTCGAGTCGTTGGAAATGTACCTCCTCGTCGAAACGATGTAAACGTCGTCTTCAAATTCCGAAACGCACTTCAAAATGAAGTCCTCGTCAGGCTCCGAGTCCACATCGAAGATCGCGACGAAGTCCGGCTTGAACTCTTTCAGGTGCGCGACGCCGTCGTTTATCGCTCCCGCCCTCTTTCCCCTGCCAGTGTTTCTCGCAAGAACGTCAACGCCTCTGCTCTTTAACTCCAGAACTCTCTCGTCATTTTCACTCCCGTCAAAAACGTAAAGAATTTTAAGTTCTCCGTCGAACCTTAATCTTTTGAGCCTTTTCACGGATCTCCTCAGCGTTTCGATCGACTCTTTTGGTGAGACGGGAACTAAGATCGCGACGCGCATAAACTCGCAGAGCAGATGACCGCTTAAACTTATATAAATTACCATCACTAAGCTCGCGGTGATGAGAAAAAGGCTTGCAGTGATCGTCTCAGTTTCACCGTTCGAGCCCGAAGAGGTCGTTCTAAGGTCTGCGAACTGGATAAAAAATCTCGACTTCGACGACTTAGACTGCAAAATCGTATACGCCATCGACTCCAACGGCGAGGGCGACAGAAGAGGAGAGAAGTTGAGGTCGCTCGGGTTCGAAGTTTTCGAAAGGGCTGACAGAAGAGGAAGAAAGGCCGGAGCGATAAACGACTGTCTCGACAGCTTAATGAAGCGCGGATTTAAGCCCGACTACGTAGCTTTTTTCGACGTCGACTCCAGACCGTCGAAGAACTTCGTGGTCGAGTGCATCAGAGCTCTCGAAAAGCACAGAGATGCGTTCATATCGTCTTCGGAGAGGAGAGTGATTAACGCCAACAACCTCGTAGCCGAGACTCTTGACGTTGAATACCGAATTTTCAACTTCCTCTTGAAGAGGTCGGACTTCAAAAACTTTAACGGGTTAATCGGAGTCGTTAGAGCCGACCTCCTGATTAAGCACAGGCTCGACGAAAGTTCGTTCGCCGAAGACCTCGAATTCTCCGTGAGAATGCACGCCTTAGGCTATAAATCCGTCTTCGTGGAAAACGCTGCAGTCTACGAACAGGCTCCGACGAGCTGGCGAGACCTCTACAAACAGAGAAAAAGGTGGTACTACGGCGGACTTCAGCTGTTCCGCAACGACTACCTCAGGAAAAACAAGGTTCTGGCCTTTCAGGTGCTATCTGCCGTGGTGTTTGCGCACGCGATAGCCTTACTTTTGCCACTCCTGATTATCGCACCGCCCCTCATACTCTACCGATTTCGAAAGATTAAAAAGTTGAAAATAGTATTTGGGCTCGTCGCTTACCTGCTGATAAATCAGATTGCCGCGATGTCTTCGCTTTACAGCTTTTTAAGGGGGAGAGAAATAGAGTGGCAGGGAGTAAAAAGAGTGGAGCAGTAAAAACTGCCGCAATAGGAATTCTGATAAGCTTAGTTACTTCTCTGGCCATAATTAAGATGACCGAAACGAGCCTGACGTGGGAGGCCGTTAAGAGAGCGAACGTTTATTACATCGCACTCGCCGTGCTGCTCCAAGCGGCGTTCTGGCTTCTATGGGCGCTAAGGTTGAAAGAGGTCGTGTCGTGCCTGAATCACGAGCTTCCGTTCGGATACGCTCTCGAAATGACCATAGCGAGCATGTTCCTCGCCGCGATTACTCCATCTTCTGCCGGGGGGGAGCCGCTGAGAGTAAAGATGCTGTCCGATAAAGGTGTCAACGTCGGAAGCGCTGCAGCAGCAGTTCTGGCGGAGAGAGTTCTCGACTCGATGTTTTTCGCCACCGCACTTCCAATCTTCATCGTGCTGTCGGACTTCTCCACGAAGTTCGGAATCGAAGTGACGGTAATTTTCACGACTTTGCTCTTGGCATTTCTGTTCTTCCTATACCAGCTGTTTAAAAAGCCAGAAAGAGTCGAAAAGCTTACGGACTACCTGTATAGGCTTTTCAAAAGAGTCAGCGAAGAGAGAGCCCACGACCTGCAGGATTTCATAAGGAGGGAGCTCTTCACTTTCAGAGAGGCAGCGATCCAGCTATCGTCCAACTCTAAGAGAAGACTTTTCGAGCTCTTCGCACTAACGATCGCTCTGTGGAGCGTAGGTTTTCTCATACCTTCAGCTATACTCCTCGCTCTCGGGTCAAAACCGTTCTTTCTGCTTTCCTACACCGCACAGCTAATAATCGTCGTCGTGTCGTTAGTTCCGCTAACTCCGGGGAGCAGCGGTATAGCCGAGGCGAGCATGGCATACCTATACTCGAAGTTCGTTCCGAGCGAAGTGCTGGGAATTCTCGTCGGAATCTGGAGGTTCATAACTTACGCCTTAAACATAATAGTTGGGCTCTTCGTGAACATAAAGATCCTAAAGTCGAGATACCTCTCCAACGACAACTAAAGAATTCCTTCAATTTCGAGGATCTTTTTCGCCCACTGCAGTTTTTTCCCTTTAACTCCGCTCGCGTTAAACTCAAAACCGTGTAAGATTACCTCCCTCGCTCCGAATTCCTTAGATATTATCGCCGCTCTGTCTCCATCGGTAAATCCGCCGAAGTTGTAAACCTTATCGAACGGTTCCGCCTGCGTCGTCGCGACGAAACTGTTTATTTCTGGCACGATCTCTTTTATGAGGTCGATGTTGTCTCCGTGTGCATGCAGGACGAGGACACAACCTTCACGTTCGAGACGCTTAAGGACGACCTTTCCTTCTTCAAGATCCGTAACGTGAACGTCCGGAGTTCTTCCTCCGATCTCCATCCACTTCGTAATCGACTTTCCCGCCGTGATTACAACTTCCCCGTCCGCCAAGTCTTTAACGGCACCACCTACGACCAACACCGACTTTCCTTCAATTTTTTCCCTCAAAACGTCTTTTTCGAGGAGTTTGTTTCCCGCAATTTCCTTTAAGATTCTTGCCGCTTTCCTGTCCTCGTCTACGGAGTAGCCAAAGTCCCTCGCGATGCTCAAATAAATTTTGAACCAGGTATCGAGGTCCATCTACGTTCTCTCGATGCCTATTCTCGCCTTAACCCCTTCTATGTTCCACTCCTTCACGTATCCTCTGACTTCTCCGAACTCGAGCTTTCTCGCTCTCGTCTCGGTCTTTATGTACTCTTCAAATCCTTCGATCAGATTTCTGTCGAATTCGAGAGTTACGTCGATGAACTCCTCGACGTTCAGGTCAAGCTCTTTTCTCATCTCCTGAATTCTTCTGACAAGTTCTCTCGCGAAAGCCTCTCTCTTCAACTCCTCGTCAATCTTCGTGTATACGTAAACGACGCCCTTCGAGAATTCTGCGTAGCTGTATCCTTCCGGAACGGTGAATTCGAACTCAAGGAATTCCTTCGTTATTTTTTCTCCGTCGAACTCGATGTAGCCCTTTTCGTAAACTTCTCTCATTTCGTCTTCGCTCAAGGAGTTCAGGAGCTTAACGAAGTCCTTCATTTTCTCCCTCAACTTAGCTCCGAGCTTCTTGAAGTTCGGCTTCACCTTCACCTTCTTCTCGAACTCTCTGACGACTTCTACCTCCTTAACGTTGCACTGCGAAAGGACTACCTCCTCAAGTCCCGCGATGTCGACGTCTCCCTCTATCACAAGCTTTCTCAGAGGCCACCTGAGTTTTATTCCTGCTTTCTGCCTCGCGTTGTAGCTCGCTTCAACTATCTCTCTCACGACGCTCATTTTCCTTTCGAGATCTTCGTCGATCCACTTCTCCTCGCACTCCGGGTAATTCTCCATGAATATCGACTCTTCCCCGTCTCTGAACTTCTTCGTGAAGTTCTGATAGATGTATTCGGCTATGAACGGCGCGAACGGGCTGATGATTCTCGTAACTTTGTCTATAACTCTGAACATGGTCGAATACGCCGCTATTTTACTCGGACTGTCTCTCTCCTCCCAAACCCTCCTCCTGATTAGCTGAATGTACCACCTGCTGAAGTCCTCCACTACGAAGTCGTAGAACGCTCTAACGACCCTGTGTATGTTGTAGCTTTCCATCGACTCGTTTGCGAGCTTCGAAAAGCTCTCGAGCCTTGAAAGTATCCACCTGTCCTCTATCCTCAGCTCGCAGTCTTCCGGAGGGATTTCCCTGAATTTGTCGAGCTCCATGTATGTGTAAGCGAACCTGACCGCGTTCCAGAATATGTTCAGCAGCCTCAAAAAGTTCTCGACTTCGCTCCAGCTAAACCTCAGGTCTTCCCACAACGCGGAAGACAGAACGTAAAGTCTGAACGCGTCCACGCCGACCTTCTCTATTACCTCCTCCGGCTCGACGACGTTGCCGAGACTCTTGCTCATCTTTCTGCCGAGCTCGTCCAACGTGAATCCGTGCATCAAAACGGTCTTGTAAGGTGCTCTTCCAAAGGCTATGACGCTCGCTCCGAGTTGAGAGTAGAACCACCCTCTCGTCTGGTCGTGTCCTTCGGTTATAAAGTCGGCAGGCCAGAGTTTTTCGAAGTCGTCCCTGTTCAGCGGGTAGCCAAGAGTTCCCCAGCTCGCCACTCCGCTGTCGAACCAAACGTCGAAAACGTCCTTTACCCTGAACATCTTTCCTCCGCACTTGCAATCGAACACGACCTCGTCGATCCTCGGCCTGTGCAGGTCCAGGTCGTCTTTCCATCCGACTTCGTTTATGTCGCCCACTACTTTCATCTCTCCACACTTTTCGCAGATCCACACCGGAATCGGAATCCCCCAATACCTCTGCCTGCTGATGCACCAGTCCTTCGCGTTACTCACCCAGTCCTTGAAGCGCGACGCTCCAGCCCACTCCGGAATCCACAGAACCTTGTCTATTTCTTCGACCATTTTGTCCTTCAGCTCGCTAACCTTCAGGAACCACTGCTCTGTGGCGCGGTAAATTATGGGAGTCTTGCACCTCCAACAGTGTCCGTATCTGTGTCTTATTTTTTCTGCGGCGAGTAGAAAGCCCTTCTTTTTCAGGTCTTCTATTATAACCGCGTTCGCCTCTCTTACGTGCATTCCCGCGTATTTTCCTGCCTCTTCCGTGTAAACGCCCCTGTCGTCTACGGGATTGAATATCTCGAGGCCGTGCCTTATTCCGAGTTCGTAGTCTTCGAGACCGTGTCCCGGAGCTATGTGAACGCAACCGGTGTTTTCGGCAGTGACGAACTCCGCGAGGTAAACCCTGTGAGTGAAGTTCTTCTGAACGGGAACCTCCTCGGCAAGGGGGTGCTCGTATTCCAAACCGACGAGGTCTTCTCCGAGTTTAACTTCCACGACTTCCCAGAGCTCGTAACCACCCTTCCTCAAAACGTCTTCCGCGAGTTCCTTCGCCAGAATCAGATATTCGATTTTCCCGTCTTTCATCGCCTTGATTACCGCGTATTCTAAGGACGGGTGGACTGCAACGGCCATGTTCGCCGGAAGCGTCCATGGCGTGGTCGTCCAGATGACTATGTAAGTCGCGTGCTCGCCCTTAACCGGAAACTTTACGTAAATCGATGGGTCTTCTTCCTCCCAATACTCGACCTCAGCGTCCGCTAAAGCAGTCTCGCACCTCGGACACCAGTTCACGACCATCTTCTTCTTCTCGAGCAAACCTTTTTCGTGAGCCTTTTTTATCGTCCACCACGCCGAGTTTATGTATTCGGCCTTTATCGTCATGTAGGGATTGTCCCAGTCCATCCAGACGCCGAGTAACTTGAACTGCTCGGTCATCGCGTCCTTGTTTTTCAAAGCGTATTCCATGCACATCCTGACGAACTTATCGATTCCGAACTCCTCGATCTCCTTCTTCTCTTTAATTCCGAGCTCCTGCTCGACCTTCACCTCTATCGGTAACCCGTGCATGTCCCAGCCGGGACGGTCGGTGACCCTGTAGCCTTTCATCCTCTTGTAGCGGAGAACGGTGTCCTTTATCACTTTGTTCCAGGCCGTGCCAAGGTGAATCCTGCCGGTCGTATAGGGAGGACCGTCAACGAAGAAGAAGGGTTTATCTCCCCTGTTTCTAACTTTTTCGTAAATCTTGTTCCTTTCCCAGAACTCCCTGACGAACTTTTCAACGTCCCTGTGAGAGTAAACGCCAGTAAACTGCATGGAATAAGAGGAAAGTAATGGGTTAAAATAATTTATTCAACTCGTATTTCGCTTCTCCGAGCCCGATTTCCTCCGCGTAGTAAATCTGCCTTTCAGGTTTCGTCCACTCCCAGAACTTTCCATCTATAAGCGCTTTGCTCGTATTTTCCTCGCTCACGTAAGCGTCGAAGCTCGCTTTGTCCACCGAAACTATGTCGTTCGACGCGAAGACGCCGACGTCCGGAATCATCGGAATACCGCTGTAAGGGTGGCAATCGCAGTGAGGAGTAACATCAACGACGAAGTTCAGATACGCGAAGTTCTCCTTTCCGACGAGATCTATCACGCCCTTCGCCGCCTCTACGAGCCTTTCAGAAATCTCTTCGCCAACAAGCCAAGGCTTTATTCTGACAGCCCTGTATTCACACACCTCGCTACAGCCCGTGCACTTGAGACACAGGTCAAGATCGATTTCGTAGTTCTTTATCGCGTCGACCGGACATATTTCGACGCATTTTCCACACTCCACGCACCTTTCCTTGTCTATGTAAGGTGGGTTCGGAACGTGGATGTCGTACTTCGTCGTTTTCGTTACGCAGCCTACTCCTATGTTCTTGAGGCTCCCGCCGATCCCCGCCTGAAAGTGCAACTTGAAGTGCGTCGCCACGACGACGAAGTCCGCTTCAGCTATCGCTTTCGCCACGTAAACTTCTTTCAGGTGCTTTCCGTTTACCTCAACTTTTACTCCGTCGAGCCCGAGCAGTCCGTCGGCGATGATTATGGGCGCTGCCACCGTCTGAGGGGTATATCCGTTCTCCTCCGCGATTAAAAGTCTGCCCACAGCCGTGCTCCTATCGTTGATCATCCCAAGTCCGGTTGTTTCGGTAACGAAAGGTTTACCTCCGTATTCCTTAATTTTCTCGACGATCTTCCTCAAGAAGAGAGATCTCAAGGTCTTCGTCGTTCCGTGGTCGCCGAAGTGCGTTTTGACGGCAACTACATCACCCTTCGAGATGTTCTGAAAAATTCCGCTCTCGTCTATGAGTTTCTGGAGTTTAAAAGCGAGGCTTTGCGAGGGCTGATACCACTTTTCGAGCTCCCTGACTTCGGCCGAGGCGTCGGCAAAAAATACTTCGCTCATGGAGTCTTTTGACTCTCTATAAAATAAAAATTTTAAGCTTCACAGCGAGTTTAGGTCATGGAAGCTGTGTTCACGGAAAAAGCGCCGAAACCGGTAGGGCCATACAGTCAGGCCGTTAAAGTCGGAAACTTCGTGTTCGTTTCCGGCCAGATTCCGCTGAAAGACAGTAAAATTCCGGAAAATTTCGAGGAAAGAGTTAGAACGGTTATAGAGAACGTAAGAGAGATCCTAAAAGCTGTGAACCTCGACCTGAACGACGTCGTGAAGGTGACGGTATACCTCACGGACTTGAGCAAGTTCGACGAGTTCAACAAGATCTACTCCGAATACTTCAAAGAGTGGAAGCCGGCCAGAGCTGTCGTGGAGGTCTCGAGACTCCCGAAGGGTGTTGATATCGAAATGGAGGTCGTCGCTTTCGCGAAGGACACATAAAGATTTAAGCCATCAGAAAATTTAAATTACCAGAATCAATTTTTCTTTCTTATGAAGTTCGTGACCAACCCAGACGAGTTCTTCGCGGAGCTCAAGAACAGAGAGCCGAAGCTGATATATCCGGCAATCATACTTCTCGCGATTTCGATCGTTTCAGGATACTACCAGTTCGTTCTACTGACGAAGTTGAGCGAAACTTTTCCCGAAGACTTCGCAAAGTTCTTGAAGATCGGCGCCACATTCGGAGTTTTTGGAGCAATTCTCACGACCTTTGCTCTGTGGCTCGTCGTAGCCGGAATAATGTTCGGCATCACTTCGATATTCGGAGGAGAAGGTAGTTTCAAAAGAACGCTCGAGTTCGTCGGATACGGATTCTTTCCCATGCTCGTTTCCTCGCTGATAACGGTTCCGATTTCCGTGAGCTACATATCGAACGCGAAGCTTCCAAAGATGAGCATTCAAGACCTGCAGCAGAATCCAGAGCTGTTCAAAAGCGTAATGTATTCGATGGTTCCACACGATGTTATTATCTCGAATCTGATAATAAGCTCCGCTGCGCTGATCTGGAGTTTCGTAATCTGGAGCTTCGCCCTCAAGCACGCCAGAGGACTCGAATTAAGAAAGGCTGCCATCTCGGTGTTAATACCCGCAGCCATATACGGCGCCTACGTCGTTTTCGCCGCGAGGTCGATCTGACGCAAAAGCTTAAGTTTAAGATCGATCAACATTAATTATTATGTATTTCACGTGTAGAGTTTGCGGGAACGACACGTTCAAGGTCAGCTTCAGCCTGATCCTCAAGTGCACGAAGTGCGGAGCCACGTTTAGCCTGAGGAGAGAAATAGACGTCCCAGAACCGCGTAAACCCCTGAAGCCAGAAGACGACGTCAGACCGTTCGAGTTTTGAATTTAAGCCTCGCCAGAGTGAGTGCTTGACCGCCTTTTAACTTGGCGAATTTAAGTTTTTGAACATTCGAAAACGTCCCGTTCTCCACCGTCGGACGCTGGAGCGAAGACGAGCCGAGAATACCGCACGAGATAATAAAGGACGTTTCCAAGGCTCTTACGACGGAAGATCCAGAAGATGCAATAGCGTTTTCGTGTTCAAAGCAGAAGTAAAAGCGCCGGGGGTGGGATTCGAACCCACGCGGGCAGAGCCCAGCGGCTTAGCAGGCCGCCGCCTTACCACTCGGCAACCCCGGCTTTTACGATATTAATTTCGCGATCTGGTTTTAAACGTTTTGTTTGCAATCACAATTTATAATGATTTTTCAATAAACAAAAATATATTAATGCTCGATCGAGAACTTTAAACCGGTGAGCCTGCCGAAAAAGGTAAAGATAGCAACGGGAGAGAGCGTGCTGCTTAGGTTTCCGAGAAAGGACGACCTGGAGAAACTCGTTAAGATGTATACGACGCTGTCCGAAAAGTCTCTGAGGTTCCTGAGACCTTACAGGTTCACGAAAGACGAGGTAAAAGACATGCTCGATCGGGTAGACTTCAAAAACGTTTTTTCGATCGTAGCCGAAAACGAGAAGGGCGAAATAGTCGCGGAAGCGAGGTTGATAAGGCACAGCAACAGTTCCGCGGAAATCGGAATAATCGTCCACGACGACTACCAGAACAAGAAGCTCGGACAGAACATGGTCAGAGAGATGATAGAGATAGCGAAAGACTCGAACATAAAAAAGCTCATAGCGTTTATAAACGAGAAGAACGAAGCTGCAATCCACATCTTCAAAAAATTCGGTTTTAAAACGGAAAAAAGGCTCGGACCGGAGCTCTACATAATGGGTAGAAACGAGGCGGCGATAAAAATGGCGTTAAACGTTTAGTCGTATTCCCTCCAGGTTTTACCACACTTCGTGCACCTGAAAAACCTGACCTCGCTTTCGTCGGCCGCTCTGAGTTGTCTGAGCCACCAGTAAGCTTCCCTGTTGCCACAGGCAGGACAGACGACGTTAGTCGTCGGCAAGGTTTTGACGTTCTCCTCTTCGATAACCGGTATCTCCTCCTTGTTTCTCTTAGACACAGTCACGAGCTCCTTCGCCTCAGCTTCTTTCTCGTATCCACACTTCCTGCAAACGGCCTTGTCTCCTTGGTAGAGCATTATGCTCTTACACTTCGGACAAAATTCCACGGATATGCACCTCCGCATCCTTAATCATTTTTTCGTGGTCGAAAGCAAGTTCAGGAAGTTCGCTCAGTTTAAAAACTTTCACGTCTTCCGCGTCGCTTCCAGCCTTTAGCTCACCTCCAACGGGAACGAGTATAAAGCAGACGGAAACGTAGTGTCCTCTTGGGTCTCTGTTAGGATCGGAGTAAACTCCGACGAGCCTTTCTATTCTGCACTTCAATCCGGTCTCCTCTTCGGCCTCTCTCAAAACCGCATCCTCCACGCTTTCTCCGTATTCAACTATTCCGCCTGGCAGAGCATATTTTCCCTTGAACGGATCGTTCTTTCTTTTTACGAGAACTATTCCTCCTCTGTAAGGAATTATAGCATCGACTGTGAGAGTTATGCACTTCACAGTATCACCTCTAAGACGCTCTTCCTGAAAAACTTTTCCGCGATTTTCTTCGCCCACGACACGTCACCGACTCTCGTAACCGTGTGCGCGTCGCTGCCTATAGAGTAAATCAAACCCTTCCTCCCGGCCTCCTCAATCAGGTCGAGCGGCGGCGACCTGTGGTGATTGTTCACCTCTATAGCGACGCAGTTCTCTTTGGCGAGGTCTAATATTTCGAGATCGTATTCCGGGATCCTTCCGTTCAGTCCGAACATGTCCGAGTGCAGGTGACCAAGAACGTGAACGTCCTGAGTTTTTATGCACTCCCGCAACCTCCTGTAGTATTCTTCCGGAGTCAGATACGCGTGAATCGACGCGATTACGAAGTCGAACTCAACTTCCGGTTTTTCTATCCTTCCGCCTTCCAGAATTCCGCACTCGATACCGTTCAGTATCCTTATCCCGAACTTCTGCTCAGCCATTTCTATCTCAGCGATTCTCCTCCTCGCTTTCCGTTCGTCCAACCCTTTCGGATGCTCCACAGAGTGGTCGGCTATGCAGATTACCTCCAGCCTGCGTTCCTTAGCTTTTTCGACTATCTCCATGATTTTACCGCTTCCGTCCGAATAGCTGCTGTGAACGTGAAGGTCGAACACGACGAAAACTGTATATTCTCTGCATAAAACGATTTGCCATGCTTCAATTCGTCTCGTTCGTTCTGATGATAATGTACGCGGCGACGAAAAAAAGATACGTAGGTGCTATCTCCTGGATTCTCTTCGGAATTTACTGGCTGTCTAACGTTCCTTACTACCTCGGAATCGAAGATTACTTCAACACCGGAGTTATGGTTGCCGCGTTCGTTACTTTCTCGATTTTCGGCGCGAGCATTTTGAAGAACAACGACGAAACGTTCGTAAGGTTGACACTCATCGCTGCAATTTCGTCGCTGATTTACTTCTCCTTCGCAGAAACTCCGCTCGGAAAGGAGCTGATAGAGGTCGTCGCGAGACAGACCGTCTCTCTCGCGTCCGCGCTGGGATTCGACTTCAACATCTACGGAGACAAGATCGAATACAACGGAAAGGTCGTTCAGATAATACTCGCGTGCACGGGAATTGAAAGCATATCGCTCTTCGCCGGAATAACGATAGGAACGAATTCGAAGCTTTCGAACAGAGTCAAGGCTTTTCTCGTCTCAGTTCCGGTGATATACGTTTTGAACCTGCTGAGGAACGTGTTCATCGTCGCCGCTTACGGGGGTGAGTGGTTCGGAGAGAACAGCTTTTACGTTGCTCATCACGTGATCTCGAAAGTTCTCGCCACGCTCGCCCTAATACTGATCTCGATGCAAGTCTTCAAATACCTCCCGGAGTTCGCAGACGATATATTTAGAGCCAAGGACTTAATGGTGGAAACATGGTCACGAGAGAGGGAATAAAAATAGCCGCAGTGGAAGTTCTCGCCACTGCGCTCGTGTTTCTCGTATACAAGCCGCTATCGATACCGCTGATTCTCGCCGTGGCGTTTACGCTGTTCTTCTTTAGAGATCCTGAAAGGTCCATCGAGCGCGACGTCGTGTCGCCAGCAGACGGTAAAGTAGACTTCGTGAGCGAGAAAAGAGTCGAGATATTCATGAGTCCCTTCGACTGCCACGTGCAGAGGGCTCCGGTATCCGGAATCGTTAGGTCCGTGAAGTTCGTTCCGGGTAAAAAGTTACCGGCGTTCATAAGAGGAGAGTCGGAAAAGAGCGTAATAGAGATAGAGAGCGAAGACGGAACTTTTAAAGTCGAACAGATAGCCGGAGCTTTCGCGAGGAGAATACGATGCTGGGTAAAAGAAGGGGAGAGGGTCGAGAAGGGGCAAAAGATAGGAATGATAGCCTTCGGTTCGAGGGTTGCTCTCGAGGTTCCCGAAAAATACAAAATTGTCAGGGCCGTCGGAGAAAAGGTTAAAGCTGGAGAGACTATAGCTGTGAGAGATGAGCAAGGTTAAAGTCGCCGACTTATTCTCAATCATAAACGCTTCCTTCGGATTTCTCGCGATATACTACAACAACCCCTCGCTAATATTCGTGTCCGCTCTTGCCGACGGTTTCGACGGATACTTCGCGAGGAAGTTCGGGTCGGGCGAGCTCGGAAAGTTTTTGGATGCTCTCGCGGACCTCGTGTCTTTCGGCGTCGCACCAGCGTACTTTATCGGAATATACGCTCTGCCTTACTTTTTAGCCGCCCTCTACAGGCTGTCGAGGTTCGTTACGTTAAAAACCGAGAACTTCGTAGGTTTTCCCGTCACGTCTTCGGCGATGATCGTCGTGCCGCTCCTCTACTACTCGAAAAACGCCGCAGCAGTATCTTCGCTGATACTCTCGTTTTTCATGGTGAGCAGCATAGAATACAGGAAGATAAAAGACGAGAGGCTTCTATCTCTCGCAGCAGTATCGATAATCCTCGCCGCAGTCAAAAAAGAGTTCTCGATTCTCATTCTGTCACTCTCCACTCTCTACCTACTCTCGCCGCTCGCTAAAAATCTTTATAAACCACGTTAAATCTTACTTTAGCTTAATGTCAGTAACGATCTTAGACACGACGCTCAGAGACGGCGAACAAACGCCGGGCGTTTCGCTCAGCGTCGAGCAGAAGCTGATGATAGCCGAAGCTCTCGACAACCTCGGAGTCGACATAATAGAGGCCGGAACGGCCATCGCGTCCGAAGGAGAGTTCAAAGCGATAAAGGCCATAAGCGAAGCGGGATTAAAGGCTGAGATCTGCAGCTTCGGAAGGATTAAAAAAGAGGACATAGACGCTGCCGCTGACGCTGGAGCTGATTCGATATTCATGGTGGCTCCGTCGTCGGACATCCACATCAAGAGCAAGTTCCCTGGCAAGACGAGAGAAGACGTGATACAAATGTCGATCGAGGCAGTAGAATACGCCAAAGAGAGGGGACTGATCGTCGAATTTGGAGGAGAGGATGCTTCAAGAGCGGATTTCGAGTTCATAAAGAGGTTACTCAAAGCTGGAGAGGAGGCAGGAGCGGACAGGTTAACGTTCACAGACACCGTAGGCGTTCTCACCCCGGAAAAAGCCGAAAAAATAATGT
Organism: uncultured archaeon; assembly: GCA_964463865.1. Taxonomy (GTDB): domain Archaea; phylum Halobacteriota; class Archaeoglobi; order Archaeoglobales; family Archaeoglobaceae; genus Ferroglobus. The sequence continues at coordinate 24,651 of CAYXDX010000003.1, read as the reverse complement.
CCGAGTTAAAAAAGGTTGTTAAGCTTCCGATAGCTTTTCACGGTCACGATGATTTCGGATTGGCCACTGCGAACACGATATTCGCGGTTAAAGGTGGAGCGGACGAGATCCACTGCTGTATAAACGGTCTCGGAGAGAGAGCCGGAAATGCCGCTCTTGAAGAAGTCGTGATGGCTCTCGAATACCTCTACGGTATAAAGACGAAGATTAACAAGAAAGCCATCTATCCGACTTCCAAGCTCGTCGAAAAACTGACGAGAGTTGTCGTTCCTCCGAACAAACCGATAGTTGGCGAAAACGCTTTCACGCACGAAAGCGGAATACACACGTCCGCCATCTTGAGAGACGCGAAGACCTACGAACCGATATCTCCAGAAGTAATAGGAAGGACGAGGAGCATCGTCCTCGGAAAACACGCGGGGAGAGCGAGCGTGGAAGCGATAATGAAAGAGCTCGGATACAAAGCTTCGAAAGAGCAGATGCAGGAGATCCTGAAGAGGGTAAAAGAGATAGGAGACAAAGGCAAGCGCGTGACGGACGCGGACGTTAGAGCGATAATAGAGACAGTCCTGCAGATAAAGAAGGAGAGGAAGGTCGAGCTCCTTGACTTGAACGTCGTAAGCGGCGCGCACATAACTCCAACGGCGAGCGTAAAGATAAAGATAAACGGGAAGGAATTCGTCGAAGCGGGAGTCGGCGTTGGACCGGTGGACGCGGCGATAAACGCGATAAAGAGGGCCGTAAAAGAGTATGCCGACATCGAGCTCGTGAGCTACCACGTGGACGCGATAACTGGCGGAACCGACGCTCTCGTCGAGGTAATAGTGCAGTTGAGAAGAGGAGACAAAATTGTGACGTCAAGGGGAGCGAGGACCGACATAATAATGGCGAGCGTCGAAGCTTTCGTGGAAGGTTTGAACATGCTACTGTAAGAGGAACAGGTTTCCGACATTCACATTTTTTAAGTGCTTTTTTGCGGCTCTGTAACACTCGTAAACCTGTTCTCTTGGCGTTATCGGTAAGTCCCTCAAACGGTAGTCTGGATGGAAGACCAGCAGAGAGTAGGGTATGTCCTCGCTCAGGGAGGCAAGAAAGGAAGCGATCCCCTCAACTTCTTCTGCGTCCACGTAAAAAGGAACGAGGAGCGTCGTAGCTGACAAAACTTCCGGATACTTCTCGAATATAGCTTCGAAGTTCTCCAGAACTTTTCTATTGCTTCTACCTGTTAAGAGGACGTGAAGGTTTTCGTTCCAAGCTTTGAGGTCGAACTTCACAGTCCCACCACTCAAACTGCTGATTTCCGCTGCCTTAAGAACAAGGTCTCTTCTCCCCGCACCGTTCCACTCCCAGCAAATCATGACGTCGCGCTCCTCGTAGGCAACCTCGCTGAATTTTAACGCGAAAAGTATCTGAGGCTCAGGAGACCCGCCGAAGTGACACACGCACTTGACGTCACCCGTTAGCATTCCGAGTAATTCGTTCACACTTACAGTTCTCGCTTTTTCGACGAACTTGTGCTCCCAGTTCTGACAGAACAGGCAGTCGAAGTTGCAGCCGTAATAAAATACGGCCAAGTTGTATCCAACGAGCTTAGAACCTTCGCAGAACCACGAGTTACAGCAGTTCGTCGGGAGAGGATCGTAATACGCGTGAAGCAGAGCTTTATCGGAAGACGACAGCGATTGTATTCGATTTTCGACTCTCTTCTTCAACCCGCAGAGGGATCTGTCCTCTATCCTGCACTCGTTCGAGCAAAGCTTACAATCCCCTCCGCCGATTAAGTCCAAACTCTTGTGGAGCCTTTTAGCGTATTCTAAAGCCACTTCTCTCTTCGCACACTCCACGCACAGCGGAATCGTTCTCGAAGGTCTCGGTTTGCCGCAGACTTCACACTTCACGAAGTTACTTAGACGTTGACGGTAATTTACTTTACCACCGGATACCCCCTATCTTTCCACTCGAGAATTCCGCCGTTCATGTTGTAAACGTGCTTGAAGCCGAGTTCGACCATCATCTGCGCCGCTATACTGCTCCTGTGCCCCGTTCTGCAGTAAACGAGGTAAGTCTTGTTTCTGTCCAGCTCGTTCAGTTTCCGCTTAAAGTCCGGCGAGTAAAAGTCGATGTTGATCGCTCCTTTAATGTGTCCTTCCGCGAACTCCTCCGGAGTGCGCACGTCAAGAATCACGAAGCTTTCGTTTCCGTAGTTCTTTTTTATCAGTTCGAACGCCTCTTCGACAGTTAAATTTACGTAAGAGGCGTGAACATATTTTTCTTCTTGAGAGCATCCAAGCAAAGCAACCGAGACTACCAACAACGCCACCAACCACCTCATCGGTGAGAGAGTTGGTGTTAAAGGAAGATAAAAATACCCCCAAGAAAAATTTATTACCTTGCAGATAAAAACCAGATTTAATGAGAGTTTCGGTTCTTGGCGCTGGAGCGATGGGTTCGGCTTTAACGATACCTCTCGCAGACAACGGGAACGAGGTTTTGCTCTGGGGAACGGAATACGACGTCGATATTCTGAAGAGAGTCGAGAGGGGAGAGGAGCATCCGAGGATAGGCGTCAAACTTCCGGACAGCGTAGAAGTGCTTTATCCGGAACAGCTCGAAAAAGCCCTTGACTCGGACGTGATAGTTCTGGCTGTAAGCACGGAAGGTGTCATGTCTACGTTCAGAAAGATAGAGGACAAGATCGGCGATTCGATACTCGTAACGATCTCGAAGGGTCTGATCGAGGAAGACGGCTACATATACACGATTCCCGAAGCCATCTGGAAGGAGAAAATCGAGATGAAAGACAGGCTCGTCGCGATAACTGGCCCGTCGATAGCAAAGGAAGTCGCGAAAAGGTTTCCGACGAGAGTCGTTTTCAGCAGCAAAAACCTTTACTCTGCCAAGAAGGTAAAGAAAGCTTTCAAAACCAGTTACTACGGAGTGGAGATTTCGGACGACATCATAGGAGCCGAGCTGACTTCCGCCCTGAAAAACGTGTATTCGATAGCGATATCTTGGATAAGGGGTTACGAGAGCAGGTTTGACGTCGAGCTCAGCAACGCAAAAGGCGTCCTGGCCACGATGGCCATCAGGGAGATAGGCGTCTTCGTCGAAGATGCTGGTGGCAGAAAGGAGACCGCCTACGGTCTTTCGGGCTTCGGCGATTTGATAGCCACCTTCAGAGGCGGTCGAAACGGTATGTTCGGAGAGCTGCTCGGTAAAGGATTGAGCACAGAGGAGGCGTTAAAGGAGCTCGAGAGGAGAGGAGTTGGAGTGATAGAAGGGTACGTCAACGGGAAGAGGGCCTACAAGTTGCTTAAGCAACTTGAAAAAAGAGGGAAAGCAAACATGGACGATTTTCCACTCCTCAGAGCTATTTACGAGGTTCTCTACGAAGGTAAAAAAGTTGAGGAAGTTTTGATGAAGTTGCTCGTGGAGGGTTAGATCTTTTCCACCATTTCCTTGTAGTAATCCAGCGCCTCTCTCACGTATTTTTCGTCAAGCTTACCGTGGGGCGTTTCTATCTCGAACACTCTTCTTGGAATCTCGAGATCTTCCACCGAGAAACCGAGCTTCTTTTTGAGCCTCAGCTTCTCTTCGTATATTTTCCTGCCTTTTTCTCTCAGCTCGTTTTCGTCGGTCTCGACTCCGAGCGGTTTGAAGGCTCTCACGACGAGGTCGGGTTTGTATATACCTCTTGCGAAGTAGCAGACTACTAAGCTCGAAAGTATCTGTCTCCACTGCTCCTCCTCGACGAGCACATCCACGAGTTGTCTCGGCGTGTAATCCTTCCACTTCTGATCAACCGAGTATCCGGCTCCGTCAAGGTGGCTGTGCCTCAAACCTATACTGAATCCCACGTAAGCTCCGTATCCGGTATTGTAACCCGCCATCTCGTTCTTGCCAAAGGCCATCGCAAATTCTCTGCCTCCGTATACCCTCGACGCTTCGTCCACGCCCTTGGCGAGAGTCCTGTAAAAGTCGTTGGGCTGCGAGACTATGTAGTCTATCGCCCTCAGATACGCCTCCACGTTTCCAAACTCGAGGTCGAGAAGCGTTTCGTTCTTCGTAATAATACCTCTCTTGTAAGCTTCGGTCGCCCACGCCAGGCACACGCCGGTGCTTATCGCGTCGAGTCCGTAAACTTCGACTCGGTGTATCAGCTTGAGCAGTCCGTCCCTGCTACCTACTCCGAGCATCGAGCCGAGAGCGTATATCAGCTCGTAATCGTAGCTTATCATGAGCGTTTTGAAGAAGAACTTCTCGTCTTCGTATGGTTCTCTCAGCACAGCTATGTGTATGCACGCTACCGGGCAGTGCGAACAGGCTACTCTCCTTCCGAGGTTGAATTCCGCTAAAGCTTCGCCGCTAATCTCTTCAGCCTTATCGAACCTCTGCTCGGTCAGGTTCTTCGTCGGCAACCCTCCGAACTCGTTGAGCGGTAAAACGTTCACGGCCGTGCCCAGCAGGTGATACTTTTGCATAGCATCGGACTTCACGGCTAAGTCGTAAATCTCGTCGTAGACCTTTCTGTATTCGTCCTTGTCTTTCGGCTTGTAGCCCTTTCTTCCCATCACCACGAGAGCTTTCAAATTCTTGCTTCCGAAAACGGCTCCGAGACCGAGCCTTCCGAAGTGCCTGTATGTTTCCGTTGTCAGACAAGCGTATCTGACGAGGTTTACTCCCCCTCCTCCTATCCTCATTACGGTTCTTATCCCTCTCCCCTTTTCCCTCTCGGCGATGATTCTGCCCGTTACGATCGAGTCCTGAATGCTCCAGATGACTCTGCCGTCTCTGAAGTGGACTTTATCCTCGTCGACGACTACGTAAACGGGTTTCCTGCTCTTCCCTTTTATGACGATAGCTCCGTAGCCGGCGTTAGCTATTGCCACCGCGCTCCTTCCTCCTGCGTGGGACTCCCCAAGGTTACCGGTTAAGGGGCTCTTGAAAAGAGCCACTGTTTTCGACGCGAGAGGATACGCTGGCGTGAATGGACCAGTAGCGAAAACAACGACGTTATCTTCTCCGAGTGGATCCACGCTTTTAGCGTCGCTTCCGAGCTCTTCTTTCAAAAGCTGAACAGCAACACCAACTCCACCTATCCACTCCTCGAACAGGTCCTTTCTGTCCTCGACCCAGTATTTGTACTTCGAAAGGTCGATCGTCAGAACCTTGCTCCTCAATTCAGCTCACCTCCTCGTAAGCCAAAACTCCGTGCGGGCAGTAATTTACACAGTATCCGCAGTGAATACACACCGCCGGCTTTCCGTTTTCCTGCTTAAAGATGGCTCCGATCGTGCACGCTTCCATACAGTTCCCGCACGCTATACACAAGTCCTCTTTGAACAGAACTCCGCCGCCCTTTTTCGGCATCATCGCGCCGGTCGGACAGACCTGAGAGCAGGGAGGTTCGCTGCAGGCTCTACAGAAAATTATCGTCGCACCCCTTTCAAAGCCGCTCAAACTGACTGCAAGGATTCCAGCTCTGCTGACTCCCATCTCTGGGTCTTTGGCATTTTTTCTGCTGCAGGCGAACATGCACAACCCACAGCCGACGCACTTCTCCAAATCCTTGATTACGAGTCTTTTCATACAAAAATTAATATACCAAAACAATTAAATTCATTTCGATGGCGATAGATCCCGTTTGCGGGATGGAAGTGGACGAAAAGACCGCCAAATTCAAGACAGAATACAAAGGAAAGACATACTACTTCTGCGCGCCAGGGTGCAAGTTTTTGTTCGAAAAGGACCCCGAAAAGTTCCTGAAAGAAGGACCAATAGGGATGCCAGAGTGAACTATCACGATTCGTCAGCGCCCCACCCCTTCATTTCCTGTGGAAACAAAAAATCGATGGGCCAGAAAAACTAAACGTTCTAAAATCTGCTGTAACTTCTTCACTTTCAAAATTTTTTGAACATAACTGTTTTTACTGGAAGAGGAGTCGTTAAATTCGGTATTTGTTTCCAAGAGAAAGTTACCTATCGGACGCGACCGCTCGCGAGACCAACTTTAAAGAGTCTTTCCACTATCGATCGAGCGAGTCACTTAAAAAGTCTCCGAGTGGGACTTTTTGCACGGCTTCAACGCTCATCCCACAAGTTGATTCAGGACAAAAGACGAGCGCGTCCGAGTTCCGAGTGCTCGTAAATCTTGGAGCTCCTCGCGGGAGTTCGTGAGAGCGTCTGAACAAGACTCGAAAGTGTTTTATCTTAGCCGACCGTTAAATTATTGTGAAACTGAACGAGAGAGCAGTCTCACCCGTGATAGGTTTCATACTCATCGTTCAAATACTGATAATATTCCTCGCGGTCATACAGACGACCGTAATTCCGGATCAGCTCAAGAAAGTAGAGGCTTCCAACGTCGAAAGGTTTAAAGGAGAGTTCGAAAAGTTTTCTGCGCTCGTCACCTCTGGCGACAAAGCTTACATGCTCGTAACGACGCCTGAATATCCGGATTACCTCTTTCTGCTAACTCCCGAACCAGCAGGATTCTCGATCTACAGCGAACCCTTCGAGATCTCTCTGAACTACACGGAGATACTCCCGAACGGAACAAAAATTTCGGTCTCGAAAACTTTCGAGAGTAGGAGGATCTACGTCAGGATAGACAACTACTTCTACCCCGACACGACGTTTATCTTCGAAAATACTGCCGTCTTCCAAAAAAGCGGAGATCGTATCGCAGTAATCGGGGATCAAAGGTTAATAAATAGAGGAATAGATCTCGTGCTGATCTACGGCAACCTTTCCGGAGCTTACAACTCTCCAAAGGAGTTTACGCTCAACCCGGTCTCTACTGGTGGATACGTTTACTTCGAAAACGCCACGCTTACCTTTGACACCGTATACCCCGACTACTGGAAAAAGTTTGGCGAAGTCTCGGGAAGTCGCGTAACACTGAAAGTCCCGAGCGGATTTCTTAAAATAAACGTTTATGCCCCCTCCGGAGAGTCTGTGAGCAGAGAGCCACTTAGAATGGTAAAGCTAAACGCGTTCGACAGCTACAACCTGTCCGTCGGAGAGACTAAAGATTTCGGTATACTCCTGCTCGACAGGTTCAACAATCCCGTCACCGGAGGAGACGTCACGGTTAGCGTTGAAGGAGGGATCGGCGAAGTTTACCCAGCTAAAACCAAGACGGACTCAACTGGAAGGGCTTTCGTAACTTTCAGAGCAACGAGCCCAGGGTCAGGAAAGATCGTCTTTTCTTCCGGTAACCTGAAAGTGGAATACTCAGTAACGGTGCTGTCTCCACCGACTTACGGAGGAGGTAGAGGGCTCTTAAGGGTCGTCTGGTTGGACAAGCAGTCTGTGGACAGCTACTACGGAAACGTCTGGGACGCTGGACTGGAGGGTAGAAAGACTCTGAGGGTAGGAGTTTACGATTCGAGCAACTCTCCGCTACCCAACATCGACGTGAGCTTCGTCGTAACCAACGAGTCAGTTGTGGAAATCAACAGGACTTTGGCGAAAACCGATTCGAACGGAATAGCGACGATTGAAGCTTCTCCAACGGCCAACGGAACCACCAAGATCTTCGCGTTCGCTGGAGATTCCGGAGATGTTTTGAATCTCACGATTACGAACGTCACGAGACCGTCATGGGTTTTCTCCGGATGGAAATACAGAGTTCCGATATACATTAAAGAACTTTCAGGAAACACTTTGAACGATTACCAAGTGCTCGTAACTCTCAATTCAACTTTTAATTGGAGTGCCGTTCGCTCCGACCTTTCAGACGTGAGGTTCACCGATTCTCAGGGCAATGAGCTAAGTTACTGGATTGAGGACTACAGCTATGGAAGTTTTGCTAAAATCTGGGTTAAAGTTCCAGTGATTCCAGCGAATTCGAATACTGTGATCTACATGTATTACGGCAACAGCTCGGCTACGAGTAAGAGTAACGGAGAGCTAACCTTCATTTACTTCGACGACTTCACGTCCGATACGAGTTCGCGTTATACGGTCTGGGAAAACTGGATAGGCAGCCCAACGTTTATTTGGAACCCGGGAGGTAGCGAGGTTAGAAGCGACACTTCGAACGCAGATTATTTCCTAACGACGAAAGTTAACGTGAAAAACGATTTTGCAGTAGAAATAAGAGGCTACACTCAAGACAACGACGCTCTTGGATCTTTGATAAGAACGACTGACGGCAGATACTACATAGCGAGTATGAGAGTCTCAGACTACGATGGGACTCCGCAGGGTGGTTCGAGCGAGGCTTTGATAATGTACCAATCGCCACCGAGCTGGTATAGGGAAGCTATCTTGCTCACGTCGTTCGGCGACATCGTAAATCCAACCTCTTGGCAAATCAGTGGAATCGCGTATTACGGAGAAAGTCTGATAGCGTTATATAATCACAAAAAGGCTGGCAGTTATTACGTAGGAACGATAAGTATAGACTCCATTGGACTGAGTAGCCAAGCGAACAGTCCTCCAGCGCATTACGATTGGATTATTGTCAGAAAATACGTAGACCCAGAGCCGCAAGTGACAATAGGTGAAGAGGAGGTATTAAAATAGAGAAAAACACTCACTCCACAGCAAGTCTTTCAAGCTGACTCGTCAAGTTCCAGATCATCGTCCTGACGTGCATCGGCAGGTTTGGGTCTGCGGACAGTTCTTCGAGTGTCGAAATCGCGGTCGCAGCTTTAACGGCTATGTTTTCTCCCGAACTCAACTCTTCCTTAATCTCGCTTGCAACTCTCCTCACGTTTCTTGGAACGGAGTCGTCGTGTATTATCTTGTTTAAAATGTCGAGTGCGTTCTTCAAAGCTTCGTTCATGACATCACCTCCGAAAAAGAAATCTACACTTTTTCGCTAATAAGAGCATGGAAGATAAAAAAATTTCGGAAGCTGCAGAGCTACTCTACAAGGGTGCTAAAATGCTCCAGTTTCACTGCGAGGACTGTGGATTGCCCCTGTTCCAGCACGAAGGAAAGGTCATATGCGCCTCTTGTAAAGTAGAATACGAAATTAGCGAGGAGGGAGCGAGAAAGAAGGGGGGCAAAGTCGTCGAAGAGGTAAAAGAGGTCGTTAGAGTTCCGAAGACTGTCTCGGGCGACCTCGACGAGGTTGAAGCTAACTTAACCGAAGTCATGAAAAAGCTCTCTGAGAGGCTTATTCGATCCGAAAGTCTGAGAGAGATGGAAGACGTGATTTCCGTTTTGAAGGAAATAATAGAGGTTAGCGAAAGGATTAGAGGGTTAAAAAAGAACGTTTAAGCTCTGAAAACTTCACCAAACTCTTCAATATCCCTTTCGGACGAGAGCAGTTCCTTGAGGACTCCGACGAGGTCTTTCACCTTAACTCTCACCTGCTTCGTCGTGTCTCTGTCTCTTATCGTCACGGTATCGTCTTCGAGCGTCTGGTGGTCTACGGTTACGCAGAACGGAACTCCAATTTCGTCGAATCTTCTGTATCTTCTGCCTATACTTCCAGAGTCGTCGTATTCCGTGTAAATTCCGCTTTCTCTGAGCATCCCAACGATTTCGAGAGCTTTCTTCTGGAACTCCTCTTTGGACAGCAACGGCAGGACTGCGACGTCAATAGGAGCCATCCACCTCTTTAATCTGAGAACTTTCCTCTCCTCTCCGTCCACGATGTCTTTGTCGAAAGCGTGTTCGAGGAGAACGTATGTAATTCTGTCAAGCCCAAAAGACGGTTCAACCACGTGCGGAATGACTCTCTCTCCGTGAATTTCCTCCTCGACCTCTTTGACCTCGTAGAACTCCTTCGTTATTCTTACCTTTTCGCCCTCTATTTCCAGCTCGATCTCTTCTCCTGCATCTTCAAGCTTTTCCAACTCCTCTGCGATCTTCTTAGCTTTGTCTTTGAATACCGGTCCGAGTTTCGCGAGGTTCGGAATCACCTTCTTCTTCTTTACTCTTATCGGCTCCTTAAACGGAACGAAAACGCTCAGGTCCTCTCCGCTGAACTTCGTGTGTCTGCTGAGGTCGTAGTCACTTCTGTCAGCGATTCCAACTATTTCGACCCAGCCGTAGGAAGTTAAAGCTTCCGCGTCCCAACAATCGACGGCGTAGTGAGCTCTTTCGTCGTCCTTGTGCTGTCTGAACCTCAACTTTTCGTCCTTAACACCCGCTTCGAGAAGGAACCTCCTCGTCTTGCCTATGAAGTAAGCCAGCAGTTCGTGAGCGATGATACCTCTTTCTACAGCTTCCTTTAGCGTAATCACGTGCTCTCTGTCGAACTTGTCGACGAGTCTCACAACGTCGTTCGCGTATTTGTGGAAGTCGGGATGCTTCTTCTCTCCAGGGTGGCAGAAGAACTCCAGCTCAGCTTGGTTGAACTCTCTCAGCCTGATGACTCCCTGTCTTGGACTGATCTCGTTTCTGTAAGCTCTTCCTATTTGAGCGACTCCGAAAGGTAGCTTGTCTCTAAAGTAGTTCGAAAGCCTCTTGAAAGCGATGAATATACCCTGAGCGGTTTCGGGTCTTAGATAACCTTTCTTCCCCTTACCCGGGCCTATCTTCGTTTCGAACATTAGGTTGAAGTGGAAAGGTTCTCCGAACTCTCCTCCGCATTCGCACTTGAGGTTGAACTCTGCAATCACGTCTTTTACTCGCTCTACCGTTGGATCGACCTCGATGTTCAGCTTTTCTTTGATGAAGTGATCGGCTCTGAAAACCCTCCCGCAACTCTTACACTCTATGGCCACGTCGGTAAAACCCTCAGCGTGCCCGGAAGCTATGAAAACCTCTTCGACTCCTATCGTCGGAGTGTCTATCTCGACGCTCCTCTCGTTGATCACGAAGTGCTTTCTCCAGAGGTTCTCGAGCTTCCTTCGAACGGAATTTCCGAGAGGACCGTAATCTATGAACCCGGCCATTCCTCCGTAGATCTCGAATGACTGCCAGAGAAACCCTCTTCTGACGAGAACTTCCATGACTTCACTCATAGCTAACACTATCCTTCACTATTTTAAAACGTTTTTCATCTCCGCAGAAGCTTGAGTAACTCGAACGAGTCTCTTCTGAACGATTCTCCAGATACCACAAACGTAACGAGACTGAAGAGCTCCAGAATCTCGTAAACATCTTCGTAGCCGGAGTATAGCATCAGAATTCCGATAGAAAGCAACGAAAACGATAGCGAGACTCCGGCGGACTTGTCTATCGTCTCGAACGGAATTATTATGTAATCCTCGTCTTCGAGCCTTCTGTTAACGATTACGGCTCTCAGAATGAGGAAAATAATCGGAATAGAAAGCGTGTAAACGAAGTCCGAGATGAACGTTATAGTTTTCGAAAGCTCATGAAATTCCGATATGTGCAGTGAGAGTAGCCAGAAAACGGAGGCGTAAAGAAAAACGATACCGAACCTTCCGAAAAGGAGGTCTGGAAGGTTCAGCTTCACGTTCAAAAATCTTCCGAGCCTGAGAGTATAATTCAGGTTCACGAGGATTATCGCGAGTGAAAGAAAGAGGTAGTAATCGTGCCTAATTCCTTCGATGTCCACACTCGTAACTCTGGAAATCCACTCGAGAGTTTCCATCAGAGAGTGAAAAACGAATATCAGCGACGACAGAATGAAGTATTCTGTTAGAGGTTCCCAGAACAGAACTTTTTTCTTTAGGTCGTCCTCTCTGATCGAAAATATCGTGAAAATTAATGCGAAGCAAGTTATCAGAGCGATCGACGGCACTATGCCGATCAGCATCAAAGCACGTCAGTTTTGCTGGTTTTAAAAGCTTTTTAACTCGAAACGGTAATTGCGTTTTTGCAGTTATGCACCTGTGCGAAACGTGTGTAAGCGCTGTCGGAATTCTACGGTAAATTTTTATTGGAGCTTCGTGGGAATCTATTGTGATGAGTAACGTTTACTTTAAACTTTTAAACGAGCTTCGCGACGGCTTGGGCGTTGACGCCGTCGAGGAAGTCGAAACAGACGGTGAAGAGCTCGTTGAAGAATACTGGGTAATAGACGGTTTCGCGAAGGTTCAAATAAGAATGAACGCCGAAACCCTCAGGAAAACGTACAACGTTATTGAACCTCAAATTTCGAAGAGTGAAGCTAATCTGCTCTCCACGATTTACGAGGACGTTAGAAGAAAGCTGATTTATAAGCTGGAAAGCGAGAACGTATTGGACGAACTTTTAAAAGTTGTAAAAAACGTTCTGAGCGATTACTCGATAAAGGTTGAGGACGTCCTCTACGTAAAAATGCTTTACTACTTCGTCAGGGACTTTCTTGGGCTGGGAGTGATAGAGCCCGTGCTGAGAGACGAGAACATCGAGGACATCAGCTGCGATGGTTACGACGTGCCCGTGTTCGTTTACCACAGAAAATACGGGAACATGGCGACGAACATCAAGTTTTCGAAGGACGAACTCGACAGCTACGTTCTGTCTCTCGCCCAGAAGGCAAACAAACACGTTTCCTACGCGAATCCAATCGTCGACGCTACTTTGCCGGACGGTAGCAGAATTCAGCTAACTTACGGGAGCGAAATTTCCACTAAGGGTAGCACGTTTACGATCAGAAAGTTCAGGAGCGATCCGTTCACACCAATTGACCTGATAAACTTGGGGACGCTTTCCTCAAAAATTCTCGCGTATTTCTGGCTCCTCGTCGAAAACAAGAGAAACTTCATGGTAATCGGAGAGACCGCAAGCGGAAAAACGACTACGATGAACGCTCTGCTGATGTTCATTCCTCCGGACAGCAAAGTTGTATCCATAGAGGACACGAGGGAAATTCAGCTCTACCACGACAACTGGATCCCGGAGGTGACGAGGATTAGCGTCGAAGGAAACGAGATAGACATGTACGATCTGCTGAGAGCCGCTTTAAGGCAGAGACCGGATTACATCGTCGTCGGAGAGGTTAGAGGTAGAGAGGCTCAAACGCTCTTTCAGGCTATGGCGACCGGACACGCCTCGTATTCGACGTTCCACGCGGGTGACATAAACCAGCTCATATACAGGCTCGAAGAGGAACCTCTAAACGTCCCGAGAGTCCTAATACAGTTCCTTGACTCCGTAATAGTTCAGAGCCTCTGGGTGGGAAAAGGGCAGAAGAAGAGGAGAGCTAAGGAAATAGTCGAGATAATCGGTATCGATCCGTCGACGAAGGAGATAATCGTGAACCCGATATACAAGTGGGACCCCTCGCTGGATAGATACATAGAAGTATCGATGCCCAAAACTCTCGAAAAAATATCGGAAAGCACGGGTTTATCGCTGAGCGAGATCTTAGAAGAGCTGGAGAGGAGAGCTCAATTTCTCGAACTTTTAAGGGAGAAAAACGTGCGCTACTACAAGGACGTGAGCAAGTTCATCTCGCTCTATTACTCGAGTCCGGAGCTGGCGTTCGAGGAAGTGAAGGGTGTTAAGCGATGAAGGGCATTTACGCTCCTAAGTTTTTGAAAAGGAGGTATTCAAAGAAGTTCCTTGAAAACAGGCACAAGTTTAAAGAGCTCGACGCGGCTCTGAAGCAGGCGAGATTGCCAGTTACGACTTACGAACTCCTCGCAGCCTCGGTGTTCTACGGACTAATCTCGTTCGTCGTAGGTTCGGTGATCGGAATCGCTATTTTGCGTTTGATACCCGAAAGCATCGTATCGTCTCTCGTCTCTCTCAAGCTATCATACAGCTTTCCGGAAGTTGGAAACTTCGATTTGACCTCGATTTCAGGTTTGCTCTCGGAACGCTTCGTGAAATACTACTGGCTGCTTGGAGTAATTTTTGGTTTCGTCAGCTACAAGCTGACGAGATACGTCGTTCTGTCGTATCCATACTTCGTTAAGAACAGGAGAAAGGGCGAGATCGACCTTTACCTACCTCACGCGATCAACATGATGTACGGCATGGCTGTTGGCGGCTTGAACCCGATGGACATATTTAAAGAGATTTCGAAGCTCGAACACCTGTTTGGAGAGTTGAGCGTGGAGTTCAGAGAGATCGTAAAGAGCTTCGAAGTGTTCAAAAACGACATGTTCACGAGCATCAGATACGTGAGAGACACGACGCCGAGTAAGAAACTTTCAGCGTTTCTCGACAACCTCATCATAGTTCTTCAGGGAGGAGGGAGCTTCTCTACCTACTTGAAGTCGAAGTCCGAGGAGTTCGAGGAGGAGCAAGAGCTAACGTTCTCAGAGATAACGAGCTTTATGGAAGTTCTCTTCGAGATATACATATCCATTTTCATGCTGTTTCCTCTCCTCCTTCTGATAGTTCTCGTAGTTTCGAAGCTCGTCTCAGCCGAGATCATGCAGGGTTACCTGAACCTGATGTTCGTCACTCTTCCGATCGCGTCGGTATTTTTAATCTACCTCGCGAGGTCGTCGATTCCGCTTCCAAAAATGAAAATTCGGGAGTTTGCCGAAGAAGTAGAGAGCGTGAAAGCGAACGTCGTGGACAGAGACGTCAAGAGGTTCAAGGTTATGAGAGCGAGAAGGTTCGTCAAAAAAGTTCTGAACTTCCTGCTCCACCCCTACAGAGAAAACATCCTTTCGCTTAACATGAGGATAGTCGTCGTTCACTTACTGTTCTACCTTCTTGTCGTAGCTTACGCCCTCTACAGACTCGGATACGAGATCGGGGAAAATTACGTGCTTTTCGTGTTTGCGTTCTTGTTCATACTCGTCGTCTTCGTCGAAGTCAAGAACAGAATAATAAAGAAAGCTGAAGAAACTCTGCCGGAATTTTTCGAGGAACTCGCGATGCTGAACGAATCCGGAGTGTCGATATTCGAAGGGCTAAAGCTCGTTTCAAAAGCGGAGGCAGGCATTCTTTCTAAGGAGTTCGAGAGCGTAAGCAGAGGTGTGGAGTTCGGGATTCCGATAACGAAGTCCCTGTCGAAGCTCGTTTTGAGGATAAAGAGTGACGTGTTCGCGAAAGCGATACCGATAGCAGTTAAAGCGCTCGAAACGAGCACGAGCATAAAAGACGCTTTTTTGACCGTGGCAAGATACGTGGAAAGCGAAATAAACTTCAGGAAGAAGCTGAAGTCGAACCTGATGCCTTACGTGGCTATAATTTACCTTTCCGTTCTCGTCTTCATTTTTGTCTCGTATTTGCTGATCTCCAAGTTTCTGACCGTGTTTTCAGGGATGAGCGTTAGTTTCATGGGGCTGAAAACGAGTTTCGACGTCGAATTAATAAAAACGACGTTTATGAGGACGATATTACTCGTCGCCGGCCTCTCCGGACTAATCGCTGGCGCGATATCTGAGATGAACGTCGAAGGCGGGTTGAAACACGCTCTTATCCTGACGACGATTACCTATCTCTCGTTTACGCATTTTATCTGGTAGATTTTTGAAAGTTAAGATTTTTGGTCAACTCGTTCGGTAAAATAATTCGTTACGCGAGACTTTGGGTTTCAAAGGCGTTTTTGAGTATCTTTCTTAAGTTTCCACAGGAAATGAAGGGGTGGGGCGCTGACGAATCGTGATAGTTTTTTGCGACAGAGTTAAAATTTTCGAGCCGAAGTGACACTCATGGATTGGATAGAGCAACGGAAAGACGGAGTCGTCATTACGCTCCACGTCTCCCCAAACGCGAAGAAGAGCGAAATAGTCGGATACGACGAGTGGCGCAGGGCGTTGGAGGTGAAAGTGTCTGCGCCAGCAAAGGAAAACAGAGCGAACGCCGAACTCGTCAGTTTCTTGAAGAAACTTTTCGGGAGAGACGTTAAAATCCTGAGCGGAGAGAAGAGCAGGACGAAAAAGGTTTTAATAGTCGGAGCGAAGGTTGAGGAGATAGCTGAGCATGTTAAACGCTGAGCTGTATCTGAGGCTGCTGAAAATTTTGGACGAGCTGTCTGCGAGGTCGAGAGAGGGGGCAGTAATTCTCGTAGAAGGAAAAAAGGACGAAGAAGCTTTGAGGTCTCTTGGAATTGCTGGCAGAATAGTGAAAATTTCGCAGATGAGATATTCCGACATATACGACGAGTTGAGGGAAGAGGATGTCGTCATACTCACGGACTGGGACGAGGAGGGGGAGAGAATAAAAAACGAACTGAAGCGAGTTTTGTGCAAAGCCGACGTTCAAATACGAGAAGAGCTAATTAAAACCGTTGGAAAGTTTGCGTCGAAGATCGAGGAGATTCCAACAGTTCTGAGTCTCTTCGAGAAAAACGTTAAAATCTGAAATCTTCAGAATAGTAGTTGAATGGAAAAAATTCCCACAGGGATCGACATACTCGACAAGAGACTCGGCGGCGGTTTGCCAGTTGGCACTATGGTCTGCATTTTTGCCAACCCGATAGCAATGCCGGAGGTCTTCCTTCACCAGTTTGCTACCGTGCACATCACGTATTACTTCACGACCGTCAGACCGGCAAGGTTCGTGAGAGAGAACATCGAGAACATGGGCTTCAGCTCAGACAACATAGAGTTTATAGACGTGTTCGAAAAATACTACCTCAGCGAGACGGGAGCGTTCGTGGTCGAGGACATGTATAGAGACAGGAACATTTTCGACTTCGTCGATGCGAAACTTTCTGAAATTCAGGACGAAAACGCGGTCATAATTTTCGACAACCTGTCTTTTTTCCTCAAACTTGACGTTCCGGTCGGTTTGAAGGAGTGGCTCATAAACAAGATTTACGTGACGACGAAGAACATTAAGGGCATATCTTACTGCTACATGATAAAGGACATACATCCAAGAGACCTCGAAAGCCTCGTAATCGACCTTTCCGATGCAGTATTTGACATAGACGTCGAAAGACACGGAGATAGAATTGTAAACAGACTGGCCATACCCAAGGTTAGAAACATGCAGCCGATAAGCGAAACGTTCAGATACTACATAAGCGAGGGAGTCCAGATAGACACGTCAAGAGACATCGCTTAATTTTAGCGGAAAAAACTATTCGTGAAACTTCGACTTCTCGGAGCTACTTTGCGCAGTTCTGAAGTCGAGCCACCAATTCCCGTCCCAACATTTTTGTAACAACTCGAACAAACGACCACTTTAACAGTGTTAAGTCGCGAAGGTCTTCGTAGTATTTAAGCTTTTCCTCGAACAACGCCCGGTTTACTTCAAAAGCTTTTCGCAAGCCCCAGCGTGTTCGAGTGTGTGCGTGCGAAAGAAAGCGTTATATAGTCGCTAATGGCTTAAACTATGTTCGAGTATAACCCTCGATGAAAAGAGGATTGAAAGTTCTGTATCTTATAGCCAAGAGAACTTTTACGTTGTAATCTCGATGAAAAGAGGATTGAAAGCCACATAGCGGACAATCTTCACACACTCTACAATATCCACTCGATGAAAAGAGGATTGAAAGCTTCCCAGTAATACGTATAGAACGCCAGATGTCTCTCTTTGTCTCGATGAAAAGAGGATTGAAAGTGTACTTCTTGGCAAGTGGCTTGACCTTCTCCTCCCACTCCTCGATGAAAAGAGGATTGAAAGGGTCCCAGTAGGCGTATCATATACAAGGGTTACTTTTACAACTCGATGAAAAGAGGATTGAAAGGGATATCCAACCTTCTTTGCCCGTTCGTAAGGCCATCCACCTCGATGAAAAGAGGATTGAAAGTTTACACCTTTTAGGAATATGTTGCATTTGCTAATCTCGATCTCGATGAAAAGAGGATTGAAAGACAACTTTTTTTATTTTAATCGCATTAGCGACGCTGTTCACTCGATGAAAAGAGGATTGAAAGTCCGCAGCCAGTGCGAGGACATTCAGGGACTTCTCTCGATGAACTCGATGAAAAGAGGATTGAAAGAGCCATAGAACTCTGAATACTGGAACTCGATGAGTTCGCCACTCGATGAAAAGAGGATTGAAAGGTATTACTCAATATTGCTCCAGATTGAGTATCTTTTAATCTCGATGAAAAGAGGATTGAAAGGTATCTTATCGGCCTCACGTCAGCTTTAGATCCTCCGCCGCTCGATGAAAAGAGGATTGAAAGTTCTTTCAGTTCCTTCTCTTTTCGCTTTGAAAAATCTCGGACTCGATGAAAAGAGGATTGAAAGTCCCTTCGCGGAGTGAATAGTGTCGACAATGATCGTCCTCGATGAAAAGAGGATTGAAAGGTAACATGTATGTCGTCGTTAATTACAACAGCGTGATAACTCGATGAAAAGAGGATTGAAAGGTTCGTCCCGTTCTCGATACTGCTGTTCTTCGGACTCGTATCTCGATGAAAAGAGGATTGAAAGACGAGCCTGTCCAGCAGATACAACCTGTCCAAAGAGATCTCTCGATGAAAAGAGGATTGAAAGGAAATCGGAATCTCGCATAACAGCAAGCTTGAGCAAGTCTCGATGAAAAGAGGATTGAAAGTGTGCCCCCTGCTGGCGCTGAGAATCGGGTAACGCGCTATCTCGATGAAAAGAGGATTGAAAGTCAACCTTCAACCTATACCTCTTCCCGCAGTTCCAACATTCAACTCGATGAAAAGAGGATTGAAAGTGTAAGCGAGTAGAGCTGCAAACGAGTACAGTATGAGCTTGGCACTCGATGAAAAGAGGATTGAAAGATACATTCGACCCCTATCCACATCCACAACCCTCCGTCATCTCGATGAAAAGAGGATTGAAAGCAGAGTCCTGAATCCTAAGAGCGTGACGATCCGAAGGGATCTCGATGAAAAGAGGATTGAAAGAAAGTTTTGCATATGTCTAAAGCGATTTTTTTGAGTGTTTCCGCTCGATGAAAAGAGGATTGAAAGGACCTCGTCGAGCTTTTCGACGAGCTACCCGATAAGTTCACTCGATGAAAAGAGGATTGAAAGATAAGCTTCTTCAATTCATCAAATTCTAGAGCTCCACTCACTCGATGAAAAGAGGATTGAAAGTTGTAATCCGGAGGAAGGGTTATTCTGGGAGCGATGAACGTTTGACCTCGATGAAAAGAGGATTGAAAGTGGAACTCTCGAGTTGTGGCCACAAGGGGGACGTCTCCCTTCCTCGATGAAAAGAGGATTGAAAGGTAACTCTGAGCAGGTTCGACGAGAAGGGCGATTTTGAGCTCGATGAAAAGAGGATTGAAAGTAATAATACCCACTGCGAAGGTGGGACGACACTTCGTCTGCTCGATGAAAAGAGGATTGAAAGTTCTGACAAATCCTTAGAACACCACCAAACTCAGTTGTAACTCGATGAAAAGAGGATTGAAAGTGAGCTCATCACCCTGTGGTATGTACTCCGGTATGTCTCCTCTCGATGAAAAGAGGATTGAAAGCAACCACCTTATCGCCACAACTGACAACTACCTTCACTGTGAACTCGATGAAAAGAGGATTGAAAGCTACCTTCTTCGGAGATGATCTCTACGTCTGTTACTTGCCACTCGATGAAAAGAGGATTGAAAGTCTTCCCGATCCACCGTCCGTATTTCTCCAGCCACTCTTTCACTCGATGAAAAGAGGATTGAAAGACATTTGCGGTAACTGTGTCTCCAGGCTTGAATGTTTTTGGGTCTCGATGAAAAGAGGATTGAAAGCTGGATAGACAGCAGCAGGCAATGCCGCAGTTTCACTAACTCGATGAAAAGAGGATTGAAAGAGCTTCGGCTGTATGTAATCTTCTACCCAATCTTTCAGTTTGTAACTCGATGAAAAGAGGATTGAAAGTGATTGGTTATTTCGTCGTAGAAAAGCCTGAGTATGAACTCGATGAAAAGAGGATTGAAAGCTTTAACTATTCGTTGTTTCTGTGGTAGTTCGTACTCATAACTCGATGAAAAGAGGATTGAAAGGGTTACGTTGTAGAAAAGCATGAGTTTCTTGCGGAGGTCTTCTCGATGAAAAGAGGATTGAAAGTGTTTTCTGTTTTCGTGCACTTCCCCCGCTAAAGTTCCGTCTCGATGAAAAGAGGATTGAAAGATGAACTTCTGAAACCCTCTCGCAACTCCACCCAAACCGCAGCTCGATGAAAAGAGGATTGAAAGTTATCGAGAGTTCGAACACCGCATCCCCTCTTGGTTTAAGGCTCGATGAAAAGAGGATTGAAAGCAGCGACCAATTCAGCGGCGCAGTCAAGTTCGACAGCGCAACTCGATGAAAAGAGGATTGAAAGTTCGCCGATCCGCTCGAACTCGCCGCCGCAGAGACAACCGACTCGATGAAAAGAGGATTGAAAGATCTGAGCTACTCTGAGGTCAGAAAGCGATTCACGGTGAAATCTCGATGAAAAGAGGATTGAAAGTGGGAATCGCCGTCGTATGGTTTATGGCGTTCGTCAGAATAACTCGATGAAAAGAGGATTGAAAGGGGTTTGCCTCGAGAGAAAGCACGTCTCGGCTGACTGGGAACTCGATGAAAAGAGGATTGAAAGCTCTGCTCGTATTGGTTTGGCCGAAGATCATCAGCAAAAACTCTCAACGTAAAGCGACGCTACGTGCCAGAAACGACGCTCTTAACGAATTCGTAGTCCTTTTTAATGTCTTCGAGTCTGATTTTGTTTTTGTCGGCGTCTCTCCAGAAAGTCTCGATGGTGTAGTATTTCGCTTTTGCGATTCTCAGGACGCTTTTAAGGTCGACGTTACCGTTTCCGAGCGCTATGTGGTCTACCCCTTTACTCAGCTCGCAGTCGTGGACGTGGAGCGTTATGATCCTTTTGCCGTGTTTGTCGATAAACGCTTGCAGCTCTTCTGAGTATTTGTCTGAGAGAATTGCGAAGTGTCCGACGTCGAGACAGATTTTGAGGTCGTCGACGAGAAAGCTTTCGTCGAAGTTTCTGTCGAACTCGAGGCACGCTTCGAAACCGCTCTCTTTCGCGAACTCGAGTATGATTTCGCAAGCTCTACGACCGTTTTCTACGATCTTCTCCTTTACTACATCGAACCTTCTCGTCGGAGAGACGAACGTTACGTGGAAGTTGTAGTAGAGCGGTTCGAACTCCGAGGAGAATTCGAGGCACTTTTTGAGAACTTTCAGGCTCGCTTCGAACAGCTCTTCTCTCGGCTGAGCTATAAAAACGTCAAGAGGCGAGTGGAATGCGATCCTCATTTCAAACGACTCGAGAACGTTTGCGAGCTCGCTTCTGTTTATGTTGTCCGGCAGAGGGTAGTCGAGGGACAGTTCTACGAAATCGTATCCGACGTCTCTTAGCGCGCTCAGGGTCTTTTCGAGAGGAAAGTCTCCGAACCACACGAGTCTGCCTATCACGAAGGTAACTCGACGTAGTTGTAAAAAATGTTATTTGAGTAGCCTCGCGTTGATTGCGACTATCACCGTGCTCAGGCTCATTAGCGCGGCACCCATAGCCGGACTGAGCAAAATGCCGGCGGAATAAGCAACTCCAGCGGCGAGCGGAATTGCGACGCTGTTGTATCCGGTCGCCCAGATCAGGTTTTGAACCATCTTCTTGTAGGTCTTCTTCGAAAGTTCGATGATGCTCACGACATCTCTCGGATCGCTCCTGACGAGTATAACGTCGGCAGTTTCTATTGCCACGTCTGTCCCCGCTCCTATCGCTATGCCGACGTCTGCCTGAGCTAATGCCGGAGCGTCGTTTATACCGTCTCCGACCATTGCGACGGTGTATTTTTCCTGAACCTTCTTTATTACCTCGGCTTTCTCGTGTGGGAGAACCTCCGCGAAGAATTCGTCGAGGCCGAGCTCTTCTGCAACCCACTTCGCGACCTTAGAATTGTCGCCAGTGAGCATCATGCACTTGATTCCCATCTCTTTCAGCTTTGCTATCGCTTCCCTCGATTCGGGCTTTATAGTATCGGCAAGAGCTATTGCACCGAGGACTTCTTCGCCTTTCAGCAAGTAGACGACGGTTTTTCCCTGTTCGGCGAGCCTCATGGCCTCCTCCAGCGGCTCTATACCCAGTTCCTTCAAGTAGCCAGGACTGACGACTTTGTAAACTTCCCCGTCGACCTCGCCCTCTATTCCCTTTCCGGGGATCGCTCTGAAGTTTTTGACCTCTCTTAACTCTATCCCTCTCTTCTTAGCCTCTTCTACGATGCCTCTGGCGATGGGGTGTTCGGAGTTCATTTCCAAGCTGGCAGATATTCTCAGCACGTCTTCTTCGCTCTCTTTGAACGCGACGACGTCGGTGACTCCGAATTTGCCCTCGGTGAGAGTTCCGGTTTTGTCGAAAACGACCGCTTCGATGTCTTTAGCTCTTTCAAACGCCTGCCTGTCTCTTATCAGGAGCCCGTTCTTTGCCGCGAGCGCGGTCGAAACTGCCACGACGAGCGGAACGGCCAATCCCAGAGCGTGAGGACAGGAAATCACCATTACCGTAACGGCACGCTCTATCGCGAACTCAAGCGGGCTGTTGAGGTAAAGCCACGTGGCGAAAGTGAGGGTTCCCGCGGTGAGCGCTATGATCGTTAAATAAAACGCTGCCTTGTTCGCAAGGTCCTGCGTTCTCGACTTCGATTCCTGAGCCTGTCTGACGAGTTCGATAACCTGACTGAGGTAGGTGTCCTTTCCAGTCCTCTTGACCTCGATTACGAGCGATCCGTCTCCGTTTATCGACCCTCCTATGACCTCGTCGCCGGCCCTCTTAGAGACAGGTTTGCTCTCGCCCGTGAGCATCGACTCGTCGACGAAGCTTTCCCCTTCAACCACGACGCCGTCCGCCGGTATCTTTTCTCCCGGCCTTACGAGAACTCTGTCTCCCGGCTTCAACTCCTCTACCGGAACCTCCACGATCTCTCCATCTTTAACGACGTGAGCGGTGGACGGCATGATTTTCACGAGCTCTTCCAACGCCTTCGAAGCTCCGAGAACAGACTTCATCTCTATCCAGTGTCCGAGGAGCATCACGTCAATCAACGTCGCGAGCTCCCAGAAGAACACCTTGCCCTTGAGTCCGAATACCACCGCGGTGCTGTAAACGTAGGCGACGCTTATCGCTATCGCGATTAGAGTCATCATCCCCGGCATTCTTTTTCTCATTTCCTCTGCGAACCCTTTGAAGAACGGGTATCCGCCGTAGAAGAACACTATCGAAGACAGCGCGAAGAGAACGTAGAAGTCGCCCGGGAACCTGATGCTGTATCTCAGAACGTCCTGAACGGTCGGAGAGAGCGCTAAGATGGGTATCGTTAATATTAGCGAAACGAAGAACCTCCTTTTGTAGTCCATCATCATGTGTTCGTGGTGGGAATGCGCCTCGTGTTTCTCTTCCGGCTTCGCCTTGTGTTCGTGATGCTCGTGGTTCATACTTACCACCTCACGTCTTTTCCAACTCTTCTTTCAGCTTCCTGTATTCCTCCGGCGTAATTTCTCCTCTCGCGAGCCTGTCCTTGAGTATTTTTAGTGCGTCGTCTCCTTCCTTCTTGTAGTCTTCTCTCAGGACTATGTAGAGCAGGAGGAAGATAATCCCGACCATTGGCAGGATTACGAGAATGAACCAGAGCGCACCGTTCATGCCCATCTTTTCGGCATCCTGATACACGAGGTAACCGATTACGACAAGGATTAGCCACCAGAATAGCATGCCGAAACCGAACCATCCGAATCCAAACGGAAACATGTGAAAGCCGTCCATAAGGATTATTTTACATCGAGAATATAAATAGTTTTTTCGCGATAAATGGTAAGTTTTTTTGAGACTACATTTATGCAATTGGCTGTAAAATCGTATTAAAAATTTAGTTACCGTTTGCGAGCTCTAAATACAACCTCCGTATTCTCTCCAACTACCACTGGCCCTCTCGGCTCAGTTTCTGCAACTTGAAAAACTACCGCGGTTTGTCCGATCTTTTGAAAACCTAAAGATAGCGAGTAAAATGAGACCGGGATGAGTTCACTCTCGACTACCGGCACTCCGATTAGGGATCTTTTAAGGTATTCGTTTATGTCCATCAAAGGCAGTCTGAAACTCGCGATCTTTTCCGTTTCTATTTCATCTGCCAAGCGGAGAACGACTCTTTTTGCTTCCGCACACAGAGTTTTCTCGATCTCTACGAAATCTCCGATCTCTACTCCAGCGCTCCTCCTCTTGTATTCGTCCAACCTAACGGTATTTCTGCTTTTTCTGTCTGCCCAGAGCCTTACCCCTGTAACACTCTTACCTCTAACTTCAACGACGTCTCGTGGGTTTAAATTTAGCTTTTCCATAACGTTTTTGCTCAGTCTTGCAACACCTCTGCCCACTTCTTGTGGATTCAGGTTTTCGACTTTGAGTTGCATATATTTTCTTGATATTATCCACCATTTCGTTTTTTCAGCTCGCATCTTGGTTGTAGATAAAGT
Source organism: uncultured archaeon (assembly GCA_964463865.1). GTDB lineage: Archaea > Halobacteriota > Archaeoglobi > Archaeoglobales > Archaeoglobaceae > Ferroglobus. The sequence continues at coordinate 496 of CAYXDX010000003.1, read as the reverse complement.
TAAGTATAAAGTAAATTATATTAATATTCAATAATTCCTGCAGTGTTATATATTTTCTGGATCACACGTTAGATCTAGTACAAGCTCTCTTGGTAACTGGACAACACCCCATTTAGCTTTTGATCGCGGCTTCATGTTCCTTCTATAATCGGCCGTTCTTATCAATTTTGCACCAAACGTAACCCCACTAATGCTCACGGTTGCCTTGAAAAATGTTTCATAATCTTTTTTAAGTATCGCATAGCAAAATGCAATCCAGCCTTCAGCTCTAACCTCTGCGCTCCTCTTTTCTATCTTATCCAGTCTTTTTGGATCTATCCACGTTTCCTAGAGAAAAGCCTGCTTACCATCTCTACCAAAATAAGGAAGATTTTTGCCAGCAACTTCGATGTAAACTTTTCTTTCTTCTTTGTGAACTACAAACGCATATGTTCTTTCTATTTTTACTTTTTTGTATTTGTATCCTATTTGTCTCAGGATTTGTTCCATTGCTTGG
>CAYXDX010000002.1:0-49608 GCA_964463865.1 uncultured archaeon | reverse complement strand
GGTCCGCCCGGATTCGAACCGGGGACCTTCGCCTCGTCAAGGCGACGTCATAACCACTAGACCACGGACCCTCCAGCGCGATTTATTCGAGCAAAAAGGTTAATAAGGATTGCGGTTGGCTCGTAACATCTCACTCTTAACACCTCCGTATCCGACGTAAAGGATCCTGTCCGGAGACAGAGCGGAAATTACTTCTTTTCTGTGAGTTACCGCTATCAGCGTTATTCCTGCCTCTCTCACGAGTTCCGAAAGCTTTCTCGCAACCCTCATGGCTGTGACGTCGTCGAGGTGTGCGGCGAACTCGTCGATGAGGAGTAAACTCGGCTTTTTCGCCAAGCACAGCGCGAGTTTGAACCTTTCTCTTTGACCCGTCGAAAGCTCGTTGAACTTCGCTCTGTATAGGACAGCATCACTGATTCCGCACTTGTTGAGGATTTCGACTGCCACGTAAATGTCCCCGCAAGTTTCGTAAACCTGCTCAAGTATGGTTTTGCCCGTTATCTCCGGCTCGATCTCGGCTGGAATTAGCGCTACAACTCTTTCAGCTTCTACTTCTATTTTCCCACTCGTGGGCTCTTCGATACCGAGTATCAACCTCAAGAGGGTCGTTTTTCCGGATCCACTCGCTCCGACGATTACGATTACCTCTCCTGGGTTAACCTCGAGGCTGACGTCCCTGAAAATCACTCTTTCCACGACTCTCTGCCTGACCCCGAAAGCTTTTAAAACGAGCTTGACGTTTTCGGAAACCCTTTCCAGGTCGAGCGTCGTCGAAAATACTTTCGACACTCTTTCGAGTTTAAGCTTTTTCAACGACTCCACTTTCCCGTATCTCGATACGCACAGCTTTCCTCTGTGCTTCTTTGCCTCCTCGTCGGTTTCCAGGAACTTTTCGATGCACTCCTTAGCTTCTTCGCTCAGCGGTCTGTAAAGCACGGGTTTTCCGCTCGCAGTTTCCCAGAGGTAGTAGAATCCAGCTTTTTCGAAGAACGGATTGAACCGAGCCATCTGGGCTATAGTCTCCACGAGATGCTTTCGCGACCTCATTTCTGGAATTCTTCTTTCCGCTATCCACCTTACAGCCAAGTCCACGGCGAGCTTTCCGATTCCGTCTGCCCTGTAGTCTGGATGCACGACGACCCTTGCAATTCTTGACGCTGCAGAATCGCACTCTTTCATCGCTTTTTCGCTCGCAACCTCCCACAGCTTTCTCCTTGCAATTTTAAGGCTGTGCTTAGATTTCAGCTCTGAAAACAGCTCTTTCATTTCTTCCTCCGGACTGAACACTTTTTCGAACCACTCCTTTGGAAACACCTTTTCCCTGATATTTTTGATTACCTTGTCTCCGACTTTCCTGTGCATTAGGGGGACTGGCGGATCGACTCTCACGTATGCCACGATTTCCGGCTCGTATGGTTGCCTGTCCTTTAACTCGAGGACGAGAAACCTTGACGCGGGAGTAGAACCCTTTATCTCGACTATGTGCACTTCACCCCCGCAGTCGCACCTCGGCTTCACGTTCGACTCTATCAGCTTGCCACACTTCTCGCAGCTCCACAGAGCTACCTTACTCTTTTCGCTCGCGTAGTGATACTGCTCGAGCTCGGCTATCGCCTCGAAGTCGCTCTCGTAAACTGCCTCCCTCGCAACGATCCGGTAGCTGTAAACTTCCCTCCCGAAGCTCGTCCTCGGAAGTGTTACCTCCTCTCTGAAGTAATCCCAAACCTTGACCTTTTCGCCTTCGTAGATTCTGTAAAGCTCGTAATCGTTGAAGAACAGAGTTTTTCTACCAAAAACGTCTTTTGGCTTTGACCTAACGATGAGCTCGACCTCGTCACCTTCGAAAAGCCACGACGCGACGCTTCCGGTCGTGTAAAGGACGTATCCGTTTTCCAGTTCGACAGTCCCGAACCACCTTCTGAAGACGCTCCTCGAGGACACTCGCGTGATCATAAAGATGATAAAGCATCGGAAGTATACAACGCTTTCGTGAGAGGTTTAATCGTCAGAGAGCCGTTCGCGAGCATGATAGTGAGAGGGGAAAAGAAGTGGGAAGTGAGGAAAAGAAGAACGAACGTTAGGGGTGAGATCGTAATAATCTCCAACGGATACGCGCTCGGAGTTGTGGAACTCGTGGACGTTCTTGGACCTTTCAGCGTTGAAGAGTTAATGAAGTTCAGGGACCTTCACAGAGTGGACGAGGAAACGTTGAGAAAATATTCCTCGGGAAAAGAGCTTTTCGCGTGGGTGTTCGAAAATCCGCGGGAGTTCAGGGAGAAGAAGAAGGTGAACGTTCCGAGAGGTGCGCAGGTTTGGGTAAGGTTGGAGTGATCAGAAAACCCAGCCGTCATCACCGCTCAGCAAAGGGGTATCTCATCATCCTGGTGAAGTATCGCAACTTCTGGGGTAATAACGGTGTCGCTCGGAGGGGAATAAAAAAGTTTAAATTGTCTTCAAAACACTTGCCATAAAAACCAGAGGAGGGTTTCAATGAAGGAGCAAGTGGAAGTAAGACAACTGAGAGAGGGTGGATATATAGTTATCGACGACGAGCCGTGCGAAATCGTGAGCATCTCCGTGAGCAAGCCAGGAAAACACGGAGCTGCAAAGGCGAGAATCGACGCGATAGGGATCTTCGACGGACAGAAGAGGAGCATAGTTCAGCCAGTCACGGCTAAGGTATACGTGCCGATAGTCGAGAGGAAGAGGGCACAGGTGATAAGCGTAACCGGAAACGTCGCCCAGTTGATGGACCTCGAAACTTACGAGACGTTCGAGCTCGAAATCACGCCGGAAGTTGCAGACAAGGTCAAGCCCGGAGAAGAAGTCGTTTACATAGAGTCGCTCGGAAAGAGAAAGATCGCAGAGAAATAAGATGCACATAGATTCTTTTTTCGCTACGGCAAACTCTTCTGTAGAGGAGGCCGACTACGTAATATTCGGAGTTCCGTACGATGCTACTCAATCGTTTAAACCGGGGTCGAGGTTCGCTCCAAACGCTATAAGAGAGGCGAGCTGGAACCTTGAAAGTTACTCGGTCTTCTTCGACTACCAGCTCGACTTCGTGAAGATCGCGGACTACGGCAACGTGAACTGCGACGGAAGTTTCGAAGAGATAGCCGAGAGAGTATCGAAGCTCATGGAAGGCATCGCGGGGATACCCATAGCTCTCGGAGGCGAGCACACGGTAAGCTACATGGTCGCGCGAAACATTAGAGACTTCTGTTACGTGGTCCTCGACGCGCACTTCGACCTGAGGGAGGGTTTCGACTCCAACCCATACAACCACGCGTGCACTACAAGGAGAATATACGAAATCGCCGGAGAGGTCGTTCAGATAGGTATAAGGAGCGGAACCAAAGAGGAGAGGGAGTTCGCGGAGGAGAACGGAATAGAGGTCTTCTACTCTTGGGACATAATGGAATACGGCGTCGAAGAAGTTTTGGAAATCCTCGACGCTTACGATTCCATATACCTGTCCATAGACGTGGACGTCTTCGATCCAGCTTTCGCTCCCGGCGTTTCCACTCCGGAACCTTTCGGTTTGAAGCCCGTGGATGCGTTAAAAATAATCGACGAAGTGTCCGACAGGGTCGTGGGGTTCGACGTCGTCGAAGTAATTCCGGACTCAAACAAGGTTACGCAAACGCTTGCTGCAAAGCTCGTGAACGAATTTATAGCCGCTAACGCCTCGCTAAGGTTCTGACGAACGCTAATGATTTCAGGATTTCCTTTCTGTTCTTGACGATTAAGGGAGTTGCGATAACAACGTAGAGGACGCTTAGGAAGTATCGCATCTCTACGCTCTGATAAACGAACTGCAAAAGGAACAGGAAGAGAAGTAGGAACGCTTCAAGAAAGCTGAACCTCAGGTCGATTATTATAGCTACCCCGAGAAGAGATTGCGCGGCTGTGAGCAACAACTCTTCTTTCTGCCTCGCGTCCAGCGGAAGGTTTGCTAACGCACCCAGACCGAGGCTGTAAACGATCACGAGGCCGCCGACAAGCAGCGTCCACTGGTTGACCTTCGACGAAACGAGAGCGTTTATGCCAGCAGTCGTCCGGAGCTTTCTCACGAGGTAAATCGCGACTATGAACTCGGGAGATTCGCTCGCTAAGGGCGCGACCCACTGAACCATCAGGAACTCGTCGAGGCCGAAGTTTTTTGCCGTGCCTATCAACCCTTCGGCGAAAGCCTCTACGCTCACGAAGATTACCGCGGCGGCGAACAGCATGAAGAAAATTACCGAAGCTCTCCTCTTTCTCCTCGGAAGGCTGCACAGGTAAGCGGGAACGCCTTCGGGCTCGAACTCTTCGTGAGGAGACTTTATCGCGAGGCTTATGTAGAAGGCGTAGAGCAGAATTAAGAAGATCGAATCGAAAATGGATATGCTCCCTCTAACAGGTATGATGAAGCAATACAGAGAGGCCACCAGCAAAATGAAGAACTCGAGTCTTATGGCCTCGTCGAGTTCGACCTCGCTTTTTTTACTCTTCCACATCGCAACGAATACGACGAGACTCCATCCAACTCCGAGAAGGAGTCTGTTCGCTCCGGTCATGTTTGCGGCGGCGTAGTGAACGTAATCTTCTCCAAACTTCCCGGCCATCCACGCGAAATACATGTCGACCGCGTATTCCGGGAGGACCGCGAGCAGAGCGACTGCGGCCAGACTTAAAGAGCGGGGAACATCCATCTCAGCAGTTTCGGCTGCCCAGGAAAGTAAAAAAGCCGCTCCAACAACGGCGAGGCCGGAAAGGAGAGCCTCTACGTGAGACGGGTAGTGAATCGAGAGTGAGAGTGACAGTAACCAGGGGAGAGTTAAAAACACGGCTAAAAGTATGAACAACTTTTCTTTGGCGTAACGCATGAACTCAAGACTCTGAAAACGCTTTTTAAAGTTGTCGAAGCCAACCTTTTAATAATTGACTCGCGGTATGATGGTTCGTGAAAAAATACAGGTTTCCGAAAGGAATGAGACCGTCGAAGCTGAAGGAGAGGGAGGAATTTTACAGAGAAGAGTTCGACGTGAAGTCTTGCAAAAATTGGCTGAGCTGGAGGGATGATAAAAATACGGCCTTCGCAGTAATCGTCGGCAGACACACGGACATTTACCTCCCGGAATACGAAAGCGTTAAAAGGAAAGCTCTGATAATCGACGAACACTCCGGGCTTAGCGAAGTTCTCGAATACGTCCTCAAATACCTCCCGGAGGGCGTTTACTACGACAGAAACGTCTACAAAAACCTGAAGACGTGTCGAAGCTGTCCGAAAGAATACAGGGACTGTTGGGACTGCGAAAACTTTCTCGGGCAGGAGCTCGCTTTCGACGTGGATCCCGAAAACATCCCGTGCCCGTATCACGGAACCGTTGAGGAGAAGATGAAAAGGCACCAGGGTCTTAGCTTTTGCATGATAGAATTCAGGAGAGCGAGAAAATTCGCTTGGAAAATATACGACGACATGAAGGGAGAATTCAAAGACGTTCGAATGGTCTACTCCGGGAGAGGGTTCCACGTTCACGTCGTCGATAAGAGGGCTTTAAGGTTGAGCAGGGAGGAGCGAGTAGAACTCGCGAAAGCTTACTCGGAATACGGAATAGACGAGTGGGTGACCAACGGGGAGATGAGGTTGATAAGGCTTCCGTATTCGCTCAACGGACTCGTTTCGAGGGTTTGTATTCCTTTGAGTGAAGAGGATAAAAAATTCGATCCGAGATACGACGCGAGGTGTATTCCTCGCTTTCTCGGATGATTACTTCTTCGCCTTCTCCTCATCTCCGTAATAATACAGCTTCTTCTTTTCGGATTTCTCTTTCTTTTTCTCCTCGGCCATGAGACAGTATCTATCTCGATTATTTATTACGTTTTCGTGGTAAAACTTTTTAAATTCTCTGACCGTTGCTTTGCCGATGTCAATCGTTTCTTCGATCTACGAGTTCGTCAAAAAGTATTACATAGATTCGATCGTATACAAGCAGGGTTACAACGTCGTCAACACATTGACCTGGGCTGCAATACTGCTCGTTGCGGCGTGGCTGATCTACAAATTTCTGAAAGATAAAGTTGCCTTCGATCGCAGGTTCATGGCGTTTACGATTCCCTACATAATCTTTGGATCGTCCGTCAGAGTCGTAGAGGATGCCGGGTTCTTGAAACCGCCGGTATCGTACATCTTCATGAGTCCGATGATATACGTTCTCGTCTTCGCGATAACGTTTCCCGCACTCCTGATAGGCCTGAGACTGAAAAACTTGAAGGTTTACTTTTACACGGGGCTGCTCATAGCTCCGATTCCACTCCTCATTCTTCTCACAAATTTAAGGGTCGAAAACTGGTGGGTTTTCCCAGCGGCCCTTTCACTGGCGACGGTTCTCTACCTCGTATTCAGAAAGATAAACATCGACGGAGTAGAGAGCGAGATCGCCTTCTTCTCTCAAATGCTCGACGGAGCTGCAAGCTTTATCGGAATCCAGTTTTTGGGATACTGGGAGCTGCACGTCCTACCGAGGTTCTTGATCTCTGTTTCCGGCCCTTGGATAATGGTGCCGCTGAAGTTTTTCGTTTTTCTCGCCGTTCTTTACTACGTTGACAGGAGTAACGAGGAGGAAAGCTTAAAAGGATTCATAAAGTTCGTAATAATGGTGCTCGGATTGGCTCCGGGAATAAGAAACGCGTTGAGAATGACGTTCGGTGTCTGAGATGATCGCAGCAATACTGTTTGTCGTGTTCCTCTTCATGGTTTTTTCCGGATACGAATTCGCTGTCGAGAATCCGGAGCTGGCGAACGAGTTCATAAACTCATTGTTCTCCCAGTTCGAGTTCACGATAAAGCTGCCTCACTACCTCCTCTTCCTCCTGATATTCCTGAACAACTCCATAAAGTCTTTCCTTGCCGTAGTCCTCGGAGTTTTCTTCGCCATACCTCCGCTGTTTTTCGTGATCTCCAACGGTGCCCTGCTCGGAATCGTCATAGGAGCGAAAAGCTCGGAAGTAGGCTTGGCGAAGGTTTTGCTACTGATAGTTCCGCACGGAGTCGTGGAAATTCCCGCGCTGATTCTGGCGGCGAGCTACGGAGTAGAAGTTGGTCTGGCGGTGATTAAAAAACTGCTCGGAAAAGAAATAGAAATCTCCGAGGTTTTAGCTGAAAAAATTAAAAAGTATTTCAAGATCGTTCTGCCGATGCTACTCGTCGCGGCTTTAATAGAGACTTACGTAACTCCTATGTTCGCTTAGTCGATCTTTATCCTCTTCTTCTCTTCCTTCTTCGGATACTTCTTCTTCAGTATGACCTCGAGGACTCCGTTGTTGTATCTCGCCTTCGCGGACTCTGGATCTACTTCAGCCGGCAGGTCCACGACTTCGTAGTATTTCCTGTTCTCTCCTTCAGCTTTTATCTCGAGCTTTGTTTCGCTCGCGTTAAGCTCTATGTCCTCTTTGTTGACTCCCGGCATCTCCGCTATAACCTGTATTTCGTCGTCAGTTTCGATGACGTCAACGAGCGGCTTTCTCTCTTCTATTCCGGTCTCTCTTATCGACGGCTTCGTTCCGAACTCTCGTATCTCCGGCTTTCCGTCTGGACCGATCCTTATGCTGAACCCTCTGACGATCGGCTTGATCTCTCCGCTTTCCGCCTTTCTTATTATTTCTTCGAAGTCTCTCATCATTCTGTCGAATATTTCGTCGAATATCTCGAACTCCCTACCGAAAAATTCTTCAAAGAAGTCGTCAAACCAGTCCCACCTTCTCCTCCTCCTCATACCGCATCACCTCACACGTACATCTTCTGGAAATCTTTAACTATCTTCTCATACCTCTCGAGGTCTTCTTTCGTCAAACTCGGCTTTATCTTCTTGAGGGCTTCCTCGAAGTGTCTCTTAGAGACCTTAATCTTCTTCGCAACCTCCTTTACCTCCTCCTCGCTCTTAGCTTTAGCGACCGCCTCCCTTATCGCGAGCATTCCGGCCTCTCTGCACACCGCTTCTATGTCTGCTCCGCTGTAGCCTTCAGTTCTCTTCGCGAGTTCCTCAAGGTTTACGTCGTCGTCGAGCGGCATGTTCCTCGTGTGAATCTTGAATATCTCCAGTCTCGCCTTCTCGTCCGGTGGCGGTATGTAGATGTGCCTTTCAAGTCTTCCCGGTCTTAGCAGAGCTGGATCGATCATGTCGGGTCTGTTCGTGGCGGCTATGACTACCACGTCCTTGAGCTCTTCGAGTCCGTCGAGCTCCGTGAGTAGCTGGCTAACGACTCTCTCCGTCACGTGAGTGTCTCCGAGACTACCTCTCCTCGGTGCGAGGCTGTCGATTTCGTCGAAGAACAGCACGCAAGGAGCTACCTGTCTTGCCTTCCTGAACATCTCCCTGACGTGCTTCTCGCTCTCTCCCACCCACTTGCTTAGAAGCTCCGGCCCCTTGACGCTTATGAAGTTGGCGTTGCTCTCGTTTGCAACCGCCTTCGCGAGCAGAGTTTTACCCGTGCCGGGAGGTCCGTAGAGCAGAATGCCCTTAGGAGGCTTTATTCCGGCATTCTTGAACAGCTCCGGATACTTGAACGGCCACTCTACCGCCTCTTTAAGCTCCTGTTTCGCGTGTTCAAGTCCGCCGATGTCGTCCCAGGTAACTTTCGGCACTTCGACGAGGACCTCTCTCATCGCCGACGGCTCTATGTTCTTAAGAGCTTCGAGGAAGTCCTCCTTCGTCACTTTGAGGTTCTCGAGGACTTCTTGCGGAATCTCTTCAGCTTCGACGTCTATTTCTCCCTTCTCGATTCTCTTCCTCAGCGCGTGCATTGCTGCTTCTTTGGCGAGAGCCGCCAAGTCGGCTCCGACGAAACCAACCGTTAGCTCCGCGAGTTCTTCAAGCATCAGGTCTATGAGCCTGTTTCTGACCTCGTTGAATACGCTCTCCTTGTCTTTCAGGATCTCAACGACTTCCTCGTCTTTAGCTCTCTCGATCTTTTTAATCAGCTCGTCGATCTCTCCTTCGTCGAATCTGTCGTCCTTCTTCAGATCCTTTAGCACTTTTACGATGTCGTCTTTGTTGTAGTCTGGTTCTATCGGCATACCCCTCGTGTGAATCTGCAGAATCTCCTTTCTTCCTTCTCTGTCGGGGACGCCTATCTCTATCTCCCTGTCGAACCTACCCGGTCTTCTCAGAGCGGGATCTATCGCGTCGGGTCTGTTAGTAGCTCCTATGACTATTACCTGCCCCCTCGCCTCGAGACCGTCCATCAGAGTGAGGAGCTGTGCGACAACTCTTCTCTCGACTTCTCCCGTGACTTCGTCCCTCCTCGGAGCGATCGCGTCTATTTCGTCGATGAATATTATGCTCGGAGCGTTCTCCCTCGCCTCCTCGAAGATTTCTCTCAACCTCTGCTCGCTCTCTCCGTAGTATTTGCTCATGATCTCCGGACCGCTTATCGATATGAAGTGCGCGTTGACCTCGTTAGCCACGGCCTTCGCTATCAGCGTTTTACCAGTTCCCGGTGGTCCATAGAGCAAAACGCCTTTCGGTGGCTCTATGCCGAGCCTCTCGAACAGCTCCGGATGTTTCAGCGGAAGCTCTATCATCTCCCTGACGAGCCTGAGCTCCCTCTTCAGCCCTCCTATGTCCTCGTAAGTGACGGAAGGAACGCTCCTTTTAATGTCCTCCACGGGCTTCTCCTTTATCTCGAACTGCGTCGTCGGAGAGACTATCACGACTCCTGCCGGCTTCGTCGAAACGACGATGAACGTCAGCGTGTGACCGAAGACTTCGACTCTGATCTTCTGACCCCTTATTATCGGTCTACCTTCGAGGAGTCTCTGCAGGTAAGCTTCTCCGCCCATCAACCTTACCGGCTCAGTAGGGGCGAGGACGACCTTTTCGGCAACCTTCGCATCCACTTTCCTTATTTTCACCTTGTCGTCTATGCCAACCCCGGCGTTGCTTCTCAGATTGCCGTCTATCCTGATTATCCTCTTCCCTCTGTCTTCAGGGTAGCCTGGCCACACTATGGCAGGAACCTTGCTTTTTCCCTCTATCTCTATGATGTCACCGCTCTGAAGACCGAGTTCCCGCATGACCTCCGGATCTACTCTCGCAACGCTCCTTCCGACATCGCGGTAATAAGCTTCAGCAACTCTCAACACGGCTTCTTTCCTATTCATTAAACCACCTCCATCTTGATCTTGTAAAGGATAACACCATTCTCAACTTTCTTCTCGACGAGGTTTCTCCTCTCAAACTCGTCGAGGATTTGGGACACGAGGGAATACGGCAATCCAGTTTTTTCGGCAATTTTCTCCGGTCTGCCTTCGCCCATTACGAGTTCAAGAGCGACGACCCTTTCGATCTCCCCTTCGACGGTCCTCGAGATCTCGCTCACAGCCTTCTCTATGACCCTGTCAACGTATTCGCTCACGGCTCTGTGCAGAGCGGTTATCTTTCTCTCAATTTCGTTCGCCTTTTTTACGAGCTCCGAAATCTCCACCTTGGCTTCGAAGAAGTCCCTGATCTCCCTGAACACCTCGTCGATCGAAAGAGGTTTATCCGAGACGTTCGCCCTGAACCCGTAAGGAGATATGCTGATCGAAATGTTCAGGGACTTGTCTATGTAGTAATACCTCCTCCTGCCCTCCTCGAAGCTCCTCACGATTCCCGCTCTTTCAAGCTTTTCGAGGTGCTCCAAAACGACTTTTGGAGCCATCCTCAGAGAGTAAGCTATCTCGGAGACGTAGCAGGGCCTCCTTGAAAGCAGCTCTATTATCCTCCTCCTGCTCTCGTTCGCGAGTATTTCGAGCAGCTCTTCGACCCTCATATTCCCTCACTATCGATTAATCTTGTATCGTTACTAACTAATGGTTAGTAGTTCAAATATATAAACTTTTCGGTAAGACAATCTTCTGCTTGAGGTTCGACGAGGAAGTTCTCGTCGCGGAGAGTCTCGCGTCTGTTCGAACGCCTAACGGAAAGTCGCGGTGGTGTGAATTCGAAAGCCTCCGAGCGCGTCTTCCGGACGCCTCCTAAATTTCGAAAGGATTAAATTTTGAGACTCGCGAAGCTCCATGGGGTGATTTTCATGCCAGCGAAAGTGGACGCGGAGAAGTGCACGGCCTGTGGAACCTGCGTGGACGAGTGCCCGGTAGGTGCGATTGAGCTCGAAGACGTCGCCGTCGTAAACCCGGACGTGTGCACAGAATGTGGAACCTGCGTGGACGTCTGTCCGAACGATGCCATCACGATTGAGTAAGCGGTAAGTTTTTAACTACACCAAACTTTCATTTTTTATGGGGTTACTCCTCGCGATAAAGAGAAGGTTCGGCTTCATTTTGAGGCTCTTCTTCAAAAAGGACAAGATGAGAATAGGTATCTACGGCCCTCCAAACGCTGGAAAGACGACACTGGCTAACAGAATACTCAGGGACTGGACCGGAGACATAATGGGTAGCGAAAGCGAAATCCCCCACGAGACGAGGAGGGCGAAGCTGAGAGAGGGTGTTAAGATAGAGGTCGACGGCAAGACTTTGACGATAGACATAGTTGACACGCCGGGAATTGCCACGAAAATAGACTTTCACGACTTCCTGAAATACGGCCTCAGCGAGGAGGAGGCGAAGAGGAGGGCTAAGGAGGCTACCGAGGGAGTTATAGAGGCGATAAAGTGGCTCGACGACCTCGACGGAATTTTGCTGGTCATGGACTCGACCGAGGATCCATATACTCAGGTGAACGTAACGATAGTCGGTAACATCGAAGCGAGAGGGTTGCCATTGCTGATAGTCGCGAACAAGATAGACCTGCCAAACGCGTCGCCTGCGAGGATAAAGTCCGCCTTCCCCCAGCACACGGTCATACCGATATCCGCGCTTAAAGGGATAAACATCGAGAACCTCTATAGAGCTATGGCCGAAAAGTTCGGGTGATGGGTATGGAGGGCGTCCAGCTAAGTCTAATCTCCAAGGAAAAACTGGAGAAAATGGCCTCCATGGAAAAGTTAAGGATGATACTCGACAGCGTGAAGGAGGGAAAGATAGTCGTGCTCGAAAGCGGACTCACACCGGAGGAAGAGGCGAAACTCATCGAGATGACCATGCTCGAAATCGACCACGAAAACTTCGTAGGGATAGAGGTCGAAAGTTACCCGCACAAGGAGAGCTTCTTTTCGAAGCTCTTCGGAAAGAAGAGTGGAAGACTTACCGTAATAGGTCCTGCTAACAGGCTCAAAACTCTCGAAAAGAAAGAAGACCTGATAACGGCGCTCGTAAAAATAGGGGATTGAAATGCCACACCAGTGCACGAAGTGTGGCAAAGTCTTCGAAGACGGCGACGTGAACATCCTGAAAGGTTGCGAGTGCGGGAACAACAAGTTCCTGTATATACCGAAGGTCAGGGGCAAGGAAAAAGAGGAACTCGAAGAGCAGTTCGAAAAGATCGAGAGCGTCAGAATAATAGCTCCGGGTGAATACGAGATAAACCTTGAGAAGCTGCTGGAGAGGGACGAGATCATAATAGCGCTGCAGGAAAACGGCAGATACGCCATTCACCTGCCGTCACTCGTCAAAAAGAAGAGAAAGTCATGAGGTTAGCTGTTATCCTTTTCTTTTACGTCGTTTCCATATCGATCAAGGCTCTGGGGTATTTTAAAACGAACTACCTCATTCTTCTGGCCGAAGCGTTTCACAACCTCACCGACGTTCTGATACTTTTAAACCTCCTATACTCGATGAAGATTGCTTCAAAACCTGCCGACCACAGCCACCCGCTCGGTCACGGCCTGGCTACGAACGTGGGCACGCTAATAGCTGGGGTCTCGTTCATAACTCTTGTATCTTTCGAGCTCGGTAAGGAGAGCGTCGCAAGACTGCTACACCCCAAGGTGCTCGAAGGCAGAGCTCTGCCCTACATGGCCGCGAGCATGGTTCCGATCGTCTTGGCGTTCTTCACGTTAAAGAAGAGGAGTTTCACCGAGAGAGCTGCGAAGCTCGAACTCAGAAACGACTTACTTTCCGGCACCTCAGCCTTATTCGGGATATTTCTTGCGGAGAGGTTCAGCTTCCTGGATCCGGTTTTTTCGCTCTTCATAGCTGCAATCATCGGATATAGTGGATACAGCCTCGTAAAGGAAAGCTCTCGAATACTGATAGGTGCGAGCCCTGAAGAGGGCTTTTACGAGAGGGTAAAAGACGTGGCGGAGTCCTTCGAGGAGGTCAAGAATGTTCACGACGTCATAGCCACTTACATGGGTGAGGAGATTATCCACGTGGACATGCACGTAGTCGTGGACGGAGATATGAGCGTCAGAGAGGCTGACCTGCTTACTGAAAGAATAGCGAGGAAGCTGAAGGAAGAAATACCGGAAATAGGTTACGTGATAATACACGTCTGCGCCGAGGAAAAGGACAGGCTGAAGTCCACATACGAGAAAATTATGAAGGAAATATAGCTACTCTGCCGTCTCTATGCCCACTGCGGACAGGAACCTCTTCTTTATCGCCTCGGTCACGAGTTTCGCTAACGTTTGCTTGTCCGTCACGTCGCCGAATATTCCGAGAGGTATCTTCCCTCCGGCAGCGTGAGCGTGACCGCCCGCGCTTCCGACGTCTCCGAAAGCCTTTTTCAGAACTTCGCCGATGTTTATTCTCACGTCCTTGTTTCTCGCGGAAATGTAAACGGCGTCCTTCAAAATTCCGAATACGAGGACAGTAGAGATTCCTTCGAGCTTCAGGAGGAAGTCCGCCGCTTGTGGCAGCGTGTCTCTGTCGTTTATGAACCCCGCGAAGGAGATCAGGAAGGACGAGAAGACTTCCCTGTTCTTTATAGCCGTCCCGATGACGTCGAGCGTTTCGGTGGACAGCGCGGGCCCTTCCATTTTTTCTATCAGCTCGTTGTCCACGAAAGGATACAGAAATGCTGCCGCGAGAAAATCTGCTGTCCTCGTGTTCTTCTTAAACTCCTCAGTCTCCGTCTGGATTCCGAAGAACAGAGCGGTGGCGAGCATCCTCGTGGGAACTATCTTGAGGTCCTGGATATACTGCGTGAGTATCGTCGCCGTTGCTCCTACGTCGCTTCTCAGGTCCTGAAACTCCGCTTCTTCGACTTTCTCCGCCGGATGGTGGTCGATAACGATGGACAGCTGAACGTCCTCCGGAATGGAGTTGTTCACGCCAACGCCGGACGAGTCGACGAGGGCGAACTTGTCGTAGATGCTGAGGTCGACCTCCGAAGCCTTCAGCATCTCCACGTTGAGTAGGTTCACCATCGCTCTGTTCTGCTGGTGAGCTATTTCCCCGTAATACAGGATGTCCGCAGCTACGCCGAAGTGTTTGGCGATCTCCCTCAAAGCCATCGCAGAAGAGATTGCGTCGGGATCAGGGTTGTCATGGGTGAAAATCGCCAACCTTTTGCAGTCCTTTAAAACGTTCTTCAACCTCTTAAGCTTCCTCAGGTTCTCGGCCTTCTTTAGCTGGCTGAGTAAACTCGTCTTCATCGCGTCGTAAGGGGTTATCACGATGTCCGCTCCGGCGCTTTCGAGCTCCTCCCTCGCTTTGAAGCTCGAAGCCCTCGTTACGATTAAAACCTCCGGAGCGAGGTTTTTAATCTTCTTAACGACGTTCAGGTTCGTCTGGTCGTTAGCCGTCAGGATTAGAACCGCTTCGGCGTCCGAAAGGTTCAGACCCTTCAAAACTTCGTCCTTCTCTATGTCTCCTATTACCGCGTCGATCTCCTGATCTTTCAGCACCTCTACTTTTTCGGGATTTTTGTCTACGGCGATTACCCTTTTACCGGCCTGGATGAGGTCCATTATTATCTGGGAACCGAAACTACCGCAGCCGAGGATTACGTAGTCGTAGCTTTCCATTGTCTTAAAACTACGTGAAGAAATGTATATAAAGGTTTTTCAGTTGTTTAAACATGGATCTGAAGGAGATTAGGAAGAAGATAGCCGAAAAGTATCTCGAAATTGACAGAAAGTCCGGAGAGCTCTTCCTCCTCGCCGTTCTGTTCGAAGAAGTTGGAGAGCTCGCCGAAGCCGTGAGAAAGAAAGAGCTCGACCGCGTAGAAGAGGAGCTCTGCGACGCCCTCTTTATGGTCCTGAGCCTCGCGAACTACTTCGGGCTAAATCCGGAGGAAAGGCTCGTTAGGAAATACGTCGAAAGCGACCCGTCGTCACGGTGGGACCTTCCTTAGCTTTTTCAGGACTTCTTCTCTCTTCTTTAAGGCGCGCTCGAAAGCCTCGTCGATCTTTCTCTTCATTTCTTCGAAGTTCTCGGGCCTGCTCTCGCCTACGAGCTTCTTTATCGGCGTGTAAGCACTTTCTCTGAACCTCGGTCTCAGCTCTTTGACCTCTCCGTTCTCGACGAGGAACGCTCCAGTTCCTTCCTCAACCCACCCCACTTCCTCGACCTTAACTCCGGCGCTTTCGATTTCTCTCGATATCTCTTCTGCGTGCTCTTCCGGGCAGACGATCATCAGGGAGTCTATGGAGACGCCGAGGAAGTCTATTTTTAGACTTTCGAGCATCTCCAAAACTCTTCCGTTCACGACGCTCCTGAGCTTTTCGTAGTCGAAGACGAGTTTCGTCCTCGAAACTCTCGAAATTTCCATCGCATCTCCTCTGATACCTCCGTTCGTAACGTCGGTCATCGCGTGTATTTTTTCGACGTGCTTCAGAGCCGCTTCGGCAGCTAATATGAAGTCGACGTTTATCGTCTCCTCGACGACCTCGTGCATGCCGTAGTATATGGCGGTAGTTGCTATCGTTCCGCCTCCGGCCCCTTCGGTCATCAAAATCACGTCTCCCGGCTTAGCGTCCCTCCTCCTCGTCACCTTCTTTCCGACTCCAACGCATCCGACTGCTCCGGTCATCCTCTCTCCGATCACCATGTCCCCGCCTATCCTCAGCGTGCTCCCGGCGACGAGCGGGACGCCTGTGGCTTCGCTTAAAGCCGTTATACCAGCGAGGTGGTCGAAGATCTTCGAAACGTCGCCGTCGTCGGCCACGTGAATGTCCGAAAAGAGGGCGATCGGCTTCGCACCCATGACGTAAACGTCCCTCATGGCAGCTCTCGCTGCGTGAAATCCAGCTATGAACGGGAACTCGCTCAGTCTCGAGTGTATTCCGTCCACGGATATCGAAACGTAGAACTCTCCGACTTTTACGACTCCGGCGTCGTCGAGGTCGCCCCTGCACATTTCGGCTATCTTGGAGTGAACGTAGAAGTCTCCCTCGCCCCTGCTCCCGACACCGAACTCGCCCATCTTAACTCCGCTCTTGTAGTATTCGAGTATCGGAATAGACTTAGAATACGCGTTCTTCACCTCGACGAAGACCGCTTCAGCTATCTTTTTCGCCTCTTCAAGGCTTATACTCTTAACTTCTGCTATCAGCTCCGCAAGTTTCTCCGTTTTGCCGCTCTTAAGCAGTATCCTCGCGTAACCTTCGATGTCCATGGTATCACCTGCTAACGAGAACTATTCCCGTAACTATTAAAGCGGTTCCTATCATGACCCTCGGGAAGTCGAAGGACTCCTTCAGGATGAGCGCGGAGAATATGACGGTGAACAGCGGGTATATCGAGGTTATCGGCACAGCCTTCGAGGCGCCTATCGTCTTCAGCGAGAAGTAGTAGATGACCATCGCAAGTCCACCAGCTATCGCTCCGGCTAAGAGGAGGATGGAGATTCTCCTGGAGTCGAAGACCTCGAGGTCGAAGTCTCTTGTGGCGAGCACGGTCGCGCTGAGGAAAACTATCGCCCCGAGAGACCTGAAGAGGTTCGCCAAATACGGCGAAACGTTAGCTCCGCTTAAAGCCGTTTTGTCGAGTATCGGAACGAAACCCCAGAGTATCGCGGCTATGAAGGCGAAGATTTCCCCCATCATATCTGTCGCCTCACCTCGAACATGACGATTCCGGCAGCTACCGAGAGGTTCAGGGACTGGGTCTTTCCGACTCCCTTTATTCCGACCATGAAGTCGCACTGCTTTTTCACCGGTTGGGATATGCCCTTATCCTCCCCTCCGACGACGAGCGCGAGCGGAGGGGCGAACTTGACCGTGGTTATGTCATCACCCCCTACCTCAGCACCTACTACGACGAAGCCGTATTTTTTTATTTTCTTCAGGTGCGCCGCCAGGTTTTCTACCCGGGATATTTTGAGGTGGAAAGCGGCACCCTGCGAAACCTCCACGACCGCTTCGGTAACCTGCGCCGCCCTCCTCTTCGGTATCACCACGCCGGAGCACCCGAAGAACTCTGCTGTTCTAAGCACGGCACCAAGATTTTGCGGATCCTGAACGGAGTCTAAGAAGAGCAGAAAGCCGTTCTCCTTGAGAGCCTTCTCCACGACGAAGTCGAAGTCGTAATACTTGATGGGGGAGACATCCGCCTCTACCCTCTTCAGGTTCTTGACCTTCACCACCGGAACCTTCTGCTTCTTCGCCTCCGCTATGAGCTTAGCTACTCTCGGACTCACGCTCTCCCCGACGTAGATCTTGTTCACGACTCCAGCCTTCAAAGCTTCGGCGATGCTGTTGATCCCCGTTACTCTCATAAAAGTTGATGTGAGGCTCTCGGTTAAAATTTGTTACAAGGAAAGGCAAACGCCTCTCTGACGCTTAACTGCTCCTCAGCGTCACCACCACTCAGAACTTCGAATCGCATCGAGAAGCTGCACCTTTACCCTCTTTACTCCGAGCCTTTAAGCGAGCGCTAACATCGTCGCTGAACCAATGTTTCCGATTTGAGCTGAATCAGAGTAGAGCGTAAGCTTTCCGAATCCAGACACGGGTTTTCGCCGGACGATCCTTATCATAAGTTAACTTAATAAATCGATTTTTAACCATTACAGCACGAAATAGCAAAGTATATATAGTCATCATGCTCATTAGATTATGAGGTGATGCGGGAATGTGGAGAGATGAGAAGGCAGTATCGCCGGTTATCGGCGTTATTTTGATGGTTGCAATAACCGTCATACTGGCGGCAGTGATCGCGAGCTTCGTCTTCGGGCTGGGGAGCAAGGCGCCAAAGAGTGCACCACAGGCGCAATTGGTTGCTAGTGCCGACGCAGATAACACAAACTATAATGGTAAAGTGGATCTTGTAGTCATTGAACATCAAGGAGGAGAAAATATTCCATGGGATGATATAAAAGTTTTAGTAGAAGGGAAAAATACTTCTGCTGTGACTGATGCTGAGAACATAAATATAAATGTTTTCGGAAACTGGACAGCAGACAACATAGGCAAACAGGGGATATACTGGAACCAATCGGAAATTTCTCGAAACCAATTCTGGGAACCTGGAGAGAAGTTACTTATAGGTTTTAACGATTCGCACAACAACATGTTTGACCCTGGAGAGACTGTAACAATAAAAGTCCTTCACACACCAAGCAACCAGCTTATACTCAGCACGCAGGTACCAGCGCAATAAAGATTTCCTACAATTTCTTTTTTGCGTTTTTATCACGATAATCCGGATTGTGCGTTTTTTGCCTTTACGCTCAAGTTACAAACGCTGTGCTGACGAAAGCCTTAACAAGGCGCATCAAAGATCGCGCCCGCGAGCTGCCGACATAAATGAGCTTGAAAAGTGCTCGCAAGCACCGGAAAGGCGCAATGACCCAAAGTCGTCAAGAATGCGCCGACGTCATCTGAAAAATTTTCGTTCCGCACTCCCGCAAAACTACGCAAACGTCACGAAGTCCGGTGGAAAGCTGGCAGCCGTGGTGAGGGCTGCCATGAATAACCACTTATCAAATTAACGGCATAACAAAACCCTCCAGCCAGCTCTGAGCAGAGCGAATGAGCTCCTGAAAGAAGTCCTGTAACTACTTTTCCAATCAGCAAGGCAGATACCTAACTCTCTAAACTTCAGCTGCGAATCGAATTTTGCTAACGCTCCGCAGTGGCTGTGCAGTCGAGAATTCTTTTCGATCGGTGCGAAACCTATTTATTTTTATATGCATATACATGCGCATATGGTAAAAGTGATATCCGTCTCGGATGACGTTTACGAGATGCTGAGAGCTATGAAAAGAGGAAATGAAAGTTTCAGCGACGTGATAAGAAGACTAATCAAGAAATCTTCCGTGAAGGAGTTTTCCGGAACGCTAAGTAGGGGAACTGCAGAAGCCATAATCTCAATCAGGGAGGAGCTTAACAGGAAGATCAGGGAGGGTCTGCGGTGATATGTCTCGATACGAACGTCCTGATCGACATTTTGAGAGAAGACACCGACACGTCCGAGCTGGAAGAAAGGCTTGAAAAGGAAGACGTGTGTATTACCACCGTAACTCTCTTCGAACTGTGGTGCGGCGTTCTGATGAGGGGTAGCGAAAGGGAGATTAGAATTATTTCAGCAATAGCCGACGCCTTTGACGTTTTGAGTTTGGACAAGGAAGCTTCAAGACTCTCTGCGGAAATTTACGTTTCTTCAAAAAGGAGCGGTTTTGAAATTCCTCCTCTTGATGCGCTGATCGCTGGAATCGCTAAAAGACACGGCGTAAAACTTGGAACAAGAGATCGGCATTTCAGCAGAGTGGACGGACTGGAGGTAGTTTTTTTGTAATGTAGTCGGGCTCTCAACTCTATCGAACAGCTCTAAGGGGAAATTAAACGTTTGTCAAAACCCTCAAAGCATCCCAAAACTCTTTAAACTTCCAAATCAAAAACAAGTTAAGATGGAGAAGGAGCTGAAAGTAATCAGAGAAGCTGTTCTCGAAGCAGCCAAGAAGCACGGAGTTGAGGTGGAGAAGATCATCTTGTTCGGCTCGAGGGCGAGAGGTGACTTTAAAGAAGATTCGGACTGGGACATCTTGATCGTGACGAAGGAGAAGCTTGACAAAAATTCGAAAAGCAAGTTCATACTTGAAGTTAGAAGAGAGATCGTGTGGAAGATGGAAGTTCCGGTTGACGTTCTTGTGGTTGATGGGGATAAATACAGGGAGTACGAGCAAGTTTACGGTTCGGTGATCGGGCAAGCAGCAAGCGAGGGCATTTCGGTATGAGAAGAGAGGTTGTGGAACAAACCAGAAGGTGGCTGAAAAAAGCGGAAAGAGATATAATCGCAGCGGAGAAGCTCTTAGAAGCTGAAATTTACGATTACTCCCTGTTCCACTCCCAGCAGGCGATCGAAAAGTTTTTGAAAGCTTTTTTGACTTACCACAACAAACCCTTCAGAAAAACGCACGATGTAACGTTTCTGCTCAAACTCTGCATAGATGTTGACGAAAGCTTCAAACAGCTTCTTGAAGCTGAAGTGGACAAGCTGTATCCTAGGGCAGTCGAAATAAGGTATCCAGAAGTGGAATACGACGTCTCGTTTGAGGAGGCAAAAGAGGCGATAGAGTTGGCTGAGAAAGTGAGAGAGTTCGTACTGAAAAAGCTTGATATTGACGAGAACTTGGAGCAGCTTGGGTGAAAAACCAGTCGGAGAATCCAATCATGGAGTTGCCAGAATTTTAAATTGACGCTTCCAGATCCTACAGCATCACAAAGCTCTCCGATCAGCTTCGAGCAGAATCGAACTCGGAATCCTCTGTCAACTACAAAATACTTCGTTGAATGTAGTTCGAAAGAGCCACGAGAACAAGCCCAAGTTCGCACTCATGTGATATAATCAGGTTCTGTAGGTCATATCGAAAACCTAAAATACACTGAGTGCACTTAACTTACTATGGTCAAAACCATAACGATTGCGGATGACGTTTATGCAGAACTCGTGAAAATAAAGGGGAACAGGAGCTTTTCGGAAGTGATAAGGGATCTGCTGAAAGCGAGGAAGGGTAATTCAGACGTTTTGCTCAGAATTTTTGGTGTGCTCAGTGAGGGAGAGGTGATTGAAGCTAAGAGAAAAATCAAGGCTATCGAAGGTGAATTTGAGAAATGGCGGTCCTCGATACAAATGTAATCATAGAGATAGCTGGAGGGAACAAAAAAGTTCTCGATAAGGTCCTTTCGGCAGATAACCAATTTTACATAACTTCGATAACGCGATTCGAAATAATGGTAGGAGCACCCAAATTAACCGAGTTAAATCTAATCGACTCCTTAGACTGTCTAAATTTCGATAAGGATTCAGCTGATGTATCTGCAAGAATCTACAAGGAGTTAAAGAAAAAAGGAAAAGAAATGAGTCTGAGAGATCTCTTTATAGGTGCAATTTGCATACGTAATAACCAGAAACTGATAACCACAGACTCAGATTTCAAAGTCCTGAGGAGTTTTGGACTCGAACTAATGTTGATTTAGCGAAAAATGTGTGCTCGCCTGAATCCTTTATGAAGGAGTGTCCCAAAACTCTTTAAACTTTTAAATCCAAGATAAATTCGGACAAGAAGAGCTGAAAACAATCAGAGAAGCTGTTCTCGAAGCAGCCAAGAAGCACGGAGTTGAGATAGAAAAGATTATTTTATTCGGATTGAGAGCGAAAGGCGTTTCGAGGAAGATTCAGACCGAGATATGCTGACTGTGGCTAAGGAAAAAACTCGATTGGAAAAAATGGAGTTCTGGGCAGACTTTGAAGACTCGGTTGTCAGGAGGGGTATAATTCTTGAAGCAGAAGAGTCCATTCGCACATTCAATTGGATTTCTTGAATGTAAATGATGACTTCGAAAAGCTGCTGCAGATGGAAGTTCACGATTGGGGAATATGCAGCGAAATACCTACCTCTGGTAAAATTACTGATGGAAGAGAGAAAAGCGATAGAGCTCGTGAAAAAACTTAGTCATTAACTTCAGAACAGCAACTTTATCGGCAAACTTTAAGCGGGTCGATGGTAAAGCATTTTATACCATTTCAACAAATCCAACATTATGGAAAAGTTGGAGGGAATTGTAAAAGTTTCGAAGAAGGGTCAAATAGTCATACCCAAGGAAGTAAGAGAACAGCTGAACATATCTTCAGGAGAAAAGTTAGCGGTTATTGTCCGAGACGACGAAATCGTTCTCAGAAAAGTTGAGAAATTGAATGTCTCAGAAATAAGCTCGAAAATTTCGTCTGTTGCTGAAAAGGAGAATGTGGACGTTGATACACTCGTAAAGGAGGCTGTGGAGTGGGCAAGAAAACAAGAGTAGTCCTCGACACGAACGCCTGGGTATCGATGTTCCTGAAGAAGACACTCGGTCAGAAGTTTGAAAACATTCTTATGAGTTAGGAAAATTGAGATTTTTGTCTCCAATGAAATTCTGCAGGAAATCCCTCGGGTGCTTATGTACCCAAAAATAAAAAAGCTGCTGAAAAAAGCCGGAATAAAGCCCGAAGATGTTCTTGGAGAGATCGTAAGAATTTCCAGTATTGTTAATCCGAAAATTAAAGTAAACGTTGTAGCAGAGGGTCCCGACGATAACAAGTTTCTTGAGTGTGCCTTAGAAAGTAGAGCTGACTTTATCGTTAGTGGAGATAAGCACCTTCTACGATTTCGAGAATTTAAGGGAATAAAGATTGTCTCAGCAAGGGAGTTTTTGGAGCTCATCGAGTAGCGGCAAACTCTTTAAACTTTCAAAACCAAGATAATTCGAAATGGAATAAGGTGCTTAGAGTGATATAAAAAATCATTCTTGAAGCAGCCAGAGAGCACGGAACCGAAGTGGAGGACATCGTCGTGTTCGGATAGAGGGCGGAGAAGTCACGGAGGATAGCTGGATGGAAGAGTTGAAACTTCTAAGAGCGAACCCGCTCGTTGCTACGCGTTGAGGAGTATTGATACTGCGGGAAAAGTCTTGCTTAACACGGCTTTCTTAGGGCTGCTCGCCTTCACACCCATCGGTGCGTTGAAAATTTTGGAAGAAACAGAAATTAACCCTCGAGGTCTATCAGCTCCTCGTCCTGATTGACGACTTCGTCTGGATCCGCGTACCACTTCGCGTTCCTCCTCTTGGCTACGTAGTATATAATCGCGATTCCGACGCCGACGGCGAAAGCCGGGTAATACCAGAGCCCGAGGAATACTCCCTCCTTTGGCGGGTTTATGAGAACTTCCTTTCCGTACATCGACTGGAGCTCTGAAATTATTTCGTCTCTCGTCATGCCCCTGTTTATCATGTCCGCTATTTCGCTTCGCATTCTGTCGGCTGTCGCGCACTCGCAGTTCTCCAGAGGTCTCGCACAACCGCAGGTGCACATGACGTCCTTCTCAATGTCCGAAACGCTGAGCGCGTTGGCAACTCCGGAAATTAAAATTAAGGCGAGAAGAATTAGCCTCTTCACGCTCTGACACCTCTCCCAACCTCAAAAACGTATTTGCTGACAAAACTCCTCGGAATTAAGGCGAAGAACCCTCCGAACGTCATGATCCAGCAGCCGAGCCATATCAGACTGACGAGCGGGTTTATTCTGACTTCGAGGAACGCATACTGGTCGTTGACGCCGTTGAAGATTAGATATAGGTCTTTTAGCGGTTCCGAGTATATGTCGACCTTCCTGATCTCCTCCCTGTTACCGGTCTTGTAGACTTCTATCCCCGGTTTCAGCACCGTAACGAATTCGTCGCCTTTCCACACCTCTATCACGGCTTTCCACATCGTCTTTAACGGATCGTCGCTGTAGTCCAGCCCTCTGTAGACGAGCGTGTATTCTCCGAACTGTTGCGGTTCGTTGATCTTCAACTTCACGTCCTCGTAGACCTGCCCGTAAACGCCTCCTGCCACTCCAAGAAAGACGAGGAGCAGGCCAAGGTGCGTCGTGTATCCGCCGTATCTCCTCCTCCTTCTGAGCACGATCTTGAAGTAGCTCTTGCTCCCGTATTCCTTGCTGAACGCGGAAGTGTCCCAGATATACTGCTGAACGTGAGTTGTAAACGAGAAGGCGAATATCGAAGTGGCGAGTATAACCTCGGGCCTCAGCTTCAGAGAAGACGCGATCGCCAGTGCCACGAGAAACGCTATTGCAGGAATTCTCAGCCTTCTGATGAGTTCTCCCTTACTTGCCTTCCTCCACGGGAACGCTATGCAGAAGCCGAGCAAAACTACAAGCGCGATCGCGAGCGGAGTTATGACCTGGTTGTAGAACGGCGGACCAATAGTGACTTTGTATCCCGTCAGCCCCTCGCTTACGAGCGGGAATATCGTTCCCCAGAAAACTGTAAGAGCCGAAGCGACGAGTATCAGGTTGTTGAACAGGAACGTGGCCTCTTTCGAAGCCAAGCTCTCGATTATGTCTTCGCTTTTTATGAACTCCTTCCTTTCGTTGATTATCCACAGCGTCGCAATTAAAACGGCGACCATGAATGTTGAGAACGGAGCAGTGAGGCTGCTCTGTCCAAAGGCGTGGACGCTGCTTATCACTCCACTCCTCGTTATGAACGTGCCGA
This sequence comes from uncultured archaeon, assembly GCA_964463865.1. Taxonomy (GTDB): domain Archaea; phylum Halobacteriota; class Archaeoglobi; order Archaeoglobales; family Archaeoglobaceae; genus Ferroglobus. The sequence goes on along the minus strand of CAYXDX010000002.1, from coordinate 25,315 downwards.
GAATGACGAACTCGAAAGTCGCGAGCGCGAGCAGTATGTTCCACAGCTTCATCCCTCTCCTCGCTTCCTGTATCATGACGCTGTGCATTAAAGCTGAGAGGGTCAGCCAGGGCATGAGCGACGAATTTTCGACGGGATCCCACGCCCAGTAGCCACCCCATCCGAGAACCTTGTAAGCCCATATAGCTCCCCAGAATATCCCCTGAGTCAGCCAGATCCAGGTGAAGACGATCCACTTTCTCGCCCTGAACACCCACTTGTCGTCGGCCAGGTAAACTCCAGCCACTGCGAGGGCGAAGACGATGGTCGCTCCGGCGTAACCCATGAAGAGCGTCGGCGGATGAGCCGCCATCTCTGGAGTTTGAAGCAGCGGATTCAATCCGATTCCGTCTGCTGGCGTGAAGTTCAGTTCCTTGAACGGGTTCGAAACTGTGGCGAGTAAGAGTAGAAAGAAAGTCATTACGGACATCGTCGCGACCATCGAGTAGGCCGTGAGGATGTCCTTCTTCTCTATCTTCAGAAACGCCACGATGTAAGCCGAGAGTATCAGAGTCCAAAGCAGGAGCGATCCGTCAGATCCCGCCCAGAACGCCGAAACTTTGTAAAACGTCGGCAGAGCTCTGCTCGAATACGAAGCCACGTATTCTACGCGGAAGTTGTCCGCGAGGAAGTAATACACGAGCGTTATCGACGCTACCGCCACGAGCAAAGCGGTAAGGAGCGCGGATTTTTCGGCTCTCCTCAAAGTTTCGATGTCTCTCTTCTTGGCTCCGAAGTAAAACGAAAGGAGAGAATACGCCGAAGTTAACAGCGCGAGCAACACCGTCAAATAGCCGAAGTTCATCTCTTCACCTCTTCTTCTCGACCTTCCAGTCGTCTCCCCTTCTCGCAGACTTTCCGAGCTGGTAAGCTATGAACCCCGTCGCCAGCACGCCGACGACGTAAAGCGGGAACGCGTCGAAGTTGTTCGACTTTGACGCCGCTTTTATCCTCTCGAGTTCCTCGTTCACGAGTATCCCCGGTCCGTACATTTTCACGTATTCGTTAACGATGTCTTCTGGCTTTTTCCCGGCTAAAAGCTTCGTTTCGATGTCCTTTTTAGCTTTCAGCGCCGTGTCGCAGTGACAGTTTATCAGAATCTCTCCGCAACCGCACGGACAGTAAATCCTGCTCTCGACAGCGCTACCGTCAGTTTGAGCGGCGACCGTTCCAATTACGATCAGATAAGCCAACGCTACGCTCAAAGCAGCAAACCTCATCCCCGTCACCTTACTTTTCATCTAATGTAAAAAAGATATTTAAAGCTTTTTCTTCACGATAAATATCGCCATCAGGCTTGCGAGTGTTAGAAGCGCAGTAAACCCTGGTGCCTGCTTGCCGGGATACGAGTTCGGGTCTCCGGGCATGGTTCCGCTGCGCAGTTCTTCGATGTTGGAGAACCTGTCTCCGTCGCTATCGAGCTGCATGAGCTCCGGAGTTAGAGACCTGATCCTGGCAAAGTCTCTGCCAAACGGGTTCAGTCCGCCGTATCCCGAGCTTTGAACGTGACACAGCGTGCACTTCTTAACGCTTTCGTTGAAATCTTTAAAGACCTTCATGTATTCTGGCCTCGCGTCCGCGACACCGACCATAATTAACATTAAAGCCAATACGACTATTTTCTTCATCAGATGTAAAGAACGGGCGCCAGTTATTTAAGAGTTTCGGAAGTCGCGAAGGACAAACCCAAATTTTAATATGTTTCGTCGAGAACAAGGAACCATGGAATTTCTCAAAAGAAACGCGTTAAAATTTCTGAAGAAAGCTGAAGAAAGTTTCGAAGAGGGGGATTATAACTTTACGATGTTTTTCGTCGAGCAGTTCTTTCAGCTCGCGCTGAAGTATTTTCTCTACGAAAAATACGGAGACTTTCCGAGAACGCACAGCCTGAAGGCTCTTTTCGAGCTGGCCAAAGACGAAAAGCTGACGAGGTTTTACGAGGAGAATATGGACCTGCTCAGAGAGGTGGAACTGTCTTACGTGGCGTCAAGATACTTCGACGTCGAATACAGCGAGAACGTAGCTGAAAGGAGCTTAAAACTCGCGAAGAAGTTTGCGGAGGTGCTGAAAATTTGAAGGAATACTTCGAGATGCTCGAAAAGAATAAAGACTTCTTCGAGAGAGCTTTCGAAATAGCGAAGGACATCAAGAAGAGAGCGACGGAGATCTTCGGAGAGTGCAGAGTCTACATCGTCGGCAGTTTTGCAAGGGGAAAACACAGGCTCTCGTCCGACTTGGACATTCTGATAGTTTCAGACAGAATTCCCGAAAGACTTGACTTCGAGTGGTATTCGGAGGTCGTAAAAAAGCTGACCGACGATCCGAGGGTCGAAATACACCTCGCGAACGAGGAGAACTTCAAAAAGCTCGAAAGAGTCTACTCCCCGAGAATCGAAGTTCCGTAAGTAAAATTAAGAAAGTGCAAGTGAGTGTTTTTGCGCTTCCGACTCACACCGCGTGAAGCTTTAAATATCAGACGTTTTATACACCAGGTGATGAAAAGCTCGGACGTTTTGCTTTTAGCGATAGGATTTTTTCTGATAGTTTCCTCGCTCACGTTTTTCGCTCCTCAGCACTACATGATGGCCGGATACTGCACGACCGGGACGATCTCTTCGACGCTGCTCGTCGCTGGCATAGTTGCGATAGCGTTCGCACTTCTGAGCGTTCTGTTTGCGGACGAAAAACCCAAGGTTTCGAACGAGTCGAACGAGACTGAAAACGACGACAAGATCAGAGTCGTCGAAAAACTGCTCGAAGAAGACGAAATGAAGGTTTTCAGGATAATATACGAGAACGAGGGCATAACCCAGGACTCGCTTCACTTCAGAACGGGCTTCTCCCAGTCCAAGATTTCGATGATAGTGAAAAAGCTCGAAGACAAAGACCTGATCTATCGCGAGAGGTTCGGGAAGACTTACAGAATATACCTGAGCGACTGGCTGAAAAAATGAAGTGGGGTAATTACTTCATCGACGTCGGGAGTATTATCGGCGGAACGTTCGTCGAAGTCGCGTTCACTCCCGGGTAAAAGCTCGCCGGAACGGGAACTATCACTATCGCGCTGTTCTCGGACTTCGCGAACTCGTCGAGGACCTGAAGGTAGTACCACTGTATGTATTCCGGATTGCTCCTTAAAGACTGCCCTATGATCTTGTTCGCCTCGGCAATACCTTCAGCCTCGACCTTCTTTCTCTCGGCCTCGAGCCTCTCCTTCTGAACTATGAACTGCATCCTTTCGGCTTCCTGCTTTGCTTCTATCTTCGCCTGAATCGCCTTCTCGACACTTTCGGGGAGGTCTATGTTTCTTATGAGGACTGCAGTTATTAAAATTCCGTAAGGTCTGAACTCCTCGTCGAGCCTCTTCTCGAAGTCCGCCTGAATGAACTCTCTTTTTTCCGTGTAGAGGTCTTCCGCCTTATACTGGGCGACTATATCTCTTGCGTGAGCTCTTATCCTGCTTTCCATCCACACCTCGTAGTTCTTGAGGGTCGAATACACCTTGGGAGCCATGCGCGGGTCGATTTTGTATTGAACGGCCATGTCGAAGAACACCGGCAACCCCTCTGAGGTGAGAGCTTTTATGTGCTTCTCCCCAACCATCTCCATCGTTTTCTCGTAGACCGGCATCCTCACGACTTCAGTTATGAACGGCGTGACGAAGTGCAGACCCGGTTCGAGAGGTTCTGGCTGAACCTTTCCGAGAACTTTGACGACTCCAACCTCAGTCTGGTCGATGACTACCACCGACGACGCGAGTGTAACGATCAGAAACGTCGCCACAAGCACGATTGCCGCTATCAACTTTGATTTCCCACTCTTTTTCTTCACATTAACGTTCACGTAGTCCATGAAATTGTGGTTTTCCTGAAGTATTTAAATTTTCCTTCGTTTCACAAAACCTTTAAAACGGAAAGTCGAAAAGCTGGACGTGGAAAAAGTCGACCTTGAAAAGCTCAGAGACTTTGTCCTCTCGAGAAAAAACGAAGACGGAGGATTCGCGTTTTGCAAGCCGCTACGCTCCACGCTACCGGAGACTTTCTACGCGATTTACGTCTTAAAAACCATAGGGGAGGAAGTGCCAGACAAGGATAGAGTGGTCGATTTTCTGAGAAGAAGCGTTAGAGACGACGTTTACGCGATATACTGGACTTTCAAGTCGCTTGACGCTCTCGACGAAGAACTGCCGGACAAGAGCGATTTCTTGCTCGAAAGGCTCAACGTCGCGATAAAGAGGAAATCGAGAGAGTTGAGGCCTGGAGGCGTGACGGCCACGTATTCTTTCGAAGCGCCAAACGTTCTTAGAGAGGTCTTCATGCTTTCTGAGGTTTTAAAACTTCTCAACGTAGATTTGCCAGAATTCGTCGAAGACTTCGTTGAAAAATTTAGGAGGAACGGAGGATTCGGATTGAAGAGACCGAACCTCGAAGAGACGTTCTACTGCCTTTCGGTGCTCGAACGCGGCGACGAAGAGAACCTGAAGTTCGTTCTCAGGCACGAGAGCGAGGCCGGTTTCGTAAAAACTCCGGGGGCTTACCCACCCTACATCGAAGACACATTTTTCGCACTCTCGTGCCTGAAAATTCTCGGTTACGAATACGAAAACGACGAAATCGTAGAGTTCGTCGCATCGCTACAGAACGACAACGGGGGCTTCAGAAGAAGCATTTACGGAGGCATTTCAACCCTCGAAAACTCTTACTACGCGGTAGCGATCCTCAAACTTCTCGGAGAGCTATGACGTCTTACTTCTGTCCGCGGTGCTGGAACGAGTTTAAGGAGGACTTTAGCGTTTGTCCGATCTGCGGTTACGACCTGAAAGAGTTCGACGAAATGCCCTACGAGGACAAGCTCATCGTGGCTTTAAATCATCCGGTAAGCGAATACAGACTGAACGCTATAAAACTTCTTGGAGACTTGAGGTCTGAAAAAGCCGTGAGCGAATTCGAGAAGATGGTAGAGCGAGAAGACATCGTTACGGTTCTCGAAATCATCGACGCCCTTTCGAAAATTCGTTCGGAAGAGAGTTTGAGGTTGCTGAAGAAACTATCGGAGAGCTCGTCGAAGATCGTGTCGAAAAAAGCGAAAGAGGTTCTGGAAAAGCTGACGCATTAAGGTCTTAAAATCTTCGGAACGTTCTCCTCGTAAGGGGGACGTATCACACCCCTCTCAGTTATTATCGCCGACACGTATCTTAGCGGCGTGCAGTCGAAAGCAGGGTTGAACACCTTCACGTCCTTCGGAGCAATTAGGGTTCTCCCACACACCGAGTGGCAGTATATCAATTCGTCCTTACTTCTTTCCTCTATTTCCACGTCCTCTGACTTCTTATCCCAGTCGAAAGTCGTCAAAGGAGCGGCAACGTAAAACGGTATTCCGTGCTCCTTAGAGAGCACGGCAAGAGTATATGTTCCGATTTTGTTGAACACCGCGTCTCTCACGATTCTGTCTGCTCCAACTATGACCTTGTCCACCATACCCCTCTGCATAACTATTCCTGCCATACTGTCGGTGATCAGAGTAACGTCTATGCCGTCCTGCATGAGCTCCCATGCTGTTAGCCTCGAACCCTGATTGAGCGGCCTTGTTTCGCATGCGATGACTTTAACGCTCTTACCCTCCTCCACGGCGCTCCTTATCACTCCGAGAGCCGTTCCCCAGTCCACCGTGGCGAGCCTACCTGTGTTGCAGATCGTAAGCACGGTGTCGCCGTCTTCTATGAGCTTCGCTCCGTGGCTGCCTATGAGCTTGTTCCTCCTAACGTCCTCTTCCGCGATTCTTTCAGCCTCCTTTAAAGCGAGCTCTCTCACTTCTTCTATTGTTTTGCCCTTCAGAGCGGCGTTCAGAACTCTTTCTATACCCACGAAGAGGTTCACGGCCGTCGGCCTCGTCGAGGACAGAATTTTCGCTGCCTTTTTCACGTGCTCCTTCAACTCGTCGACGGAAGAGAAGTCTTTTTCGCGAGTCGCCAAAGCTACGCCGTAAGCGCCGGCAGCCTCTAAGGCGGGAGCGCCCCTGATCGCGAGCCTCTTGATCGCGTCGGCAAGCTCCTCAACCCTTTTGCACACGAGAACTTCGAACTTCTCGGGCAATTTCGTCTGATCGATTAACTTAACCGCGTCGTTTTCCCAGAATATCGTTCGCATGACTCCGAATTCTCTCGGCAGGATTAAAAGTTTGCGTTAGAGGGCTGCCCAGAACATGAATATAACTTCGTCGTCGTCCGAAAGCGTGATCTCCTCAAGCTCGTCTTTTTTGACGATCCTTCCGTTAACGGAGACTATGTAGAATTCTATCGCGTCGAACTCTTCTTTAGCGTGCGGGAACTTTTCTTTAAGCGCTTCCACGAGCTCTTTAAAAGTGATCGGCCCGGACACGTGGAACTCGACGTTTCTGCCAATCCTCATTCCGAGTTCTCCGAAAAACTTAAGCCTCATTCGAGAAAAGCTGTGGAGTTTTGTGAGCTAAATTTTTTCCCGAAAAACTTCGAAAAGTTACTCCAAGCTCTTGAGAGTCTCCTCTCCCACTATGTCGACGATCGTCAGTCCAGTTTTTAGTTTCGAAGCCTCTTCGCTCGTCAGTTTTTCCATAAAAGCCTCGTCGCTTATAATGGTGCTGTTTCCGAACGGATCCTCGACGACTATGGTTACGCTTTCGCTACCCTCTCTAACAGCTCTGAGCCTCTCGAGGATGTATTCGCACCTTTCGACCTTTTCCTTGTCGTCGCTGTTCCACCTCTTGGCCATCTCGACTATGTCCTCGAATCGCATTAGGACGCCTTCGACGTTCGTTATAAACCCCTGACTCGCCGGACCGGGCTCCATCGACAGTCCAAGCTCTGGAATTCTTATGGTTCCGGAGGCAGATCGCACGACTTTCGTGAACAGGTTGTTCTTGTCGACCTTCAGAGTAAACCTCACGGGGTCTTTAAACTCGCCTATAAACACGTCCGAGTGCTTAAATCCGCAGTCGCACGAAATCGTCGTGATTAGAATCTTTCCGGCGTAAGGCGTGTCGTAAAAAGCCGTCAGAAGCTTTATCTCCCTACCACAAATCGGGCAGGGAATCATGTCCTTACTCCTCTTATCTTGTTCCTGTCGATTTTTATTCCCAGTGGTGTGACTATGATGTAGTCCTCTCCGAGCCCGACTATGTCTCCACCGACGTCTTCCGCGAGCTGCCTCAGGTCCTTTATTATTCTGTCAAGCGTCAGTTTGTCGTGCTTTATGAACGTTATTTCGGCTATGACGATGTTACCGTCGTAAACTTGCCTCCTTATTTCGGGAACGTCGTTCAGCCCTGTTACTTCCGCTACCTTTATGTAAGTCTCTCCTTCGGTAAGCTCGGCTTCGTATTCGCTGAGGTCGAGCTCCTCGTAATCGTCAACGCTTATACTTTCCTGCTTTCCGAATATCTTGTCTATGAGCCCCATGCCGTTCACCCGAAGTAGTTTTCGAGCAGGTAATATTTAAACCTATCACCTCAAGTAAAAGCACTCGCCACTGAAAACTCTCTCGACCTTTCCGTCGCTCTCGATTAACAGCGCACCTTCACCGTCTACTCCAACGACGACTCCTCTATACACTTCTCCCGCAACCCTCACCTCCACCTCTCTTCCCACGGTGTCGAGCAAACTCCTCCACTCGTCCAGAACGTTTTCCCAGCTGAGCTTAACGACCCTCTCGAACTCGTCACAGAATCTGCAAAACACATCCGTCACGCTAACACCAAAGCGGCTGAGGTTCGTGGCGCGATCTTTAAGTTCTACTGGAATCTCGTTCCTCACGTTTACGCCAACGCCGACTATTATTCTCGCGGAAAGTTCTTCACCAACGAGTTCGCAGAGGATTCCAGACACCTTTTTCCCATCGATCAAAACGTCGTTCGGCCACTTTACCTTCGCTCCGAAGTCTTTCAAAGCCCTCGCCACGACGAGTCCTGTTAAAACGGTTACCCTGTGAGCCTTAGCCACGGGAACCTCGAACGGAAACTCAAACGAGAAATACAGCCCACCGTCGTCGCTGAACCACTTTCTCCCGAGCCTTCCCCTCCCTCTGCTTTGCCTCCTCGCGAGAGCGCAGCTTTTCGGGTTCTCCTTCACAACGTCGTTAGTCGAACCAACGTCTTCGAAGAACAGGAACTCTTTAACGCCAAGCTTCCTCGAACAGAGCGCCGCGTCGAGCGGAGAGGGGTCGGGAGCTTTTAAGATTTTATATTCGCTGTCGATTTCGTATCCCAGGCTCCTCAGCTTTTCCACGAACTTCCAGACGGCGCTCCTGCTTATTCCGAGTCTCCTCGCTATTTCGGAACCGCTTAAACCAGCTTTCAAAAGTTCGTAAATTTTTAACCTCCTGTCGTCAACGCTCAGCCTCAAGTCAGCTGACATAAGCATCGACTACCACGTGAACGACCCCGGGAGCGTAATTTTTCACCTTCCTGAATCCGAGGACTTTTAGGCTCTTTCCGAGCTTTTGGCAGGCTTTTTCAAGCCTCCTGATCGGGCGCTCGATTATTTTCTCGGGAACGCTCTCGTGGTAGTGAATGTAACCCTTCCCCTCGAGAGTCCTTATCGCGACCTCTATAAAGTCTTCTGCGAATATGTGGCCCATTATAACTCTGTCCGCAAAATTTTCCGGCGAGTATCTCGAGTCGATGTTCACGGCGACGACGTTCTTGACGCCATTTAACCTCACGTTTTCGAGCAAAAGCCTGTAAGCGTCGAAGTTTACTTCGAATGCGTATATCTTGCCTGCTTTGGAGTGGTTCGCTATCGGAATTGTAAAGTATCCTATGCCCGCGAACATGTCCAGAACCACTTCGCCTTCTTCCACGAGCTTTGCAACTCTCAGCTTCTCATACTGATTTCCGAGGCTGAACATGACCTTCGTCACGTCCACCTTGAACCTGCAGCCGTGCTCTTTGTGTATCGTGACGCTACCCTCTCCGGCCAGCAGTCTGACCTTCGGAACCCTCAGCATACCTTCCTTCCCTTCGTCGCTCCAGACGGCCTTAATTCTCGGAAAAGTCTCCAGAATGATCTTTCCGACCTCTTTGCCGAACTCTTTTGCTTTTCCTTCGAGTTTAACGATCGCGAGGTCTCCAAGAATTTTGAACGACCTGATGCCACTGGAGACCTCTCTTGAAATCCTTTCAGCGACGATCCTCCTGACGTCGTAATTCTTTGCAAAGACTGGGTTCTCGTCCTCTAAAACTTCAAACTCGAAGAAGCTTTCGTATCCGTCGTAAATGGGAATGTAAACGAACTCACCGTCGAAAGTGATGAGTCTTCTTTTGTCTTTGGCGCCGATCCTCTCGGCGAACTTTCTAACCTCCTCGGCTTTTATCTTCGGAACCTTGACGACTTTCATTCCACCATCCACTTTGGAATCGCGTAAGCCTTATCGTTTATTACCGCTAAAAAGACCTCCTCGCCGATTCCAATTCCGTAAGATGGTTTTTCTACCGCGTAAACTTCTTCTCCGGACAGCACCTCGATCGCGTAATCGTCCTCGCTCACGACGTATCCCTTTCTGAGCTCGCTCCTCCTCACGAGGACTCTAACGTTTTCGAGCGGAACGGACTCGCCTGTTAGGACGTCGTAGCCTTTGTTTATCTTTGCAACCACTATTTTTCCGTTGCTGAGCACGACGTCGCCAGGGAAATACTCGGGAAGCCTGACGAGGTAAGTCATCCTGTATACGTCCACTCCGTCTTTCCTTCCGGCTATCTTCGGGCTCTCCTTGAACTCGGCTCCCATTTCTCTCACGATCCTCCTTGCAACCTTTTTTGCGACCTTCGAATCCCCAATGTAAAAGTCCAGACCTTCCTTTCTCTCTTCGACCTTCGTAAGAAAGCTCCTTTCACTTCCTGAAGACGAGATCTCCTCGCTGATGATCTCGGAAACCCTCCTGATTTCCTCCTCAAGAAGAGACCTGTTCTTCGCTCTCAGCTGAATTATAGCTTCGTAGTATCCTCCAGCCTCTCTGCTGCACTTCTGACAGGTCTCTTTTTTAACTTTGACTTCGAAGAACCCCTCTTGATCTACGTAGTCTCCCCTCACGATTCCTTTCGCTTTAAACCTGTAGAAGTGCCCGTCTCCGTCAAACTCGATGTCTCTGACCTCGTATTCTGGATGAACGTAAAAGCTCGAGCTTATAGCTTTATCAAGCGCTTCTTCGAACTCTATCTCGACCCACTTTCCGGAGAACTTGAACCTTCCACACTTCGGGCACGAGATGATCTCGACTACTCCAGGATGTCTTATCAGCTTCTCCCTCTTCGCGAGACACCTGCCGCATATCGCGTGTTCGCTTTCCCTTCCACACGAAGCACAAATCATCTCAAACAGCAGAATTAAGATTGATCGTATTTAACACTTTCTCGATACATTTAATAGTGGACGAAGAGACTTGAGTGAGGATGGTAAAGCTGAACTCGTGTATTCAGTGCGGAACGTGTATCGCGAGCTGCCCCTCCGGGAGGGTGACGGCTTTAAACACGAGAAAGATCATCGCGGAATACCTGTCGAACGGCAAGGAGGTTAGCGAGAGGGACGAAATCTGGTTTTGCACGACCTGTTACGCCTGTCAGGAGAGGTGTCCGAGAGGTATCGAGATAACCGACACGCTCTTGGAGGCGAGGAGAAAGCTCGTCAGAGAAAAAGGTTTACCCGGAAGACTTTCCAACGCTTTCGAATTTCTGAAAAACTTCGCGGCTCTCGTTCCAGCAAAGGAGGAACACGTCGAGCTGAGGAGAAAGTTGGGTTTGCCGGTTTACCACGCTCAGTTTAGCGAAGAGGCGAAGGAGGAAGTCAGAAGCATAGTAGAGAAGTTCACGAAAGGGGTGGTAGATTGAAGTTTTTTCCCGGCTGTCTCATTCACAACAGGTATCCGGGAATAGAGAAGAGCGTTTACTACATTTTCGACGCTCTCGGGATAGATCTAAAGCCGCTCGAAGGTTCTTCGTGCTGTCCAGCTCCGGCTATAAGCAGATCCGTTAGCGAGGAGATGTGGAGAGAGGTAGCCAAGAGAAATCTGAGTCTGAGCGACGATACGATAATGACTGCCTGTAACGGCTGCTTCACGACTTTAAGCGAGGTCGGAAGCGAAGTTGGTAAGGAAGTCAGGCACGTAGCCGAATTTTTGTATAGGGACGTTGGGCTGGAAGAGATAAAAAAGAGGATATCGAAGAGGTTGAACCTGAGGTTGGCCGTGCACTACGGTTGCCACTTTTTCAGACCAGCCAAAAAGAAGGGTTTCGACTCTCCGGAAAGACCGAGAATTCTCGACGAGCTCGTCGAGGTTCTCGGAGCTGAGAGCGTGGAATACAGGAGAAAGCTGATGTGCTGCGGTGGTGGAGGGGGTGTAAGAGCTGCCGCCACCGACGTCTCGAGGGAACTGCTTGAAATGAAGCTTGAGGGAATAAAAGAAGCGGAAGTCGACGCGATAGTCGTCATCTGTCCTCTGTGCCTGTTCCAGTTCGACACCGGACAGAAAGAGCTCGCGGAAATGGGGAAAACCTTCGGAATTCCCGTAATACACTACGCTCAGCTTCTCGCCATCGCCATGGGGATGGACGTCGAAATGGCCGGATTGGAGGCGCACGAGATCATGACTCAGGAGCTCTACGAAAAGCTGCTGATGGGCGAAACATGACTTACGAACTCTTCGGCTACGTGAATTACTTCCTGATAGTCTCGCTGACTCTTCTCATACTTTCCATGTTTAGGGATGGCTTCGAAAAAGCCTTCGTGGTTTCCGTAGTGGTCGCGTTCGCGTATCTTGTTGCAGTTCAGGTGGCGTTCTGGGGCGAAGCCAAAGTCGTCTTCGACGGAGTTTCCGTCCAGTTCTACCCGCCGTTCTGGATCGAGAACGAAAAGCTGTTTTTCTGGTTCTTTCTTTCGACGATAATTTTACCAGCGGTAAAGGGGAAACCTAAGGAAGTTTCTAAGCTCCTACTTCTGACGATGCTCGTTCTAATACTGCCCTTTCAGAATCCGTCGGATCCTTTGCCAGAGTTGAGGAGGGAGCTCGAACTTTTCGATCCGGCGTATCTTCAGTTTTACGTCGCGAGAGCGAGGTTTTACTACAACTCTGTCTACATGTGGATCCACCCGCCACTCCTGTTTCTCTCGTATGCGTTCTTCCTGCACGCTTTCTCTTCAGCCGTCGCTAAGGGTGACGAATACAGATTCACGAGGCACGGATACTTGTTCCTCACTCTCGGTCTGATATTCGGATATCCGTGGGCGCTCGAGGCTTGGGGGGAGAACTGGTGGTGGGACCCGAAAGTTTCGTCCTCCTTAATGCTGTGGACTTTATACACCGCCTACCTCCACGCGAGAGTCTCCGGAAAATACTACAGGATCATCAACACTTCCGCGTTCCTCTCGCTGGTATTTACGTTTCTTCTGACGTATATCGCTCCGGGGGTTCACGCGTATGGATAGCGTGATGAAGCTGACGCTCGCGACGTTCTTAGCGCTTTCCACTCTCCTGATCTTCTCCATCGCGTATTACACGGTCAGCTATTCGGAGGAGTGGAAAGCTCTGCATTACGCCAGCTTTGTAGACGAAATGAACTCTCTCGCGTCTCCTATCGTGTTCCTCCTTGTAGTTCTCATGCCGATGTGCGTGGCGATGCGTAGAGTGAAGCGCGCTTTACCCGTGGCGTTAATTCTTCTTGGCGCGTTCGTCTTAACTCTCGGATTCGACTACCGGCTTTCGCTCACGCTTTCTGCCATCGCGTCGTCGTCGCTTCTCTTACTGAGCGTGAGGAGGGACGTTTCGAGCACGATGATACACGCAGCCACGTCGCTCTTCGTCCTCGATTTCGCTCTCTTCAAAGGCTCTGCTCACCTGACGCTCTTTTACATCTCTTCCTCTCTTTACGTGCTCGGGATAATTGTCAGGTTTTATTATCGGGGTAAAGCTCTTTAGCAGACCGGAACATTCTGTGCTCGTGAAGAGCAAGCTGTTCAACGCTCTCGAAAGGATCTACGAAACTTTCGTAATCTTAATGGCCTTAGTAATGGTCGTTCTGCTGTTTGAAGAGTCGCTCTCGATAGTTCTTCAGCTGAAAGACGTCGCACTTACGCTCGAAAGAAGTCGGTTTAACGAGCTGATAGTCGACGTGCTCACGTTCTTCGTCCTGATAGAGCTGATAAGGATGTTCACGAGCTACATCGAGCACAGGAGGGTGAAGCTCAGCATAATGGCGGAGCTCGGAGCGGTCTTCGTCCTGCGGGAACTCTTCCTTATCCTCTACACGAGGCACTACAGCTGGGAGACTCTGATAGCTTTTTCGATACTTCTAATCTCCGTCGGCGTCGTCAGAACCCTTGCCGTCGTTTATTCTCCGACCGAAGAGAGTTAAATTTTAACCCTCTCCACCAAGATATACTTCGGCTTTCCTCTTTCAACCTTCGCGTATATCATCTTCTTCTTAACGCTCTGCGCGAGCCTCGTGTCTCCGGCGAGTTCTCTCATGCTGACCTTCTCTCTCAACTTTACGAGGAACTTCGAGTGTGTGAGCTCCTTAACGCTCCTTACAGCTTCGTAGACTCTGAAGTCGCTTCCGAACTTAAAACCCGTTTTCACCATGAACTTTCTCTCTCTCAAATCCCTGTAAACCAAGTAAAGTTCCTCACTAACGAGCCTCCTTAGTTCTTCCAAACTACCGTTTTCGAGCTTCAGAACACCTTTTTCGGCGAGGTATAAAGATTCCACAGGGGACAGAGCAACGAACCCGCTCTTTTCCGTTCCGTAAAAATACTTGGAAAAAATTTCGGTATTCTTCGTCATGACTCTTTCGCCGCATATTTTTCCGACGATCTCTCCGATCTCCTCTTCGTGCTTTCCGAATTCGTCGAACTTCATAACTCTAAAAAACGTTACGTCGCTCTCCTCGTCGACCACGGCAATTTTCTTTCCCGCAAGTCTTTCGAGATCTTCGAAACTCAAAATCTGACTCTCACTAACCGGAACGTATTCTTCGAAGTCATCGAAGGCAAGCTTTCTTCCGCTATCTCTCAACCTCTCGAAAACGAAGTATTTCGTCAAGTTTGCACTCTTGAGCAATTCAACGACGTCGACTTTTTCCTCGTCTCTCCAGACCTCAAGAGTTCCCTTCGAGGAAAGGTAAGCGGCTTCCTCGATCGTCAGGACTAATTTTGAACCCTTCTCTTTCCCGAACCTCCTTGAAAGCAACCTCTGAGAGAAATTTACTTCGACCAAGCCGTCCCTGAGGACTCCTTTCATTACGCGTAACTTCGGCGATAAGGAGTTTAAAATTTAACCCGGACGTTACTTTACTTTGTTGAGTTAATTTTAAATAGTTTACTTTACAATGTAATGTAAGGTGATGATATGGAGTTCGAGGGAAAGGTCGTTCTCGTTACAGGAGCCGCGAGAGGAATCGGAAGAGCGATAGCGGAAGCTTTCGCAAAGGAAGGTGCTAAAGTCGTGATAAACGACGTTAACGAGGAGGGGGCGAAGAAGACGGCCGAGGAGATAAAATCTTCTGGCGGGGAAGCTTACGGTATTGGAGCGGACGTCACGAAATACGACGATGTCGTTCGGATGGTCAACGAAATAAAGAACGTTTACGGAACGGTTGACATACTCGTAAACAACGCCGGATACTGGACGACCAAGCTCTTCAAGGACACGACTCCGGATGACTGGGAGAAAGACATAAAGATATGCTTCTACGGAGTCCTCCACTGCACGCACGCCGTGATAAAAGACATGATCGAGAAGAAATACGGGAGGATAATCAACATCGTCAGCGACGCGGGAAGGATAGGTGAGCCGTTCTTAGCGGTTTATTCGGGTGCTAAAGGTGCAATAATAGCGTTCAGCAAAGCTCTGGCAAAGGAAGTGGCGAAGTTCAACATTACCGTCAACTGCGTATCTCCGGGAATAACGAAAACTCCTGGAGTTGAAGAGTTCTTAAAGAGCGTCGGCGGAGAGGAGAAGCTCGTAAAAGCATATCCGAGAGGAAGGCTCGGGTTACCGGAAGACATCGCCAACGCCGTCTTGTTCTTCGCTTCGGATAGGTCGGAGTTCATTACCGGGCAGGTTCTCAGCGTCAGCGGTGGATACACTACCGTGGGGTGAGGTGATGGGCGAGGCGAGGTGTTTGAATTGTAGGAAGAGGTTCGAAGTTCCCAAGGGCTCGGAAACAGCTACCTGTCCGCACTGCGGTTCGAAGTGGAGGATTTCGTGGGTCGACGAGGATCAGCCCAAGGTTCAGGGGCCGGCTTAGGTGGGATCATGCTGAGCAGAAAGGTCGCGTTCGTGGACTTGAGCAAGAAGAAAGTCGTCGTAAGGGACATACCGCTCGAACTCAGAAAGAGGCACCTTGGAGGCAGGGGGATTAACTGGTTCTACATATACAACAACGTTCCGCCGGAAGTGAAGCCGTTCGATCCTGAAAACATCCTCGCTGTCGGCGTCGGTCTGCTCTGCGGTATGCCAGCTTTGGGAGCTTCGAGGACGCACATCGCCGCTAAAAGCCCGCTAACCGGAGGAGTTGGAGACGCTAACATGGGCGGTGCTTTCGGAGCGGAACTGAGGTTTGCCGGATTCGACCACCTGATAATAAGGGGGAGGGCAGAAAAACCCGTATACCTATACGTGAGGGACGGAGAAATCGAGATTAAAGACGCTTCCCACCTCTGGGGGCTCGACACATACGAGACGCAGAGGGTGATCAAGGAGGAAGTGGGGGACGAGAGAGCGGAGTGCATGGTCATAGGGAAAGCGGGAGAGAACATGGTCGCATTCGCGAACGTTATGAACAACGTAAAGAATGCCGGAGGGAGAGGTGGAACTGGAGCGGTGATGGGATCTAAGAACTTAAAGGCGATAGTTGCGAGCGGAGGGCTCGATCTCGAGGTTTACGACGTTGAAAAGTTCTTGGAATACTGCATGGAGCTGAACAAACAAATTCTGAGCACGAAGTGGGCAAAGACTCTGAGCAAACTCGGAACGCCGCTCTTATACGATGTGTCCTACACTACCGGATTCATAGGGACACTCAACTGGCAGTTCAACACGCCGGGAGAAGAAGGAAGACCGCTCGAAGCCGAAAATCTGCTCGAATACAGCGTAAAGCACACCGCCTGCGTCGGCTGTTCGGTGCACTGCAGACACAGAGTAAAGATCGAAAAAGGAAAGTTCGCAGGTTTGGTCAACGAGGGACCGGAATACACGATGATGGGAACATTTGGAACTCTCGTGGGCGTTTACGACTGGGAGTTCGTGATCAAGGGTAACGAGCTCTGCAACAGGTGGGGAATTGACAACCTTTCACTCGGAGCAATGATGGCGTGGGCTTTCGAACTCTACCAGAGAGGCTACCTGACTGAGGAGGACGTAGGCTTCAAGCTCGAATGGGGCGACAAAGAAGCCGTTTTAAGGCTCGCGGAGATGATCGTCAACAGAGAGGGTATCGGCGACGTTCTCGCGAGGGGGCCGAAAGAGGCGATAAAGATCCTCGGGGAGGAGACAGCTTATTACTTAAACCACGTGAAAGGTCAGCCGAACTTACACACTGACGAGAGAGGCGTTCCGAGCTTCGCCTTGGGTATAGCGACTTCGACAAGAGGGGCAGACCACTTGAGGAGCCGACCGGCAATAGACCTCTTCCAGCTTCCGAAAGACTTTCTGAAGAAGCTGATAGGATACGAGATCGAAAACGACTTCACGGCTTACGAGACGAAAGGAATTCTCGTCTGGTGGTACGAAGTTTACTTCAACGTCGTTGACAGCCTCGGGATCTGCAAGTTCCACTCCGTCTTTAACGCGCCGCACGCCCCGTCGTACGACGAATACGTCAAGATAATAAAATATGCCACGGGGCTCGAGTTCACGAAGGAAGACCTGATAACGATCGGAGAGAGAAACTACACCATCGAGAGAATGTTCAACGTCATGAACGGCATGAGCAGGAAAGACGATTATCCATATGAGAGATACTTCAGGGAGCCAGCACCGAGAGGTTTGCCGTTCATGAAGGGAAGGAAACTCGACAGGGAGAAATACGAGAAAATGCTCGACGAATACTACAGACAACACGGGTGGGACGAAAACGGAATTCCGAAGAAGGAAACTCTCGAAAAGCTTGGAATAGAAGAGCCAAAGCCGAACTTCCCGGAGGTGGCCTGAATGAAGATGTTTCTGATCGATCCAGAAAAGTGCACCGGTTGTCGGGACTGCGAAATCGTCTGCTCGCTGACGCACGAGAACGTCATAAACCCATACAGGTCGAGAATCGTCGTCATAAGAGATCCGCTGAACGCGATAGAGCTGCCGACCGTCTGCGTCCACTGTGAAGATCCGGTGTGCATGGACGTGTGTCCGGTTTCCGCCATCTACGAGGATCCGAACACCGGAGCGAAGCTCATAGACTACGACAAGTGTATGGGTTGTAGGAGCTGCGTTCTTGCCTGTCCGTTCGGCGGAGCGCTCGTGGACCCGGTGACCGGCAAGACGATAAAGTGCGACCTCTGTAACGGAGACCCGATGTGCGTGAAGTTCTGTAAGACCAAGGCGATAGACTGGGTGGAGGTTAAGGAGGCTGATCAGAGAATTAAAAAGAAGTCGATAGATCGATATCTTGAGGCGATAAGGCAGGTCAAAAGGTAATTCTCAATTTTTTGGTGATTTCGATGTATTTAATCGTTGGAGGTAGTGCTGCAGGACTTTCTGCTGCTCAAACGATAAGAAAGTTCGACGAAAAGGGAGAAGTAACTGTGGTTTCGGAAGAAGACCCGTATACGAGGGTTTATCTTGCGGAATACCTTGGCGGAGAGGCGAGTATCGAAAAGCTGAGCATAAAGTCCGAAAACTTTTTTTTGAGAAACAGGATAAATTTCCTGAGAGGAACTGTCGAAAAAATTCACGACGGAGAAGTTCTCGTAAGAACGGCTGAAGGAAAAGAGACGACGTTGAGTTACGAGAAACTCTTAATCGCCGCCGGCTCAAAACCCTTCGTTCCTCCGATAAAAGGAGTCGACCTCGAAGGCGTGTTTACTTTCTGGACGATAAAAGACGTCAGAAAAATTCTCGAATTCGTGAATAGGCACGGCTGCAAGAGGGCTGCGGTGATCGGAGCGGGTCCGATCGGGTTGGAGGTAGCTCAGACGTTCAGGGAGATGGGGATCGACGTGGCCGTTTTCGAGTTGATGGACAGAATTCTTCCGGGAGTGGCAGATCCGGAGGTTGCCGAGGTCGTCGAGAGGGAATACAAGTCCATGGGCGTGGAGGTATACACCGGGGAGAGGGTCGAGGAGATATACGGCCATCAGGAGGAGGACAGAGTCAGAGGTATTTCCACGAGCAACTGGGGAGATTTTCCTGCAGACATCGTGATTTTGTCCACTGGCGTCAGACCGCGAACGGACTTAGCGCATTCGTTCGTCGACGTTAACGTGGGCGTGGTCGTTAACGAAAGAATGGAGACTTCGAGAGAGGACGTGTTCGCTGCCGGAGACGTTGCAGAGGCTCCAGACGTGTTCGGAGAGAGGAGGGTGGTCGGATCTTGGATAAGTGCCGTTCAGCAGGGGAAGGTGGCGGGAATGAACATGGTCGGAAAGGAGGTTGAGCACAGCGGATCTATCAGGGTGTCCACGATAAAGAAAGTCAGAACGCCCATGCTCTCGATCGGCAAAGCTGAAGGAGAACGAGAGATCTTTAGAGGGAGAAATTTCGTCAGAGTAGCGTATTTCGACGAAAACAGGCTCGTGGGCTTTCAGTCGGCTGGAAACTTTTTCGACGTCAGAATGTCCGGAGCGATTCAGGTAGCCATAACGAGGGGGGTTTCGATAAAGGACAGGAGAGAGTTCCTGAAAAGACCGCAAAGGTTCCTCGACAAAAGGATAACTTTTTACGCTCCGTGAAAGTGTTCAATTATGAAACTCAAGTTTTTCGGGGAACTGAGGCTGAAGGTGGGAAAAGAGGTCGGGGTTAAGCTTGAGAGAGAGGTAAGCTTTGACGAGCTTATTGAAATGTTGAAGAATAAGTTCCCGCACGCTAAAGAAGAGTTCGACGCGATAGAATTCTACATAGTCTCCGTTAACGGAAGGATCGTCAAAAAAGACGAGCTTGAGAAGATCACGCTTTCGGACGACGACGAAGTTATATTCATGCCGTCGATAGCCGGTGGAAGCATAAAAACGATGATAAGTAAGAACTTCGACGCGAGCGTCACGAACTACGACGACTTCGAAAGGAAATACGGATTTTTCGAAAGACTCGCGAGAGACCTCGTGGAGTTCTCCGGCGTTAAAGGGTTCTGCTTGGACGTCGGATGCGGAACGGGTATTCTCGGAAAGGTTATGAAGAACGTCGTCGGTCTGGACGTGTCGAAAGAAATGGTCAGAAAAGCGAGAGGACTGATTGAGGATGTCGTAGTTGGCGACGCATCCAACCTGCCGTTTAAGGATTCGAGATTTGACTCGGTGGTGTTTAACGCCACGATATTCTTAATCCCGGACGCCGAAAGGTCGCTCGACGAGGCGCTGAGGGTTGTGAGGGAGGGTGGAATTGTAGCTGGCTCGTACCTCATCGGCTTTTTTGACGGCCGTGAGGATGCGCTGAAAAAACTCGGACTGAAGCACAGGGTCGTTTTCGACAGGGTAAAGCTCGAAGAGTTGCTCAAAGGTTACGGAGCTGAGAGGGGTGAGGCAGTTTACTTGTTCGACAGAGAGGCTGTTTTGGACTTTTACTCGATCCCAGCGATGGCGAACGCACTTTTTCCGAAAGTGAAAAGCTTTGACGAGAAGGTGAGACTTGCGCGAGAGCGTTTGAGGGGTTTACCGGAACGCGTGGAATTCAGGTGGGGTTTTTTCAGGATCGTCAAGTAGTTGACAAACTTTGACTAAAAAACCCATTTATTTTACAACATACACAGTAAGTTATTTATAGATCTTACAATGTAATTCGTAACAATAAATTATTGGAGGTGAAAAGGTTGTTCTGGAACCCAGTTGTAGAAAAGATGAGTAAGGAAGAGCTGAGAGCTTTACAGGAGAAGAAGCTCAGGCAAACTGTAGAATTTGCTTACCGATATTCCGAATTTTACAGAAGGAGGTTCGACGAGGCTGGCGTGAAACCGGACGACATCAGGTCTCTTGAAGACCTCGAAAAAATACCCTTCGTTAAGAAGCAGGACCTGAGAGACAACTACCCCTACGGAATGTTCGCGGTTCCGCTGTCCCAGGTAGTCAGGGTGCACGCTTCGAGCGGAACGACCGGAAAGCCGACGGTCACGGGATACACGTTCTCAGATTTGGACCTCTGGGCCGAGAGCCTCGCGAGAGGGATGTATTCTGCCGGAGTCAGGAAAGAAGACGTGATTCAGAACGCTTACGGATACGGCCTCTTCACCGGAGGTCTCGGTTTTCACTACGCGGCCGAGAAAATTGGGGCTACGGTCGTTCCTGCCTCTTCTGGAAACACTCAGAGACAGATCGAGCTGATGAGAGACCTTGGCACGACGGTAATCTGTTGCACTCCGAGTTACATGGTTTACCTGACGGAATACGCGGAAAAAATGGGCGTGAGCATTAAAGACGACACGAACTTGAGGCTTGGATTTTTCGGAGCCGAACCGTGGAGCGAGGAAACGAGGAAGAGGATAGAGGATAAAACTGGCATCGACGCGATAAACGTCTACGGAACATCGGAAATCAGCGGACCGGTAGTTACGGAGTGCCACGAAAAAGCGGGGATTCACTTCTGGAGCGACATATTCATAATAGAGGTCATAGACCCCGAAACCGGAGAGAGACTCGGAGAAGGAGAAAAAGGTGAGCTCGTCGTTACGGTTCTCGGTAAAGAAGCTCTGCCGATGATAAGGTGGAGGACAGGTGACATAACGTCGATCATCGAGGAGAAGTGCAACTGCGGGAGGTGGCACCCGAGAATAGACAGAATAGTCGGCAGGGCTGACGACATGTTCATAGTTAGGGGTGTGAACGTCTTCCCCAGTCAGGTCGAATACGCGCTGATGCAGGTTAAAGAGGTGAGCGAGCACTACCAGATTGTCCTCGAGAGGGACGACGCGGGTCTGGACGTTATGAGAGTTCTCGTGGAGATCAATCCCGAGTTCAAAGACAAGGTCGGATACGACGTCGTTCAGAAGAAGGTTACCGAGACCCTCAAGAGCTACCTGAACGTCACGCCCGTAGTTGAAGTGGTCGATCCCGAGACGTTGCCGAGATTCGAAGGAAAGGCTAAAAGAGTGATTGACAAGAGGAAAGTCTGATGATCGCTCTGATAATCGTCGACATGATAAAGGGGAACAAACCATTTTTTAACGAGGATCAGCTCGCCATAATTCCGAAGATAAGAGAGGTCGCGGAGAAAGTTAGGAACTCCGGAAACCTCGTGGTCTACGCGAACGACAGCTACACGGAGAGAGACTGGCTCTTCAGATACATGAAAAGGCACGCTCTGAGGGGAAGCGAAGAGGTAGAGGTTTTAGACGAGTTGAAGCCGGAGAAGGGAGATATAGTTCTGGAGAAGAAGAGGTTCAGTGCTTTCTTCAGAACGGACTTAGACCTGATCTTGAGGGAATACGGGGTCGAGAAGGTTGCGATAGCCGGGGTAAACACTCACGTCTGTGTTTTAGCCACGGCCTTGGATGCGATAAGCAACAACTTCGAAGCCGTGATTTTAAAGGACTGCTGCGCTTCGAACAGGAGGGAACTTCACGAGTTCATCGTTGAGAAATACAAGCTCGTGGGTCTCAAGGTGATGTCTTCGGACGAATTTTTGAGTGAGATTTCGCAGAATTTTTAACTTCCCGCAAACTCTTCTTCACATGCTCGAAGGAATGAGAGTTCTCGAACTCGCTTACTTTTATCCTGGGCCATACTGCACGCAGATTTTGGCAGAATTGGGGGCAGAGGTCATCAAAATAGAGCCCCCGACTGGAGATCCGATGAGGTATCGAAGCGAAATGTTCGCGGCGCTTAACAGAAATAAAAAGAGTGTAGTTCTGAATTTGAAGGAGGAAGAGGATAGAAATAAATTTTACGACCTCGCGTCCAAGAGCGACGTCGTAGTCGAGGGTTTCAGACCCGGAGTGGCCAGGAGGCTCGGAGTGGATTACGAGAGCGTGAAGAAAGTCAATCCGTCGATAATCTACTGCTCGATATCCGGTTTGGGGCAGAAAGAGAGCAGGCCTGTGCACGACATAAACGTCGTCGGTTTGGCAGGAATCTGCCACGTTTCCGGAAAGAGAATTGGAAAACCAGTGGATCCAAACGTTCAGCTTTCGGACTTCGCTTCTGCGATGTTTTCGGCAATCTCAATCCTGGCGGCTTACGTGAGGAAGCTGAAGACCGGAGAGGGGTGCTACATAGACCTGAGCATGCTCGATTCGGCTTTAGCGTCGATACCGCTCCACACGTCGAGAATTCTAAACGGTATGAGCGTAGCTGAGGACTTCGTTACGAACCCCGGTTACGACATCTACAGAGCGAGAGACGGATACGTTTCCGTGGGAATACTCGACGAAGACCACTTCTGGAAGCTCTTCTGCGAAAAACTCGGATTGGAGCGCGAAAACCTGTCGTTCGAAGAAAGAATACGAATGTGCGACGAGCTGAGGAGAGAAATCGCCGAGAAAATCGGGAAAATGAGCGTTAAAGAACTTGAGACCCTTCTCAAAGACGTCCCCTTCGCTGCAGTCAGAGAAGTCCCAGAAGTCGACGAGATCGTTTGCGAGGCGTATTACGATAAAGTTTACAAAGTCGTGGGCTTCCCGGCCAAGTTCAGCAACTTCGTTCCGAGGAGAGACGGAAAGGTGCCGAAGCTTGGAGAAGATGAGCTCTAAATTTCGTTTATTTCAAATTCGCAGACTTCGTGGCCAGTTCCCCAGCACTTGACCTCTCTGACCTCTAACCGCTTCCCGGTCTTCTTCGCGAGAACTCCCTCTATTATCCCCTCGTCGATTTTGCAGTAAGGCCTACCGATGTCGGGCAGGCCAGCGCAGTTGTAACAGTCTTCCACCACAAACCTGCTTTCGCTGACCTCGACGACGCTTCCGAGCTTGAACTCCTCCCACAGCTTGGCCAAGGACTCCTTAGGATCCTCGACTTCGTTTGCGAGGACGAAGTATCCAACGTCGAAGCCGATTTTTTTAAGAATAAGAGAATTGTCGAGGTTAGCGACGTTAACGAGTCTAAGCAGAGTCCTTAAGAATTCTTCTCGACTCGGCTTGAAGTCGCTCAGTATTTCACTTTCCTGCGGGAAAAGAACTTCTGGAGAGAACAGCACAGAAATATAATACTTTTTTATAAAATTTCTTTCGATTTCTATCGACGAAACTTTGACCAGACCGGCTCTTTCAAGAGCCTTTAGGTGGTGCGATATCGTCGCTTTGCTGAGGTTCAGCCTCTTAGCTAACTCGGTCACTGTCATCGGTTTTCGCAGTAATTCGAGAATTTTCAGTTTGCTCGCATCGAGTCTGAGCACACTCTCTATACTCCTCCGTTAGTTATAAACTTATCGGTTAGATTAGTATCTAACCGTAAGATTTATATGAAACAAGAGGAGAGTAATAGACCATGGTGGAGTTCGGCGAGAACAGAAACAAAATCGGTGCGACGAAAGGAACTGAGCTTGAAGAGGCAGTTAACAACGAGTTCAGAGGAGAAACGATGGAAGTCGGTCTGTATCTGGCCATTGCGAGGCAGGCTGAAAGGGAAGGTTATCCAGAGATAGCTGCAGTTTTGAGGAGCATAGCTATGGACGAAGCCTACCACGCGGCTCGTTTTGCGGAGTTGAACGGAATGATAAAGCCCACGCTGAAGGAGAGCCTGGAATACATGCTCGAAGGAGAGATGAAAGCGAACAAGTGGAAGAGGGAAGTGGCTTTAAAGGCGAAGGAGCTCGGAATAGACGAAGCTCACGACATCTGGGACGAAGCTTCAAGAGACGAGCACAGGCATGCGGAAGCTCTCAGAGGTCTGTTGAAGAGATATTTCTCGTAAAGGCTTCACTAAAAATATTATTTTTATTGTTTTTGCCTGTAAACTTTCCAGATCCAAGCGG
This sequence comes from uncultured archaeon, assembly GCA_964463865.1. GTDB lineage: Archaea > Halobacteriota > Archaeoglobi > Archaeoglobales > Archaeoglobaceae > Ferroglobus. The sequence goes on along the minus strand of CAYXDX010000002.1, from coordinate 1,208 downwards.
TCCAGCCGAGTAAAAACGTTATGAAACCCATCGCGAGCCACACGATCAGATTGCTGAACACGACGCCAGCGTTGTAAAGCAACACAAGTGACATGACTGCGACGATGAAGAGCTGCATGCCAACGAGGAGCACGAAAATCGTTTGCTGACCGCTATGCATAGGAAAACGAACGATCGTCGGCTCCCTTGACGCAAGAGCGGATATCAGCGGCACAATCGTCATGGAGACGAGGGGTAAAACGAGCGCTCCGGTAAACTTGTCAGCGTAGCTGTCTGGCTTTCCGCTCAAATCGAAGTGTATCGCAACTCTGTCCGGAAGCGTATCCCACAGCGTAGTTGCGAGGATCAAGTATATGGCTATTGGGACCACCTGGGCGAGTAAGTAGGGCTTTACCTTTACGGTTTCCATCGGTTTCGCCTCTTTTATCGGAGACGACAAGTCTTCCTTTTCGTAGGTCTCCTTCGCAATTCTGTAGCTCTGAATCGCAAGAATCGACGACAGGGTCAGCAGGACTGCAAGAAAAATAGTTCTGGGAGGGTTCAAAAGCATAGAAAACGCGAGCAGCGTAATTCCCATCGCCGTGCAATATATTCCAGCGAAGGTGTTCGCCTTTCTCCAGGCTTCCTTCGAGAGGTAAGTGTATCCAATTCTAACGCCAACGTAAGGGTTCGGCGTGTTCCTGAAAGCGAACGTAAGAATTCCCACGAACAGCACAATCGCTGAAATAATCACCTCTAACTCGTCCACGACTCCTCACCTCCTTTAACCTTTTCGATTGCCTCGCTCACGAGGTTGACTTCCGAGTTCAACTCTTTCAGAACCTCTTTCCCCAGTTCGGTGAGTCTGTAACACTTTCTCGGTCTCGTATCGACGACCCAGAAGCTCTCTATCAGACCCTGCCTCTGCAAACTCTTCAGGATGTCATACAATGCTCCCTCACTCGGAACGAACTTTCCGGAAGTTAGTTTTTCAAAAGACTTTCTTATTGCGTATCCGTGAAGCTCGCCTTTTTCCAAGAATTTCAGGACGAGGTAAGAGTATACTCCTGCTCTGATTTCCTTCTTTAGCTTTTTGAGGACCTTTTCTTTCTTGCTCACTACCTCACCTCTAAGTTCGAGGTATCGAACTTAGATGTATCTTTTGTTCGAAGGACTTAAAACTTTCGCACCGCAAAAGGGAGCACAGCTAAGATTTTTCGTCGCTGAAC
>CAYXDX010000001.1:0-56157 GCA_964463865.1 uncultured archaeon | reverse complement strand
CCTTCGTAACAAGCAGCAAATATTATACAATTACATAACTGGATTCATCGTCGAGGTTTTACCTTTACACTACAGATCCAAAATCCAAGTTATTGTCGATAAGTTTTTATCAAATGAAAATGATATTAGAAATTTTAATAGATATATTGAGCATAAAATTAAAGAGGTTTGCAATAATTTTGGAATTATAGAGCCATTGATTACAATTTCTCACGAGTCGTCACAGACTCGCCCAGGATTGCAAGCAGCAGATTTTATTGCTGGTGCCATATTCAACAAATACGAGAGAAATGTAGACGAATACTACAATGTAATAAAGCCCAAAATAAAAGTTCTGAAAGAGAGGTTTTAGATTTAGGTTTTTAAACGGCGGCCCCGTCCTACTCCATCCCACCCTCCTCAGGGAGGCCTCATCGTTTCGGACGGAGGGGGGCACAGCGCCCCGACCTTACCCGCCTCATTATATGTCTGCTGCGGAAAATATAAGATTTTCCGTAAGTGCAAAGATCCTGTAAACTCTCCAGTCGCGTCGACACATTATTGCGCACAAAAGAACAGTATCACGTCTCCAATTAAACAGATCGACATGCGGGGGGTGGGATTTGAACCCACGAACCCCTACGGGACGGGACCCTAAATCCCGCGCCTTTTCCTGACTCGGCAACCCCCGCAGGTATTATCTGTGTAGTATTCGAGGTCTTATGAAGTTTGTGGTGCTCCTCGATAGTCGTTTCGAAGCTCGCCGATACTGAATAACGCCGAAAAACTTTCGTTAGCTAAAATACCGACATTCGTGCAGGCATAAAAAAGTTGTCAGAGTTAAAATTTCAGAGGTTTCTCTTTATCCACCTCTCTATCTCGCCCTTCGGATACGCTCCAATTATTTTATCTACCGGTTTTCCGTTCTTGAAGAAGATGAGAGTCGGTATTCCGGTTATGCCGAACCTCGCAGCTACCTGGGGGTTCTCGTCCGTGTTAAGCTTTGCGAAAACGACTTTTCCGGCGTATTCTTTGGCGAGCTGGTCGATTATGGGAGCTATCATCCTACACGGCATGCACCACTCCGCCCAGAAGTCGACGACCACATTCTCGTATTTGCTTATGACCTCGTCGAAGTTCTTCGCGTCAACCTTTATCGGGTGATCTACAACCTCCTCCTTCGGCTTCGTCATCTTTTCCATCAACTCCATCAGCTTTTTTTTCCGAATTTTTTCAAGTTCGTCCATAATTTTCGGATATAAAGCTTTAACTATTATCACTTACGCGGAATTGATCGTCGATGACAATAACCCCTTGCTCTCTTGCGACGTCGTAAAAGTCTTCCTTCGTTATGTTCAGCCAGTCAAACCTTTCGAATACGCTTTTTCTGACCACTCTGAACGTTTTACCTCTAACGCTCACTCTTTCGACGAACTTCGGGAGTTCTATCCTCAACCTCCACTTGGCAACCTTCCTCGGCTGCACTTCCCTTATCGCCTCCTCGACTCCCTTGCCCTCGAGGACGACCTTTAGCACTATCTCCGCTATGTGGTTCAGCCTGTCGGGAACTCCTACTACATCGCCTCTCAGCAGAATTTTCCTCGACTCGAATTCTATTCCGTTCCTCCTTAGCTCTTCACCGATCTTCGACGTTAGCCCCTTCTTGTTCCCCGACTTGTCCACTATGCCACCAATTATGAAGACGTCGGCTCTTTCTCCTTCGTAAACTTCTTCAGCGTTCGGATCGAGCAGAATTATCCTTTTCTTGTCTTTCAAGAAGTCCTCGAGTCTGTCCACATGAGTGGCGTTCGTGTCCGTCTTCAATCCAGACACAACGAGTCTCTCGTCCCACATGTATTCTCTGACGACGTTGAGAGTCTCTCTTATTTGCGTCATCAGACTTTTGAACTCCTTTTCGGAGTGAAGGTGAGCGAACCTGCAGTCTATGACTATGTAAGGAAAGTCCGAAGCTCTTTCGACGAGGTCTTCTCTCGAGATTACCGCCTCTCCGCACCTGTCCAAAGTGAACTCGCAGTATTCCACTCGTTCGCCAATAAGGTTAAAGCAGTATTTCCCCTTACCTCTGCAAAGCTTCGCCTTTCCGCTCGCTATTAGCGTGGCTGCAAACTGTAAAGGGTCGTGGCCGAAGACTTTCGCCGTTTTAAACGACACGCAGTCGATACCCTTCTCTCTCAGCAGATCCACGAGAACATCCTTGAGTCTCACAGAAAGAGTTTGCGTTCGCTATTTTAATGAATCGCCGTAAATCCCTAACTCGAGTTCTCTGTCCTGAACGTAGTTCTTACCGAGCTTCAACGCGATCTCAGCTTTCTTCAACTCCCTGCCAAGGTAAGCTGCGTGATCGAGTCTGCTGACGAGATTTTCCCTCAAAATCGTGTCAACGATTTCCTTCGCGTTCTTTCCGACGACGTTCAGCTTCTCGTGGCTGCAAATTATGTATCCATTGGACAACCAGATTCTGAAGTCGCCCAACGGGTCTCTAACGAACCTTTTTTCTTCCACGGCTTCCACGAACTTCTCCGGAAACTCACCCTCCGGAAGTTTCCTCTTCTCCTTCAAAACGAGCAAGTTAAAGCCGAGGTCCTTCGGCGGAGTTCTCCTAATTTTTGCGCCCTTCGTCATATACACTGCCGTTTTTAGCTCCTTCACGCTTCCTCTCGTTTTGTCGCTCGCCTCAGTCGTGAAGATTAGAGAGGCTCCTACTTCTTCGGCCATCTGGCAGAGAAGCGCGTTCATGCCTACGCTGTCAGCGTCGAAGAGTTCGGTAACGTTTCCAGCTCCGAAGAGGAGAGGCGTAAGCGGATCCAAACTCCTGTAAGCCCGATACCTCGCTAAGGACTCGACAATCCCCGGAAAGTCGAGGACGGGGTCTGCGACGACCTTTTCGGTTTTCGTCTTCGCAAGTTCGACAAGGTTCTTAAGCAGGCCGACGTCTCTCTCAACGACAACTACGACTTTGTCTTTGACGTAATCTATCGCCCTCAGATTTTCGACTGAAAGACTCATGATCATGTCCGCTCCAGCTTCCACGCCAGTTTTTATAGCAGAAACGGAAAAAGTATCGACGCTAACAACGTCGCACAAATCTTTGGCTACTTTCACGACCCTCCGAACGTCTTCCGAATCGAACTCAAGGGGGATTCCGAGGTCGATTATGTCTGCGCCTTCCTCAAGGTAGTATTCGATCTTCTCGACTAAAGCTTCGTTCTCGAGTCTCGTAGCGTCGACTATTTCGGCAACGACCTTCATTCTCGTATTTCCTCCAATCTTCAGACCGTTTACTTCGAAAACGCAGTCTTCGATTTCGTCGACTTCTCTCACGACTTCTTCCGCCTTGACGCTCTCTATGAGCTTGCAAGCTGGAACCTCGTGCGAGAGCTCGACTTCGTCGATAACTCTGAGGACGAACTTGAGGTCGTAAGCGTGAATCGGGCCGAGGCGAATCTTTACGCCCTTCTCCTCTTCGAGTCTCTTCCAGTCGTTACCGGCAGTAAGTCCCGGAACGAGGACGAGGTCGTAAGAGCTTAAATCCAAGTTTTCAAGGTGTTTCGGAGTTATAAACGCTGCCACGTCTACGTCAGCGACGTAAACGTCACAGTTTACGACTTCCCTAACCGTTTTCTCCGCGAGCTTTCCGGTGACTACGAGGACTTTCATAAACTTTATTTTGAACCTGAGGGGATAAAACCCTTCGTGTTTAAAGCAGAGCTACACGTTCACTCCAGCCACAGCGACGGGAGAGACGGCGTCAGGAAGATACTCGAAAGAGCCGTCGAACTTGGCTTGAATGTCATATCCATAACGGACCACGACACCATAAACGGTAGCCTCGAAGCGGAGGAGATCGTTGAGGAAGAAAACCTTCCGATAAAGGTAATTCCCGGCTTCGAGTCGTCAACTGCAGAAGGGCACCTCCTCGTTTACGGAGTGCGAAAGGATTTCGAGGCAGGACTGGAGTTCAGAGAAGCCGTAGAGCTCGTGAGAAAACTGGGAGGCGTTTGCTTCGTCGCTCACCCGTTTCAGGTTGAGAGGAAGGGAGTGTGGAGGATCAGCTCGATCGAGCTCGCGGACGGGGTAGAGGCGTTCAACTCGAAGTTCGTCATCGGAATATTCAACTACCTCAGTTTGAAGCTCGCAAAAAAACTCAAAAAACCTGTAATCGCAGGAAGTGATGCGCACAGCGTAGAAGCGATTGGCTACGGACTAACTCTCGTCGAAAAAGCCACAGCAGACTCGTTAACGAGTGGAAAGACTAAAATAGCCGGCAGAAGGATGCCGCTGAGGGTCTGGATCAGGGACGCGATTTCAAAGATCTGAATCGTCAGAGCGATAGGAAGAGTAGACCTAACGTTGCTGCGAAAACCACTATCCAGAAAATTAGCGTAAGCGGATGTAGATGTTTCCTGTAAACTTCCGTGTAGGCCCGATACTTGAAAGCCACGTAAAGTTCTGCCAGAATTTCCCAGAAGAATAACATGCCAGCCGTAGCCATTACGATCTCGAAAGTCCCCAAAGTTCTATAAAAGTAAAAGGGAACGTAATAGACCAAAACGAAGGGAAAAGTCTGAACGTGACCAAACTCGTGAAGGATCTCCATTTCGACTCTTTCTTTTTCCGGTAAGCCGTATCGCATGAAAAAGTTCGCTACCTGAGGATGTAAAAAGAAGCCTATCTTTGCCCACCCGCCGACTATCTCGATCGTGAACTTCAAGCCGTGCCACGACCTAACTCTTCTTCGTTCTCTCATCCGACTTCAACCTCCCGTCCTCCATTCTCAGGATTCTGTCCGCGAACTTCTCGACCCTCGGATCGTGGCTGGCTATTATTGCAGCCTTACCTCTTTCGACCATCTTGCGAATAAGCTCCATCACTTCTCTCCCTTTCTCGGAGTCGAGATTCGCGGTCGGCTCGTCGGCGATGATTATGTCCGGATCAGTTATCACTGCTCTTGCGATAGCTACCCTCTGCTGCTCCCCTCCGGACAAATCTTCGGGTTTGTGGTGCATCCTGTCTCCAAGCCCAAAGTTCTTGAGAAGGTTTGCTGCTTTCTCTCTCGCTTCGCTTTCCTTAACACCTTTGATTATCAGTGGAACCATCACGTTTTCAAGAGCTGTTAGAGAAGTCAGAAGGTTGAAGTGCTGAAATATGAATCCTATTTTTTCAAGTCTGAGTCTCGCAAGCTCTTTCGGAGACAACTTCGTTATTTCTATCCCGTCTATTTTTATACTACCCGACGTCGGTCTGAGGAGACCGCCAATAAGTGTGAGGAGCGTCGTTTTTCCCGACCCAGATGGGCCCATTAACAGAACAAGCTCTCCTCTGTCAATCGAAAACGAAACGTTGTCGACCGCCTTTACGGATGTTCTTCCAGAACCGTACACTTTCGTCACGTTTCTGACCTCCAAGAGTTTTCGACCGTCAGTCTGCCGGTCACTCACGCAACTCACCCCCTCACCGCTCTGAACTTTGAAAAGCTTATCTTCGTCTAAGCCTGAAAGACTGTCGCTGGCTCGATCTTTTCGAGCCTCCGGATTGGGATCAGTGCCGCAACCAGACTCATAGCCACGATGGACACGAACGTCATAACGACGTTTTTCAGGTTTATTTCGACGTAAAACTCCGGAGCGACGCTTGGAACCCAGAACGCTGCAGCGAACGACAGAATCAAACCGACCACAAACCCAAGCACGGCAATCGTAAAGGCTTGCTCAAGCACAATCTTCGCCATGAAGATCTCGCTTGCCCCTATTGCTTTCAGAATTGCGTATTCTTTCATCTTTTCCAGGGTTGCGGTGTAAAGAGTTAGTCCGATGACTGTGACGCCTATAAAGAACCCTATGAAGACAAGAGGTAGAAGTATAGCGCTGAAACTTTCGTCTATCACTTCCTTGTGGTTGTCGATGAATTCTTGCTTCGTCAGAACGTCCACCTTAACGCCGAGGTCTTCCAGCTTGCTCTTAATGTTCTCGGCCACCTTCTTCGCGAATAAGGGGTTCTCGACCTCAACCATATAATAATTCACGAAATCCTTCGCTCCAAAGATTTTCTCGGCGTCTTCCTTAGTCACGAAAGCATAAGAGTATACGAGAACGAAAGTATCCTTTGAGATTCCGACCACCGTGAGTTTCACGCCACCTACCTCTATCTTATCCCCGATGTCCACGTTGTTCCGTATTGCAAAAACTCTGTCCACTATTACCTGACCATTTCTTGGTGTTCTCTTTCCTTTAACGATTTCCCACGGACCGCCGACGCCCGTTTTCGTGTCGTAGCCGATTATGTAAATAGTTTCCTCTTTATCGCTCAGCTTGGACACCTTCGCTCTCACTGCTCTCCCGATGAACTCGTGAACGTCCTTCACACCCCCAACCTGCTTTATCACTCCGTCAAGTCCTCTCGGAAGCAGAGAATAAGTGTGCCACGTGTCGTGAATTCCTTCCTGTCCAACCCAAAGGTCAGCCTTGGTTTTTGCAAGGTACATCGTGCTTTCAGTGAATACTCCGTAGTATATGCCGATCAAAATCACAATCAGCATCGTCGAGAATGCAACACCTCCTACGCTTATGATCAACCTCCCTTTCTCGTGGAAAAGGTTTTTCCTCGCTATGGACACCATTTGAGACCACCGACGCCACTACTGACTCCTACCGGAAAGTCCCGTCATCGTCACGTTCTTCTCCACAACCAGACTCCTGCAACCACCAGCACGATTACGACCGAAGCTCCGACTACTGTAGACGTTGGAAAGGGTTCTCTGAAGTGGTGAACGTTTATCACCTTCTCGTCAACGAATTTGTTGCCAAAGACGTCTCGATACTCGAGTTTGAGCGTCAGGTTGTAGGGTTTCGTCGTATCAACGCCTTTCTGATCAACTTCCACGATCTCCTCGTCTCCCGGATCCAGATCTCCGATGAAGACCTCCGCCCTTCCATAAGAGGATCTGGCATAGACTACCAAGTTTTTGGCTGGAGCGTTGCCTGTATTGGCGATGGAAACGAAAACCTTGTTCGACTCTGCTCTGAAGAGGGTTGTTGTCAGCGATATGTCGCCCCTTACCATCACGGCAAACGTTCGATTTACGACCTCGGTCTTACCCGAAGAGTCGAACCTCACAGTCAGCGGAATCGTATAATAGCCAGGCTTTAGATTCTCGTTCACGAACACGTCGAAAGATATCATTTTGCTGTCTCCAGGCTCCAGAAGTTTTATGAATTCCGAACTCGACGACGCGGGAAGTATGTCGTTGCTCTGCCAGTCGATAAAGATGTTTCTAAGTTCTCTTCCACCTTCGTTGGTTACTGTAAACGTGAGTTTACCAGGTTTTCCCACCTCTAAAGCTTCCTGTTCGAGCGTAATTTTCAAAAAGGGTTCTTCTCTGCTCTTTACTTTCAGAGCTATCGTTCGGGTTTCTGAAACCGTATTCCCCGTAGGATCCGTGTAAGAGACGTTGAAGACGATCACAGCCGTTCCCGGATCCGTTGTTTTAACCTGAAGTTTCACTTCTGCAGGACTTCCTGGTTCCACAGATGGCACAAAAATCGAGGAACTCTCCGCGAATGGCAAGATTTTATCGCTCTTCCACGAAATTCTGACATCCCGCATCTCGCCTCCCACACTTCCAACAACGAGCGTGAGATTCGTCGTGCTGTCCGACTGAACCTCTTCAGGAGTTACGCTAAGTTTCACGTGAGTCTCTCTTTTAACCTCGATCGGGACATCGAACTCGAAGCTGTCCGTGTAGTTCAGAAGTTTCGCCCTAACGAAAACTTTCACGATGTAAAATCCCGGATCAGCACCACCTGGAACCTCGAATTTCAGAATTACATACTTCACTTTTCCAGGATACAGACTTCCGAGCTCTCTGTTCGTTTCGTACACCTTTAACGGCTCGTCAGCTCTGACGCTGAACAAGTACAAATCGTAGACAGGCTGCGTTCCAACGTTCGTCAGCTTTATCTGTATGTATCCTTTCGTCCCCGGCTTTACGACTTCGGGATGGACCGAATATTCTGCAAAAACCGTATCAGATGCCTGAACTGGAGTAACCGTCAGCAACATCGCGCTCGCGAGGAGAAAAGCCACGACGATCGTGACGACTGTCCTTGACATAAACTCATCACCCCAACTTAATTATCTAAAAAATTTTAAAGTAATAACTTTTATTTCTTCCTCTTTATCGGCGGAACGTAGTTCTTCATTAGTAACGAGTTCGTCACGACGCTGACGCTACTTAACGCCATCGCCAAGCCCGCCCACTCCGGCCTGAAGACTATGCCAAAGAACGGGTAGAGCACTCCCGCAGCCACAGGAATCAGCACGGTGTTGTATATCATCGCCCAGAACAGGTTTTGCTTTATCTTGTTTAGAGTCTTCTCGCTCAGCTGTATCGCCGCGACGACGTCACGCAGATCGTCTCTCATAAGCACGATCTCTCCGCTCTCCAGGGCCACATCAGTGCCGCTTCCCATCGCTATACCCAGATCCGCCTGAGCCAGTGCTGGAGCGTCGTTTATTCCGTCTCCGACGAACGCAACTACTTCTCCCTGTTCCTGGAGTCTCTTCACCTCTTCCGCCTTCTGGTGTGGCAGAACTTCCGCCAGAACCTTGTCGATACCCAGCTTTCTGGCTATTGCCTCGGCCGTTCTCCTGTTATCTCCGGTTATCATCGCCACCTTCTTGCCCATTCTGTGAAGCTCCTCGATGGTCTCTTTGGCCGACTCTTTGATCGTGTCAGCTATTCCTATGGCTCCAACGATCTTTCCGTTAGAGGCGACGAGTATCGCCGTCTTAGCCTCCTTTTCGAGTCTCTGCAAAACTTTTTCTATTTTCTCGTCGAGCGTCAACCCGTTTTCGGTCATGAGCTTTCTGCTTCCTACGAGTATTCTGTTTCCGTTCAGAGACGCCACGACGCCTTTGCCAGTTATAACTTCGAACTTCTCCGGCTCCTCTACCTCTATACCCTCGCTCTCCGCCTTCCTGACTATCGCCTCCGCCAAAGGATGCTCGCTCCTCTTCTCTGCCACGGCCGCTATTTTCAGCACTTCCTTCTCACCACCGTCGAAAGCGACGATGTCGGTGACTTCTGGCTTGCCCTTCGTGAGAGTTCCCGTTTTGTCGAATATGACCGTCGTCACCTTTCTCGCTATTTCCAGCGCTTCTCCGTTCTTTATCAGTATTCCCAGCTCAGCACCTTTCCCCATGCCCACCGTCAAAGCCGTTGGCGTGGCGAGTCCGAACGCACACGGGCAGGCTATGACCAGCACGGCAACGAGCGTCGTGAAAGCGAAGAGAGCCGGGACGTCAGCTATGAAGTACCAGTAGATGAAGGAGCCCACGGCTATCGTCAGAACCACAGGTATGAAGTACGCGACGATCTTGTCGGCGAGCCTCTGAATCGGTGGCTTGCTACCCATCGCCTCTTCGACGAGCTTTATTATCTGAGCCAGTAACGTTTCGCTCCCGACTCTCGTAGCTCTGATTTTCAGAACGCTGTTCTTGTTTATCGTTCCACCGATGACTTCGTCTCCCGGCTTCTTGAGGTTCGGAATTGGTTCGCCGGTAATCATCGACTCGTCTACGTAGCTCTCTCCCTCGATGACCTCTCCGTCGACGGGTATTTTTTCTCCGGGCCTCACTATCACGATGTCTCCGACTCTAACGTCGTCGACCGGCACCTCCACCTCCTTACCGTCTCTTACGACGACAGCCGTTTTTGCCTGAAGTCCGATCAGCTTCTTTATCGCCTCGCTCGTCTTACCCTTCGCTATTGCTTCAAGAGTCCTGCCAAGCAGCAGGAATGCAAGAAGCAGAACAGCCGTCTCGTAGAACAGGTAGTCTTCCGGAAGGATACCAGCTGTTGAAAGAACGCTCGCGACGTACGCCGAGCCGACACCCATGGAATACATGACGTCCATGTTCAGCGTCTTGTGTCTGAGAGCTCTCGCAGCTGCCGCGAACATGCTCCTGCCGGAATAGAACATCACCGGCGTCGCGATCGCGAACTGTATCAGGCTGTTGTAGGGTATTTCGGGCAAACCGACGTACTTCCCGTACTGAAGAACGAGGAGGATTGCACCAAAAACCGCGGCAAACGTTAGTTTCTTTTTCATTTCCCTTATGTGATCTTCCCTCTCCTCCTCACTCTCCTTTTCCTCTCCAACAACACCCACGAACTCGTATCCTACCTCCTCTATAGCCTTCTTTATGTCTTCCAGGCTCGTAACTCCTGGATCGTACACGATGCGAGCAGTCTCCGTCGCTAAGTTGACGCTCGCCTCTTTAACTCCCGGCAGTTCTTTCAAAGCGGTCTCTATCGCCATTACACACGAGGCGCAGTGCATTCCGCCTATCTTTACCGTTACTTCCTTCTCCTCTTTTGCGACTCCGTAGCCTATGCTCTCTATCGTTTTCACGATCTTTTCCTCGTCGACCTTCTCCGGATCGAATTTGACGTGCGCGATCTCGGTAGCGAGGTTCACGCTGACTTCTTCGATCCCTTCAAGGTCTTTCAGAGCGCTCTCTATTGCTCTCGCACACGTGGAGCAGCTCATCCCGGTGATCTTAATCTTCTTCTCAACCTTGCTCATCAAACACCTATATCGAAGTCAAAAGAAATATACTTCTCTGTTGCCAGAATGTAAAATTATTCGAAAGAAATTTTTACAATTTGGTGAAACTTTATCCGTGAGACTCGACGAATACGACTTAAAGATACTCAACCTCCTTAGAGAAAATTCGAGGCTGTCGATTTCCGAGATCTCCAAAATTCTCGGAATAAGCAGGCCGACGGTCAAGTCGAAAATAGAGAGGATGGAAAGAGAAGGAATCATCAAAGGATATACCGTTAAGCTATCCGACAACCTCGTAAAGGAAAACTTCGTGTTTGCAATAGTAGAAGCTAACGACGTAAAGGACGTCCTCGACAGAGACGACGTCGTGGAAGTTCACAGGATAGCGAGCAACAAGTTCCTCGTCAAGTTCGTCGTAGGCGATTTCGAGGCGCTGAGAGAAATAGCCAAGGACCTGAAAATCGTCGAATTTTACGCTGTCGTCGAAAGCTGGACCAAAGAGAGAGATCTGAAGCTGAAAGTCGACTTCAAGTGCGACTACTGTGGAAAGGAAACTTTCGACGAACCGCTCGTTTACAAGTTCCACAACAAGGTTTACCTGCTCTGCTGTCCGACGTGTCTTGACGAGTTTAAAAAGTTGAACGATTAAACCCCGAAAACGTAACGGTTCACTGTAACGCCGAGAGCTTAAGCGATCTCCGGCACTTTCGCGTTACCGTCACAGCTCCAAGATGTTGCCCTGAATTATCTTGAACGCCAGTATCGGAAACAGCTTCGGGAAAATGCTGTGAAGTATTTCCACCTCGTATTCCCTCCTCGTGCTGTAAACCGACATCTCGGACTTCCTCACCCTGGCCATGACGTCGAAGATGTACGATATCGTGTTGTCGATTCCGCTCGACAGCATAGGTATTAGAGTTAAGCCCCTGAACTCGTCCAGCGAGGACACGTATCGCTCGAAGTTGTCGAAAAACGTCTGTTCTCCGCATATTTTGAGAAACAAAAACATTCCGTCGTAAATGACGAGGCTGTCCTTCTCGAGTTCGTTCACGATCAACGCCAGCTCCTTGAAGACGTCCTCTATACCGTCCATCTCGATGTGCGCGAACAGGTTACCGTTAAACGTGTTGCTGTCTCTTCCGATTTTTATGGTTTTGACAGACCCAAGAACGTCTCTCAGCTCCGGATCGAATTCAGACAGTGAGTCAAAGAACTTTTTGACTCTCCTGTCGTTTAAGTCAGTAAAAACGACGTAGTACATCGGCCTGTCTTTAAAAATCTTCATCAGTTCCTTGACGATTATACCAGCTCCGTAGCTGTCGTCGTAGATCAATCCGACAGAGTGTCTGATCGTGAGGTTTGCGAAGTTTCTGAACTTCACGAACATATCATGTTCTTTAATGGCACGATTACTTAAACATTACCTGAACTGGTAAACCAGAGTTTTCACCTAACACAAATTTTCTAAGGAATTAAACGTGAGACGTCAGATGCTCCCATCCGCCGGGTTCGACCCTCTTTACGCTCTCGCCAACGAGGTAAACTCCTTCACCTTCCTCCACCTTCCCGATGACGGTAAAGTCGAAGTCGAGAGCCGAAATCTTATCGCGCGGTAAAGTAAAGAGCAACTCGAACTCTTCTCCTGAGTTTAACGCCACCTCCACTGGATCCAGCCCGTTTGTTCTGCAAAATTCCACCACTTCTTTTGAGATCGGGAGGCGATCCTCGTATACGACAATCTTCACGCCGCTCTGCTCCGCAACGACGTTGAGCTCTTTAGACAGTCCGTCGCTGATGTCTATGCACGAGTTCGCGAACTTAGACAACTTAACACCCTCTTCGACCCTCGCAATTGGCTCCACGAACTTCCTTACGAGCTTCTCTTTATCGACCCCCCTAACAGCGTATCTGCCGAGGACTACCAGCAACCCGCAGAAACTCCTACCAACGTCTCCGGTGAGACAGACGATGTCGCCGGGTTTCGCGTTGCTCCTCAAAAGCAACCTCTCCGCGAATCCCAAAGCTATGCCGTCTATAATCAGCTCCTTTCCCTCGTTCGTGTCTCCGGAAAGAAACGAAAATCCGTAACGCTTCGTCGCCAAGGAAATGCCTTCAATTACCCTCTTCGCGAACTCCATGTCGTGAGATTTCGAAAAAGCAATGGAATACGAGAAAAACTTCGGCTTCGCCCCCATAGACGCCAAGTCGCTCGCGCTCATGGTTACGGCTTTGAAGCCAACCTGCTCCGGTGTCATTCCAGCTACATCCGTGGACTCGACGAGCATGTCGTTCGCTAACACTACCCACTTGTCCCCTAATCTGAAGTATCCAGCGTCTTCCTCTCTGAATTTGAAGACTTCTTTGGCGAAGGAAATTATTTCCCTCTCCACCCAACCACCTTCAAATACTCTCTCGGAACGCGGTCAGTTGTAAACACTCTTCCTTTCTTCCTTATTTCGAATCCGTCTTCCACCATCCTCTTCGCGTCAATCTCAAGCAGAACGGGGTTCGGAGAGTATCTCTTCCCAACTTCAATCGCTTCCTCTGGAGTTGCCGAAAGGTGAACTTCTCTCCTTTTCATCGGGAGCAAACCTTTCTCGAGTATGCTGCTCAAATTTTCCGGCTTAGTTCCGTGGTATAGCTTTTCGGGTACCTCCCCTCCTTCGCTCCACCTGTAATTAACTTCCACGCTGTGTCCGTATTTAGCTCTGATTTTGCCGTCCCTTATTTCGAACCTACCCTTCTTGTCGAACATGACGATAGCTCTAACCTCTCTTTCTCCCACGCCGTATCTCGCTCTCAGAACTTCAACGACGTCGTTTAAATCCGCGAAACCGTCCTTGTCAAGCTTTATTCCGAAGCTTTCAGGGAAGTGTCTCAGAATTCCGCTGAGCAGCTTGCTGACCTTCACCCTCCTCTCGGCGTCGAGGATTATCTCACCTTTGCCGCACTTACACGTTCCTTCGAAGTATCCGCAGTTTTCACAGTATCCGAGGTCCACGAAATTCTGTCACCCTCAGTTAAGATTTTCTTTTCGCAAAACAAAAGATTAATAATTTCAGCATCGCTCCGATTTCATATGCTTCCGCCGAAGTCGAACTTCTCGGAGTGGTTTCACGAACTGATTCAGCAGGCAGAGATAATGGACGTCAGGTATCCCGTAAAGGGTCTTTACGTCTGGTATCCCTTCGGATTCAAGATCAGGAGGCTCGTTTACGATAAGCTCAGGGAAATAATGGACAGGCATCACGATGAAGTTTACTTCCCCACGCTAATTCCGGAGACCGAACTCGGAAAAGAGAGTGAGCACATAAAAGGGTTCGAAGACGAGGTATACTGGGTAACTCACGGAGGTCTGGAGGAGCTGGACGTGAAGCTCGCGTTAAGACCCACGAGCGAAACCGCGATGTATCCGATGTTCAAGCTCTGGATAAGGAGTCACGCCGACCTTCCTTTACGAGTCTACCAGATCGTGAACGTTTTCAGATACGAGACGAAGCACACTCGACCGCTGATAAGGTTGAGAGAGATAACGTCGTTTAAAGAGGCACACACGGCCCACAGGAGCTACGAAGAAGCTGAAGAGAACGTCAAACTGGCGATATCTCTATACAAGGAGTTCTACGACTTTTTGGCAATACCCTACCTCGTCCTGAAACGCCCGGAGTGGGACAAGTTCCCGGGAGCTGATTACACGATAGCTTTCGACACCGTAATGCCAGACGGAAGGAGCATGCAGATCGGCACCGTTCACCACTTGGCCGACAACTTCGCGAAGACGTTCGACATAAAGTACGAAACGCCAAGCGGCGACCACGCTTACGTGCACCAGACATGCTACGGAATCTCGGAAAGGTGTATAGCCGCGCTGATAAGCATCCACGGGGACGACCTTGGCTTGGTTTTACCTTTCGAGGTCGCACCCGTGCAGGTCGTGATCATACCGATACTCTACAAGGGCAAAGAGGAAGAAGTTTCCGAGCTGTCGAGGAGAGTTTACGAGAAAGTCAAAAGCTTTGGATTCAGAGTCGTCCTCGACGAGAGCGACGAAAGACCTGGAGCCAAATACTACAAGTGGGAACTCAAAGGTGTCCCGATCAGAATCGAAATCGGGCCGAAGGAGGCTGAGGAGAACAAGGTCGTCGTCTCGTTTAGAGACGAGAAAGTTAAGAGGTCGTTCGACGTAGAGGAGCTCACGAAAGAAGTATTTCTGAGCTGGGCAGAAGACATGAAGAAAAGGCTGAAGGCGAAGGCAGAAGAGGACATGAAGGAGAAAGTTAGGTTTTTCGATGACCTGAACGAGGTCAAGGAGTGGATGGGTAAAGGTGTGGCCGTTTTCTACTTCTGCGGAAAGACGGAGTGCGGAAGCAGGATAGAAGAAGAGATATCCGCAGGAATCCTCGGCACGTTTTACGAGATTCCGGAATGGCTCGGCTTAGAAAAAGAAGGAAAGTGCATCTCCTGCGGGGAGAAGGGTCTGCTGAGCGCGGCTGCCAAGAGCTACTAAAATTTTTTTGTTACTTGTGACAGGCCGTGCACTTCACGGTCGGATAGTGGTTCTCCTTGTCCTTGTGACAGCTCTCGCAGATCGTTCTGACTCCTATGTTCTTGTGAGGCACGTGACACGACTTGCAGTCCTTTCCTTCGTGGTTTAAGTGCATAGCGTTCTTGGGAGGCTTGTGACATGTCTCGCAGCTGAAAGGTTCAGCAGTTACGTGCGGCTGGTGACAGTTGCTGCAGTCCGTCTTTGAATGAGCACCCTCGGGCAGCGCGAGTATGACGTCTCTATCCTTGTGGCACTTCTTACAGTCCTGCTGGTGCGGTTTGATGTCCTCTCCTCTCTCCTTCACGCTCGCGAGGAACGGATGACAGTTCGTGCAGTGGAAGTCCATGCTCTTTATCTTCAGCTTCTTGTCGCTGTGACACTGCAGGCAATCGCTCCTGTCCGGAATGAACTTGTGTATCCTGCCACCGTGACAGTCTATGCAGTTAGCCTTCGCTTTTTCCAGGTGGAACTTGTGACCGGCCGTTTCCGCTACGTAGGGCCACTTCTCTGACTTCTTGAAGTGACACTCCTCGCACCTCTCGTTGGGTATCTTCACGTGCTCTCTTATGTCTTCAGGAACTTTCTGAGGCCTCTCGGTGAAGTAAGTTACGAGCAACCTCATGTTTTCTTGCGTGTCGGCAACGTGGCACTCGTGACAGGTTATGTTTCTGTGCGGGCTCACGTTCCACTTGTTCCAAGCTTCTTCCATGAGGTGGCACGTTTTACAGAACCTCGGGTCGTCTTCGATGAAGAGGTAAGTCTTTGTCCCTACGATGCCCAGAAGGACTCCAGAAATTATGAGCGCTGCTACCAGTGATTTAACATCCATGCTAAAAGTTGCGGCGAAGTGTAAATAAATAATTTGCCATTCTTCAGCACTCTCTTTACCATATTTGAGCAAAATTTATTTAGCGTTTCCGAGATGTCTTTGCATGAAGCTGAAGAAGTACTTCGTCATGCTCATATTCGCAGGGCTCATGCTCGGCGGTCTGCAGGTAGCAGCTCTTTGGGCGTGGGTCGTAAGCTCGAAAGCGATACCTCCGTCAGAGGGGATAATATACATCGTAACCGGTCTGGTAGCAGCAATTTTTGCTGGCTACGGACTCGTGAAGTCGATGTCTTCGACTTAATTTAAAAAGTTTTAAAAATATCACGATTTATCGTATTTTTAATGAGGTTTATCCGCGGCTTTCCCTCCACTACGATGGACGACTACCAGCTGAACCTGATAAACATTCTGAAGCATGCAGCTCTCAAGTTCGGAAAGAGGACGATCGTTTCGAAGCTCGGCGACGAGAGTGTGAGATACAACTACTCGGAAGCGTTTAGGAGAGTTAAAAAGCTGACGAGCGCCCTCGAAAACCTCGGATACGGAGTTTGCGACCGAATAGGAGTTATGAGCTGGAACACGCACTACTTTTACGAAACGTTTTTTGCAGTGCCTTCGATAGGCTCGGTTCTGCTCGAACTCAACGCGAGGCTGCATCCAGAGGAGATCGCCTACGTCGTCAACCACAGCAAGGCGAAAGCGATATTCGTCGACAAGGGTCTGCTCAGCGTAGCTGAGAAGGTAGCCGAAAAGGTCGATGCGAGAAACTTCGTCGTTTTAAGCGAGAGAGAGGACTTCGAAACCGAGCTAAACGACTACTTGACGCTCAAAGACCTCCTTAAACTTGGAGACGAAAACTACGAGTTCCCGGTAATAGACGAAAGGTCCGCGTGTATATCCTGCTACACCTCGGGAACCACCGGAAAGCCCAAGGGGGTGTATTACTCCCACAGAGCGATGTTTCTGCACACGCTCGCGGTAGCGATAAACTTCTCGCTGACGCCCGAAGACGTTTACCTGCAGCTCGTCCCGATGTTTCACGCCAACGGCTGGGGTGTGTTCTTCGCAGCTACGATCGTGGGAGCGAAACTCGTTTTTCCCGGAAGATACACGATCGACAGGATAGACGAAGTTATCGAGCTCATTAAGAGAGAGAACGTTACCGTCACAGCCGCAGCTCCAACCGTGTTAATACCGATGATGAACCGCATGAAAGAAAGAGGGGAGAAGTTTTCGAACCTGAGGATTTTCACCGGTGCGAGCGAACCACCGCTTTCGCTGTTAAAAGGAATGAGAGAGCTCGGAATAGAGGTCATACACACCTACGGAGCGACGGAGACTGCGCCGGTCGTCTGCGTGAACACCGTTATTCCAGAAGTTAGAGAGGGGTTGAGCGAAGACGAGCTGTGGGAGTTAAAAAGAAAGCAGGGGCTACCCATGTTCGGTCTCGAGGTAAGAGTGGTGAACGAGAGAGGAGAGGAACTGCCGTGGGATGGTAAGTCCGTTGGCGAACTGCACATCAGAGGTCACTGGGTAACCTCAAGCTACTACGAAGACCCGAGGACGTTCGACTCGTTCTCCGGAGATGGGTTATTCAAGTGGTGGAAGAGCGGAGATGCTGTAACGATCGACGAAAACGGGTTCGTGAAGATCGTGGACAGGTTTAAGGACCTGATAAAAAGTGGCGGCGAGTGGATAAGCAGCGTCGACCTCGAAAATTACCTGATGACGCATCCTGCTGTGCTCGAAGCCTGTGTTGTTGGCATTCCGCACCCAAAGTGGGAAGAGAGACCGTTAGCCTTCGTCGTTTTGAAGGAGGACGTGAGCAAAGAAGAGCTCTACGAACACCTGAAAAAGAGGTTCGCGAAGTGGCAGCTTCCGGACGAGATTTTGTTCGTCGACGAAATTCCAAAGACGAGCGTCGGGAAGTTCAACAAAAGAGTTTTGAGAGAACAGTTCAAGGACTACTACCTTTCCCGCGAAAACGTTAATGATTGATCGGTCGCGCTCCGACCTACCAAAATCCTTAAATACAGAGTTCCGAGCAGTTATGATTGCCGACGGCCATAGGGATCGGGGAAACACCCGGTCTCATTCCGAACCCGGAAGTTAAGCCCGATCCCGTTCCGCGTTGTACTGCGCTCCGAGAGGGCGCGGGAAGCGCGGAAGCTGTCGGCACCTCTTCAACTAAAACCTTTTTAGCACTGTTCTCAAACTATTCTGAGTCGAAATGATAGTAGCGGACTTATTTTCTGGAGCTGGAGGATTCGCGAGAGGTTTCGTAGACGAAAAGTTCGAGGTAGTCGTCGCTGTGGACAGCTTCAAACACGCGGTGGAAACTTACAGAAGCAACTTCGAAGCCGAGGTTTTTCAGGTCGACGTGAAGAAGTTCAGCGGAAAAGTTCTGAGAGAATACGGCGTCGATATCGTAATAACCTCTCCGCCGTGCGAAGCTTTCACGAAGGCCAACGCCATGAGGTTCGAAAAACCGGAAGACAGGCTGTTCAAAGACAAAAGAGGGATTCTGACGCTTGAATTCATAAGAATTCTCAAAGAGGCGAAACCCGACTACTTCATAATGGAGAACGTTCCCGGGTTGCTCGACTTAAAGGATGTCCTCGAAAAACTCTTCGAAAAAGCCGGATACAACGTTTTCTTTAACGTCCTCAAAGCCGAGGATTACTCGACGCCGTCCAAGAGAACGAGAGTATTCGTCTCGAATCTGAGAATAGAGCCCGAGAAGAGTAAAAAAGTTAAGGTCATCGACGCACTCTCAAAAATTCCAGAAGACGCGCCGAACAACGTTTCGAAGAGACTTTCTCCGAAAAAAGTCGCGGAAATATCAAGGTTGAGGTGGGGTGAGGCGCTTTACGGATTCAGAGGTAGCGGCAAGACGTTCGGAAACTGGATAAGGCTGCACCCCTACAAGCTCGCCCCTACAGTAATGGGCAACACAAGGTTCGTTCACCCGTTCGAAGACAGACTCCTCACGGTCAGAGAGCAGGCGAGACTCATGGGATTTCCAGACGACCACGTCTTCAAAGGTGGAATAGAGACGCAGTACGAACTCGTTGGAGAGGCCGTTCCTCCGACACTTTCGAGAGCGATTGCAAGGTTCGTCAGGAAACATATTTAACTCAGCACAAGAACTTCGAACGGTGAGCGGAAAAGTCTACATCGTCGGAGCCGGTCCCGGAAAGTTCGACCTGCTTACCCTAAGGGCGATAGAAGTGATAGAGAAGGCAGACGTGATTCTCCACGACTCTCTCGTAGGAGACGAGATCGTCGAAAGGCTAAGGAGCATGGGAAAAGAGCTGATAAACGTCGGCAAAAAGAAGGGGAGCGAAAGGAGGCAGGAAGAGATCAACGAGCTCATGGTAAAGCTCGCCAGAGAAGGAAAGACGGTTGTAAGGCTGAAGGGTGGAGACCCTTTCGTTTTTGGAAGAGGGTACGAAGAAGTCAGAGCTTTGAAAGAGAACGGCGTCGATTACGAAGTTGTTCCCGGAATAAGCTCGGTAACCGGCGTTCCGTCTTTCTACGAAATTCCTCTGACGAGAAGTGGCGTGAGCAAGAGCATCGTCGTCATACCGGGAAACTTCAGAGAAGAGGAGATAGAAGACCTCGTAAAGAATTCCACCTTTGTCGTTTTAATGGCGAGGGACTACGCGGAGAACGTAACAAAAATTCTGACGAAACTCGGAAAGAGTCCGGACTGTCCGGCAGCGATTATAGAGAACGGAACGCTAAAGAACGGAAGAGTGATCTTCTGCAAAATTGGAGAGTTGCCAGAGAAGATGAAGAGCGTAAAAGGCGTTACGATGGTCGTGGTGGGCGAGTCGATAAACTTATAGCCGCTCGCAGAGTCGGAAGCATACATTTTTATGCTGAAAAAAGAACAATCTCTGGGAGGTGGTTGAGTGGAAGAGTGGTTGAAGGATTTGATAAGGTACGATTACGAGGTCGTAAACGCTGAAGATACGATCTCTAAGGTTTTCCCGCTGCTCGATAAATTGGATAAGGATAAAGCCGGGGCAATTCTCGTCGTCGAGGACGGAAAAGTTTACGGAGTTATTAGAGAAAAAGACTTGCTGAGAACGAGTGTCCTCGTGAACCCGCACGAAACGAAAGTCAAGAACGCGGCGATAAGAACGGGGATCATAAATTTGAGCGAGTTGACGCTCGATAAAGTCTTGAGGAGGTTCATAGAGGACTCCACGCCGTTCGTCGTAGTAAGAGAGAACGGAAAGTTCGGAGTAATTTACATAAACGACCTCCTTGAAGCACTGAAGGACAGGGTAAAAGACGTGAAGGCAAGAGACGTCATGAATCCAAACGTCGTTACGATAAAAGCTCACGAGACTGCTGCAAAGGCTCTCGCTCTGATGAGAACCAACGGAATAGACAGGCTTGTTGTGGTTGACGACAACCACAAGGTCGTGGGAGTCGTCACTGGGAAGGACATAATAGACAGGATCGTCGCTCCAAGGAGGAGAGCGAGGCTCGGAGAGGAGAAAGGAGAGAAGGAGAAGACTCTGTCGATAATGGTCGAGAGCATAATGAGTTATCCGCCCGTCACGGCAGAAAGAATGGACAGCGTAGCGGACATAATAGACCAGATGATCGAGCACAAGGTTTCGAGCGTTGTCGTCGTTTCGAAAGACAACACGCCAGAGGGGATAGTGACGAAGAAGGACATTCTCGAGAGCCTGATAAAGACTGCTGCACCGACTCAGCTCAAAGTCGAACTCGTGACGAGAGACATCAGCCTCGACGAGTTCGACAAAGACGCGATAAACAGAGACCTCGAGAACTTCATGAGAAAGTTCGGAGAGTTCCTTGGGGAAAGCTACATGTTCGTATACATAAAGAGGCACAAAGACGTTTTCAGAGCTCTTCCGCTCATTCACGTGAGGATGAAGCTCACGAGCGAGAGGGGAACATTCTTCGCCTCTGGAGAGGGCTGGGGCGTCGAATACGCGATACACGCCACCCTCAAAAAGCTCGAAAGAGAGATCCTGAAAGAGAAAGAACTCCTGCTCGATTCGAAAATGATCAGGAGGTTCTACGAGGAAGTTCTCGAGTTCTAAGGTGGTAAAAATGGAAATGAGAATAGGAGAGGCTTTGGTCGGCGTCGGATACGAGGTCGCTCACGTGGACTTGATGATAGGAACGAAAGACAGTCCCGTCGCTTCGGCTTTCGCCAACGCACTCTCTCAGCTCTCCGCCGGACACACGCCGCTTCTTGCCGTCATAAGACCGAATCTAATTACAAAGCCACCGGCAGTGATAATTCCGAAAGTGACGATAAGAGACATGAGACAGGCGGAGCTGATATTCGGCCCCGCTCAGATGGCCGTCGCGAAGGCGATAGCGGATGCCGTAGAAGAGGGAGTTATTCCGAAAGAGAAGGCTGAAGATTACCTCGTCGTCGTCAGCGTTTTCATCCATCCGAAGGCCGAGAACAGGCACAAGATATTCTATTACAACTACTCCGCTACGAAATTAGCTTTGAAAAGGGCAATGCAGAGCTTCCCCGACGTTGATACCGTTCTCTACGAGAAAGATAGAAGTGCTCATCCGCTCGTCGGCAGGAAGATGACGAAGCTCTGGGATCCCCCGTATCTGCAGATAGCGATAGACATACCGGACCTTGGAGAAGTCAAAAGAGTTCTTTCGCAAATACCGGAGAGCGACCACATAATCTACGAGGTCGGAACTCCTCTTGCGAAGAGGTATGGCGCGGAGGTCGTGCTTGAGCTCAGAGAGATTAAACCCGACGCGTTCTTCGTCCTCGACCTGAAGACGCTCGACACCGGAAACCTTGAAGCGAGAATGGCCGCTGACGCGACCGCTAATGCAGTCGTCATTTCTGGACTCGCGCCGATACACACGATAGTAAAGGCGATAAAAGAAGCTGAGAAGACCGGAATTTACAGCGTAATCGACATGCTCAACGTAGACGATCCGGTGAAGAGACTCGAGAAGATTGCAGAAGCTGGAGTCATGCCCAACGTCGTAGAACTGCACAGAGCCATAGACTCCGAGTCCGAAAAGCCACCCTGGGTGCTGGCCAAGGATATAAAGAGGAGGTTCGACGTTCTCGTGGCAGTAGCAGGCGGAATAAGAGCGGAGAACGTCGAAGAGGTGATAAGCTACGGAGCCGACATACTCGTCGTGGGAAGAGCGATAACGAAGGCTAAAGACGTCGAGGGTGCTGCGAGAAGGTTTTTGAATTATATGAAGCCCGATACGGATCAGTTCAGAATCATGACCGATTTTTGAGGTGGTAAGATGGAGAGGAAAGTCGTCATCATAAATTTTAAAGCCTACAAAGAGGGGGCCGGTAAGAACGCGCTGGAGCTCGCGAAAGCCGTGGAAAAGGTTGCAGAGAAGTCGGACTTCTACTTCGGAATAGCGCCAAACTTCTTGGATTTGGCCGAGATCGTTAAAAGCGTTAGTGTAGACGTTTACGCCCAGCACGTCGATGCCGTAGAGTTTGGAAGCCACACCGGAAGGATTACGGCGGAGATGATAAAAGAGAAGGGTGCCAAAGGTAGCCTCATCAACCACAGCGAAAGAAGGCTGAAGCTCGCGGACATAGACTTCCTCGTGTCGAAGTTCAAGGAGCTCGGACTCGTGTCGGTCGTCTGCACGAACAACGTCACGACGACTGCCGCCGCAGCAGCTCTGTCTCCTGACTTCGTTGCCATTGAGCCGCCGGAGTTGATAGGAAGCGGAATACCCGTGAGCAAGGCTGAACCAGAAGTCGTGGAGAACTCCGTCAGAGCCGCGAAAGACGTTAACGAGAACGTCAAAGTTCTGTGTGGAGCCGGAATAACCAAATACGAAGACGTCGTAGCCGCTATAGACCTCGGAGCCGACGGCGTTCTGCTTGCGAGCGGAGTGGTCAAAGCCAGCGACCCGAAGAGAGCGCTCGAGGAACTCGTGGGGCTGAAATAATGTTCGACAGAAAGACGAGGCTCATGCTCATACTCGGACTTCTGAACGACTGTTTCGGAGACGTTCGAAGCACGATGGTGAACCTTTCCGACTTTATATCGTCTCACCCAGACTTCGAAGAGATTGACGAGTTCGGGTTGAGAGATTTGCTGAAAGACGTTGAAGAACTCGACAGGAAAATCGTGGAAATAATGGACAGGATAAAGAAGGAAGTTTTCAGCTGATTTCTTTCAAAATCTCTTTCGCCATCTCCATAGTCTTTAGTTTTCCTCCGAGGTCTGGCGTCGTTTTCCCCTCGGCTATCACCTTTTCCACAGCTCTCTCGATTTTGTTTGCTTCATCGCTAAAACCGAGGAACCTGAGCATCATGGCCGCCGTGAGTATCATCGCCGAAGGGTTCGCTATCCCTTTTCCGGCTATGTCGAAAGCGGCTCCGTGAACGGGTTCGAAGATCATGTATTCGTCTCCGACGTTTGCCGACGGAGCTAAACCCAAGCCACCAACCAATCCAGCCGCGAGGTCGGAAACGATGTCTCCGAACATGTTAGTCGTCACGATGACGTCGAACCTTTTCGGATCCATCACCATGAACATGCAGGCCGCGTCGATGTAGTAGTCGTTGGCCTCTATGTCGCTGAACTCTTTCGCGACTTCATAGAAAACCTTTTTGAAGAGTCCACAGGTCTTCTTCATCACGTTCGCTTTGTGGAGTGCCGTAACCCTTTTTCTCCCCTCTCTCCTCGCGAGCTCAAAAGCGAACCTCACGATTCTCTCGCTCGCCTTTCTTGTGATTACCCGAACAGCCTCCGCCACTCCGTCGACCTCGAATTCTATGCCCTTGTAGAGACACTCGGTGTTTTCTCTGACTATGACGATGTCCACGTCTTCGTGAATCGCTTTTACACCCTTGAAGCTCTTCGCCGGCCTGATGTTCGCGTAAGTTTCGAGCTCCTGTCTGAGTCTGACTATGACGTCCGCCGCAGTCTCTCCGGCAGCCCCGAAAAGCACAGCCTTACATTTTTTGACTTCCTCGAGCGTTTCGTCCGGCAGAGCTTTCCCGTATTTTTTCTCCGCCTCGTCTCCCGCTTCGAGCCAGACGTAGTCGAAAGGTAGGTCGAGGTTTTCGAGAATTAGCATCGCCGCGTCCATCACTTCTTTACCTATTCCGTCCCCGGGAATTACTGCGATCCTCATAGTTCACCCCTCAGTAAAGCTCTCGCGAAGTTTACGAGTCCGCCTCTCTTTATTATCTCCTCGACGAACTCCGGCTGTTTCTTAAATTCGATCTCCTTACCCTTCGTCTTGTTTATCACCACGCCCCTCTCGTAATCGACTTCAAGCTCGTCTCCGTCGTCGATCTCGTCGGTGTTGCACTCTATTAACCGGAGCCCTATGTTTATCGAATTTCTGAAGAATATTCTCGCGAAGCTCTTCGCTATGACGGTTTCAATTCCCGTAGCCTTCAGAGCGAGCGGTGCGTGTTCTCTACTGCTCCCGCACCCGAAGTTCTCTCCCGCAACAACGAAGTCGCCCTTTTTGACTTCCTTAGCGAACTCCGGTCGAACGTTCTCGAAGACGTGCTTCGCCAGTTCTTCTGGATCGTTTATCACCAAGTATTTCCCCTGAATTATCACGTCCGTGTCCACATCGTCGCCAAACTTCCACGCTCTACCCATGGAAAAAAGTTTGGCAAAAAGTATTTGAAAGCTACTGTCGACACGCGAGGGCTAATTGTATACTCACGCGTTCGACTTCTTGAATTCCTCGTATTTCTTCCTCAACTCCTCGGCCTTCGCCTTCGCGCCTATTTTTTCATACGCCTCCGCCGCGTGTTTAAGCCAGTTCGGATCGCTTTCCGCTTCGCTTTCGCAATACTTCGCGAACTTCGTCCACGCTCCCTTCGCGAGTTCCTGTTCGCCGAGCTTTTCGTAAAGCTTCGCAACATCCTCCCAGAATACTCCTTCTTCCTCCGCTTCCTTCTTGTAGTATTCGAGAGCTTTCTTCAAAGCTTCTACCTTCTTCTCTTCGTTTCCGGCTTTTTCGTATAACTCCGCCACATCCTCCCAGAACCACGGCTCCTCTTCCGCGTATTTTTCGAGGCACTCCGCTGCTTTGTCGAACTTTCCGGCTTTCTTGTAGAACTCAGAAGCTTCCTTCCAGTAGTAGCTGTCACCTTTCTTGCTCGCAAGAATTTCGTAAAGCTCTGCCGCTTTCTCGTATTTTTCAGCTTTTTCGTAGCACCACGCAGCACTCTCGAGAAGGTTAGCCTTAACGTACGACTCCGCTGCTTTCTCGTATTCTTTAGCCTTTTCCCATTTTATCGCCGCCGCCCTGTAGTTTCCGGACTTGTAGAGGGATTCAGCGCTCCTAAACCTCTCCCAGAAGCTCAAACTCGGCTCGGAGATCCACCACAGGAAAGTCAAGAACGATGCCACGAAAAGTGCTACGATTCCGAAGACGTGTTCCGGTTTCTCCCAAACCCACGTCTGATAGAGAGCGTAAGCGGATATTACAGCTCCGATTACGCACCATACCACGTGCTTCGACTTCGCGTAAGCCGTGAGCACGGAGGCGAGGCCGAAGATTAGCAGAGAGCCAAGGAAGGCGAAACCGAGAACCAACCTAAGGAGGAACGTCGCGCCGAAGAAGTATATTATCGCAAAGGCCACCAGAAGTATAGTGGAGAAAAATACGGCTATCGCCAATTTCTCTCTCATGGGAGCCTTTAAGTTCGTCGGTGGTTAAAAAATTTATGTGGTCTTAAGTTCGTTGGCGAACCAAACGACCCTCTGCGGGAACGGTATCTCTATACCGTTCTCCTCAAGCGCTTTCTTAATCTTCCACAGCAGGTCGACCTTGACCGAAAACCATTCCGTAGAGGGCGCCCAGACTCTTACCGCCAAGTTCACGGAGCTCTCTCCAAGGCTGTCGACGAAAACCTGCGGTTCTGGAATCTTCAACGCGAACGGATGCTCCTCAATAACCCTCTTTATAACCTCGACTGCCTTATCCGCGTCGTCGGAGTAGCGTATCCCGATTACGTATTCGAATCGCCTCGCGACGTTGGAGACGTAGTTGACTATGTTCGACGTAAATACTCTTTCGTTAGGTATCCTCACGTACAGCCCGTCATATGTTCTCACGACCGTCGACATTATGTGAATGTCCTCCACGAAGCCAGAGATCCCGTCTATGTTCACCTGATCTCCGAGCTTTATCGGTTTTTCAGCGAGTAAAAAGATTCCCGAGACGAGATTAGCTACGACGCTCTGGCTGGCGAAACCTATGACTATACCGGCGATGCCTCCAGCGACGAGCAGGCCGGACAGGTTTATGCCCAGCATAGGAGAGACGCTAACGAAAGCGAAAACGATGATGCCGTAATACACGACCTTAACGATCAGTTCGAGCTGGTCTCTTTTTACCTTGTCCGAGAGCGTTCTTCTAACGTTTATGCTAACGACTTTCGCCACGATGACGGCAAGAACCATCACGAGTGTGACGACTATCGCGTCGTAAACGGTAAAGTCTCCGTAAATCTTAGCGTCGAGCATCATAGTCCCAGCTCCATGACGAACTTCTTCTTAATTATCGGGATTTTTCTCGCGGTGTAAAGCTCTAAAGACTTTTTATACGAGTCAAGCCGCTTGCTCACGAATTCTGTTTCTGCCACGCTCTCCGACAGGACGTTTACTCTCGCAAAAGCGACGACGTCTTCTCCGTAGTATATTTTCATTCCGTAAACGTCCAAAACGATTTTCCTGAGCTCCACCCACTCGTCGCTCGAATTCTGTAGCTCGACTTCGAGCAGTCCTTCC
Organism: uncultured archaeon; assembly: GCA_964463865.1. GTDB lineage: Archaea > Halobacteriota > Archaeoglobi > Archaeoglobales > Archaeoglobaceae > Ferroglobus. Next base: position 29,436 of record CAYXDX010000001.1, on the reverse strand, counting down.
ACTCTGTAATCGAAGCTCACTCGCTCCCCGTAAATGTCGCTCTCCCAGTATCTGCAGATTACACCCCTCCTCGGATCTCCGTAAAGTGCAAACTTCGGTTTGGAAAAGCTGAAGATGTCCACAACCTCCAGACTCTTTTTTCCGGCCAAGATTACTGCCACCTCTACCGGAAAGGCGACGAAGATCTTTCTCGATACCTTAGGCTCAAGGATTACGGACCTCTTGAAGGCTATCATCAGGTAATTCGTTATGTTCTTCGGAAGGTTCACGGGCTCTACGGGATTCACGAGAACTTTTCCATCGCTCGAAGCTACGAGCTTTTCGAGTTTCGAGCCGTTAACGTCTCTCTCGTAAACTTTCAGAGAGCCCTCATCCTTAATTCTCAGGAAGTAATTTTCGCCAGAGATTTCAAAGTTCGAAATGTCGTAAGAGCCGAACACGAGTAAAAGTGGTGACGCAAGTATATATTTTTTAGCCGTCAGACGAAGTTTTCGAAGTCCACGTAGTCGTCGGGTATCTTGTCTATCCCTCCTACCTCGTCTATCACGGACTTCCTGACGAATATCGGTGCGTTCACCCTTAACGCTATCGCTATGCTGTCGCTCGGCCTCGCGTCGACTTCGACCTCTATGTTGTCGACTTCAAGGTAAACCGTCGCGTAGTAAGTGCTCTCGATTATGTCGTCTATCACGACTCTCGAAACTTTCGCTCTAAGCCTGTCGAGTATTTCCACGATCAGGTCGTGAGTCATCGGGCGGGGAGGGACCTGGTTCTTCAAAGCCGAAAAAATCGCTACCGCCTCCGGAATTCCGATGTATATCGGAAGAAGCCTACCGTCTTCTAAGGATAAAACCACGACAGGAGACATTCCAAATACGGTGGTCGCGGCGTAAACGCCTTTTATCTCAGCTTTCAGCAGATCGTTTTCCATCTCATTTAACTTTCGACCAACACTTATTAAACGTTTTTGATAATGTAGGAATCGACTAACAATTCCGGAAACTCAGACTCCGCTAACTTACGGCAGTTTTTCCAAAATCATAGCAACATACATGTATTTTTCCTCAAAAAAGAGTTTGAAATTCAAGAAAATTTTGAGTTCAGGTGTAAGAAGCTCGAAAAAATTTTATAGAGAATCTCCAGTGGAAATAAAGGGGTCCTAAGAAATATATGCTAAACGCCCGTAACCAGACGACATGATAGACCTGCTCAAAGACTTCTTCAAAGAGTTCGACGTCGAAGTCGTCGAGTTCGATCCGTTAAGTGCGAAAATCGACAGGAGGTCGAGGTGGAAGTGCAGATTCGGTTGCAGTTACTTCGGAAAGAGATACTCGTGTCCGCCGAACGTTCCAGAAGACTACGAGGAGTTCGTAAGGAGCTACAGGAAAGGCTACGCGTTGATCCTCAAGTTCAGAAGTTACATGAGAGATAAGAGAATCGTTCAAGAGAGACTCGTCGACCTCGAGAGGAAACTTCTGAACGACTACCCGATGGTGTTTTCACTATTCCCCGGCGGATGCGACCTCTGTGAAAACTGCACGTATCCGGAGTGCTCTCGAAAAGAAGATGTCAGGCCGACGCTGTCTTCGGTGGGATTAACCGTGGATCAATTCGGAGTCAGAGTTGGAGACGGAAGGAGCGTCGCCGTGCTGCTAATTGAGTAAACCTTTTTTTACAATAATTCAAATTACCCTTAGATGAAGTTCACAAAGGAAGAGGTGATAGGCGTCGCGTTTTCCAAGCTGAGACCGAAAAGAGGTGACGTTTTCGCTGACGTAGGGTGCGGAAGCGGGGCTGTAGCTGAGTTCTTTTCGCCTTACGTTAAAAAAGTTTACGCGGTAGACGTGGACGAAGAGGCGTTTAAATCGTCGAAGGAGAGACTCGCGAACTTCGACAACGTCGAGGTTTTGAAGATGCACGGAAAAGACTTCCTCGAGTCCTTCGAATACGACATCGCGTTCATAGGCGGAACGAAAGACCTCGAAGACATGCTAAAAGTTTGCTCAGCAAGGAGGTTCGTAATTTCAGCTGCGAGAATGGAAGTCGTTCTTTTAGCGAAGAAAGTTCTTGAGGAACTCGGAAAGTTCGAAGAAGTCGTAATAGTTAACGTTTCGAGGAGTTACGATCTCGCTGGCGGAACCGCTTTCAGAAACATAAATCCCGTGTTTCTGGTGGTAGGATGCTCTACGGAGTAAGCTTAGGCCCGGGAGATTTCGAACTCATGACGATAAAGGCACTTAAAACGATAGAGAGAGCAGACGAAGTAATCGTTCCAGGAAAACTCGCATACGAAATCGTAAAGAAAATTAGAGAGCCGAGACTCGTGGAGTTTCCGATGGGTGGAGCAGAGAAGGTTATAGAGGAGCTGTCCTCAGAGCTCGCGGAGAGGTGCGTTGACGAAGACGTGGCCTTCGCAACCCTCGGAGACGTCGCTTTCTTTTCAACGTTTCAAAAGCTCGCGGAAAAGGTCAAAGAGAAGAACGAGCTCGTGGAGATAGAGATGATTCCAGGAGTTCCGAGCTTCACCTCGGTGTTTTCGAAACTCAAACTCTTCGTGAACTCACCGATGCTCGTGACCACGGCGGATTTTCAGGAGGTCAGCTACGCAGTCGTCCTCAAGTCTACGAAACCAAGAGAAGTTGCTAAAAAGCTCGAAAAAGACGGATTTAAGGTCGTTCAGGCGGAAAAGATATTTATGAGTGGTGAAAAAATCTGCGAGCCGGAAGACGAGGCTTCTTACTTCACGATGGTGGTCGGATGGAGAGAAAAGTCTACTTCGTAGGAGCGGGACCGGGAGATAAAGAGTTGCTAACCCTCAGAGCTTACAAACTTCTTAAAGAGGCAGACCTGATAATATACCCTGGATCGCTGATAGACGAGAGCTTTCTTGAAGAATTTCCGGGAAAGAAAGTCAACAGCTACGGAAAGAAGCTTGAGGAAATCGTCGACATAATAACCAGCGCCGTCGAAGAGGGAAAGAAAGTCGTCAGACTTCAGAGCGGAGATCCGAGCATTTACGGAGCGATAAACGAACAGATAAGAGAACTCGAGAAGAGGGGAGTGGAAGTAGAAATAGTCCCAGGAGTTAGCAGCGTTTTCGCTTCGGCGTCAGCCCTCAAAATAGAATTAACGTCTCCAGAGTGTCCGAGCGTCGTAATAACGAGGCCTGCAGGAAGGACACTCGAGAAGGACGAGATAGAAGAGTTCGCAAAAACGAACTCGACGATAGTAGTTCTGCTGGGCGTCGACAAGATAAGAGAGGTCGCGGAGAAAGTGGCGACACACAGAGGTTACGACGAGCCAGCAGCAGTGGTCTATAGGGCTTCAAGGAGCGATCAGAAAGTAATAGTCGGCACGCTCGGAGACATCGCCGAAAAGGTCGAAAGAGAGGGAATAAAGAGGACCGCGACGATAATAATCGGCAAGAGTCTGAAAAGGGAAGGGAGGTCGATACTATACGCGTAGCTGTCGTCGGCTTCGAGAAAGACGTAGAAAAGGTCAGAACGCTCGCGAAGTACCTTAACGCGGACGTGCACACTTACGAAAAGGGAATATGGGAAAAACTGCTCGACTACGATTGCATCGTGGCTCTGATGCCTGCCGGTATAGTGGTAAGGCAGATCTGCCCGCTTCTGAGAAGCAAGTGGGTCGATCCGGCAGTAGTGGTCGTGGACAAAGCTCTACGCTTCGCAATCCCAATTTTGGGCGGGCACCACGGTGGAAACGAGGTTGCTAAGAGGCTCGAAAAGTTTGGAATTACGGCAGTCATAACCACAGCGATGGAGTTCGAAGACGGTCTGAGCGTGGGAATAGGGTGCAGAAAAGGAGTTAAGCCAGAAGACGTCTTGGAGGCTATTAACAGAGCTCTCGAAGAGGTAGGGGCAACTCTCGAGGACGTGAGAGTTTTCGCCACGGCAGAGGTAAAAAAGAACGAGAACGGGCTTATAGAAGCTATCGACAGGGTGAAGAAGCCGATAGTGTTCTTGAAAAAAGAGGACCTGAACTCCGTAGAGGTTCCGAGCAGTTCGAAGGCGAAAATCTTGGGGATCAACAGCGTCGCAGAGGCTTCCGCGCTTTTCGTGTCGAAGAAAAAAGAGTTGATACTCCCGAAGAGAGTCTACGGAGGTGTCACCATTGCGATCGCGAGGTAAACTGTTCGTTGTCGGGATAGGACCAGGATGTCCGGAACTACTGACGTTAAAAGCTAAGAAAGTTCTCGAAACGTCGGACTACGTCATAGGACACAAGAGATACGTGGACTTCGTTCGGGAGTTCGTAAGAGGGAAGATAATAGAGAGCGGAATGGGTAGAGAGGTGGAAAGGGTAAAAATGGCAGTGAAGCTCGCCGAGGACTACATCGTCAGTCTCGTTAGCGGAGGTGACCCGAGTATTTACGGTCTCGCACCGCTCGTCGCCGAATACGTGCATAGGAATAGATTAAACGTGGAGTTCGAAGTTATTCCGGGAGTTTCTGCGCTCAACGTCGCTTCTCCCCTTCTCGGATGTGCCGTTAGCGGGGATCACGCAGTTATAAGCCTCAGCGACCTCCTCACACCGTGGGAGGTAATAGAGAGGAGGCTGAGGAAAGCTCTCGAAGGGGACTTCGTCGTTGCAATATACAACCCGTCGAGCAGGAGGAGGAAAGACAAGTTCGCGAGAGCGATGGAGATCGTCATGGAGTATCGAGGAGACGTTTTCGTGGGAATCGTCAGAAACGCGTGCAGAGAGGGGGAAGAAGTTAGAATCGTGAGGTGTAGCGAGGCCATGAATTCTGAGCTCGTGGACATGCACACGATAGTTTTCGTTCCGAACTCCGAATCCATAGTCGATGGAGAGAGAATGATCACACCTCGAGGCTATTCGAGAAAATACGAGGTGTAATTTGATGCAGGACATGGGAGACGTGACGTTAGACGCGAGGGAGATAGTAAAGAAGAGTTACGAGATCGTGAAGAGGTTCGTGAGTGGCGAAAGTTACGAGGAAAAGGTTCTCCAGCGCTGCGTCATAGCCACCGGAGACCCGACGATAAAGGACGTGATCGTCTTCAAGCACGATCCGGTCAGGAAGGGTATCGAAGCGATAAAAGAAGGGGCAAACATAATCTGCGACGTTAAGATGGTGGAGGCTGGTATAAACAAGCGAAAAATTCGTTCGAACGTATTCGTCGCAGTAGATCACGCGAACGACGGCAAAATGACGCGAGCGATGAGCGGGATTTTCAACCTCAAAAAGGAAATTAAAGACAGCATAGTCGCGATCGGAAACGCTCCAACCTCCGCAATTGCCGTTTACGAACTCGTAAGGAGTGGAATTAAACCGGCTTTGATAATCGCAACTCCCGTTGGCTTCGTCAACGCCGCCGAGTCGAAAGAGATGATCAGGTCTCTTGACGTCCCGAGCATAACGACCGTTGGAACGAGGGGTGGCTCGACGCTCTGCGTGGCGATACTGAACGCAATAATAAACCTCGCCTATGAGAGACCCGATTGAGCTATACGAGTATCCAGAAGAGTGGATCAGAAGGGCGGAGGAAAAAGAGGGCAGGAAAGTCGTTAGGCAGAAGGTCGAGAGCGGACTTTACATACTATCGAGCGACGGATGGTTAAAAAGGGGCATAACAACCGGCACAGCTTCGTCGCTCGCCATCGTGGGAGCTGTAGAGTCTCTCTACGGAGAGGTGAACGAGGCAGAGGTGTGGACTCCCGCAGGCATCTATCTGAAGTTGAAAGTCGAGGCAAAAAACGGATTCTGCAAAGTGAGAAAATTTTCCGGCGACCACAGTTTCGATAAAACTGACGGGCTGGAATTCGTTGCAGAAGTGAAAGGAAGTGAGATAACTTTTGGAAAAGGAATAGGTGTGAAGGACGGAAAGAAAGCAGTAAGCAAAGCGGCCATGATTCAGATACGCAAAAACTTCGAAATTGTGTCAGAAAAAACCGGCTACGAAGGAGGAGTCGAAGTTTCCGCTCCAAGGGGTGAGTTACTCGGAAAGGTGACGGGGAACGAGAGAGTTGGGGTTAAAGGAGGTATCTCAATCCTCGGAACGACTGGCTTCGTCGAGCCCTGGTGCGAAAAGCTCGTGAGAACGAAGGTGGAGATAATGCAGCAATACGAGAGAGTGGCAATAACGACAGGCAGGGAAGGTTTCAGGTTCGCTCTGAAGCACTTTCCAGACTTTCAGCCGTTCGTTTTTGGGATTCACATAGAGGAGGCTTTGAGAGGTTTCAACGGAGAGGTTATAATCGTCGGAAAACCTGCGCTGCTTTCAAAGTGGGCAGTTCCGGAGCTGAAAGGAAAGATTCTCGGCGGAGCAGTCGATTCTAAAATCAGGGAGAAGATTTTCCAGAAGGCGAAAGAGATTAACGAGAACGTCGTAGATGTAGTGCTGATCTGAAATGCTCTGGATAGTAGGCGTCGGGCCAGCTAAGGGATACTTGACCGATAGAGCAAAGGAGATTATTTCAAGAGCTGAAATCGTCTACGGAAGCTCAAGAGCGATCGATTACGCTAAGGAATACATAAGAGGAAAGATCGTTGTCATGAAAAAGTTCGACGAGAAAGTGTATAGAGAGATAGAAGAGGTCGCAAAGAAGAAGAACGTTGTTGTCCTTTCCACCGGAGACCCGATGGTCTCGGGACTCGGAAAGAAGCTCAAAGGGAGCGTTGAGCCAGGAATCAGCAGCGTTCAGCTTGCGCTTTCAAGATTAAAGGTCGACCTGACCGAAGTCGTCGTGGTCGACGGACACGGAAGAGAGTGCTACGAGGAGATTCGAAGAGCTTTGGAGTTTAGAGGGAAAGTTGTAGTCCTCGCAGACAGAAGCTTCGACCTCTCAAAAGTTGACGGGAAAGTTGTCGTCCTCGAAAACCTTGGCATGGAAAACGAAAGGGTAGGGAGCGAGATTACCGGAAACCTCGCAATTATTTATATCGAAAGGTCAAACTCAGAAGCATGAAGATGCTCGCGATCTCCGACACTCACGCAAAAAGACTCGAAGACCTGCCGGAAAAAGTTCTCAGGCTGATCGATAAAGCAGACGTCGTCGTTCACGCTGGTGACTTCACCACACTCAAACTTTACGAAGAGCTGAAAAACGTTTGCGAGCTAAAAGCCGTTTACGGTAACTCCGACGAGGACGAGCTGAAAAAGATTCTTCCAAAGGAGCTCGTTTTCGAAGTCGAAGGCGTAAAATTCGGCGTCGTTCATCAGGGCAATTACTTAAACGAGTTTCACGACCTCGGATACAAGGCAAAGGAGCTCGGCGTTAACGTTTTGATTTTCGGGCACATCCACAGGTTCGTCCTCCAAGAGTTCAAAGACGTCGTCGTTCTCTGCCCCGGGAGTCCTACGTCGCCGAGGCTTTCAGCCTCAAGCTGCGCACTAATCGAAGTTAAAGGCGGAAAAATAGACGTCGAATTCGTATTAGCCAGCGAATTAGCCTGCGGAATAGACGTGAGGTTGAAAACATGAAGGTATTTTTCGCGGACGAGTTCGAAGACTGGGAAAAACTTTCCAAACTCGGAAGGTGTGCAATCGTAGAAAACAAAGGGGAAAAGATAGAGGTGAAAGGAGAGGAGACGTTCGAAACCGAAAAACCCCTTCAGGCAGTTTTGGAAGTTCTCTCGATTCTCGACTACGACTTCGTAGCTTTGAAGGGATTTAAAGAGGCGAGAATCGGTGTTCCCGTAAAGAAAGCTAAGAGCGTCGAAGATGTCGTTAACGTGGAGGACTTCGAGACTCTCCACAGCATTACGAGAAAGTTGAAAGAGCGCGGCGAAACCTGTGGGGCTCTCGGGATTTTTGTGGGGTTCGTCAGAGAAATTTCCGAGGGGAAGAAAGTAGTCAAGCTCGAATACGAGAGGTTCGACGAGCTGTACTTCGAAAAGCTGAAAGAGATCGAGAGAGTCGTAGAAAACAAGTACGAAGGTGTCAGAGGCGTAAAGATATACCACAAAGTAGGAGATGTCCTGCCGCGCGAAGACATAGTCTACGTTTGCGTCATGGCAGAACACCGGAAAAATCTGTGGAACGCGCTCGTCGAAGCTGTAGAGCTGTTCAAAAAAGAGCTCCCGATCTGGAAGAAGGAAGTTTACGAGGACGGCGAAGTCTGGGCGCACGACAGAGACTTAAAAAAGAGCGGATAGCTCTTTCATCACGAGTTCGCCTTTTTCTTTGTTGGAAGCTGTGGTTATGACGTAAATCTGCTGCACTGCAGCGCCGTGAATCAGTAAAGCTCTCAAGTTCCCTCTGTCGTCGCACCTCGTTATCTTCAGCCTCACCCCTCCCTGAGACGTTCCTTTGTTCTCTATAACTCCCGGGACGACCTTCTTAACGAAGGGAGACGACGCGAGCTTTAACACGAGCTCGTAACCGGCTCTACCTCCGATTATGGTCGTGTGAGAGCCACCAATTTTGTCCTCCGGATTTGCGCTCACCCTCTCGATTTTCGAAGACTTTTTGAAGTACTCCTCCAGTTTCTTCACGAACTCGTCGAACTCCATGTCGTCCGTAATCGAGATGTCCACAGGACTCAAAGCGCACCTCTGAATCATCCTCGCGACGAATTCCTTATTATTTCCGGAGACTATTACTTTGTCCACTCTCCTCTCGTGAATTCTCTCCGCGACGACTTCGAAAAGGTTTCTGATCGACTCCTCTTCTTCGTAAACCTTAAACGTAAGAACCTCTACGCGATCACCAACGAAGACCAAGTACAGCTTCTCGCTAAAATACACGCCGCAACCTAACGCGTTAGCGTTTCCGCAGAACAAACAGAAGAGAGTTGGACTTTTTAACTCACATCCACAGTGTTTGCACTTCATCTCTTCCTCATGAGTCTCAAGATGTTTTTCAGCATGTATACGCTGTCTCTGAAGACTTTGACTTTCGAGTTTCCCTCGTGCCTCCACCTCACTGGAATTTCCTTGATCTTGTAGCCCTTCCTCTGCGCGAGTATCAGAAGCTCGGTGTCAAAAAACCAGTGGTTGTCCTCGACTTTTTCGAATAGGTCTTCCGCAACCTCCCTCCTCAGAGCCTTAAATCCGCACTGGTGGTCTCTAACGTTCGACCCGAGCAACAGCCTGACCATGAAGTTGTAAACCCTCGACGGGATCTCGCGAGAGATTGGTCTTTCAACATCGCTGTCCTTCAACAACCTCGAACCGATGACGATGTCGTATCCGTCCCTTATGCCCTCCACGAGGTCTTTCAAGTGCTTGATGTCCGTAGATAAGTCGGCGTCCATGTAAATTATGACGTCTCCCCTCGAACTCTTCAGAGCTCTCCTCAGAGCTTCGCCCCTTCCAAGCCTCTCGTCACTGTGCAAGTGTCTCACGACTACGAACCTTCTCTCGAGTTCCGAGGCAATTTTGTCCGTGCCGTCGGTGGATCCGTCTTCGGCTATGATTATTTCGAACTCTTCTCCCACTCTCTCAGCTTCCCTCATCGCTTCGACTACTGCTCTCTCTATCGTTTCCGCCTCGTTGTAAGCGGGAAATATTATCGTGATCATACCCTCTCCACCTTCACGGAGACATCGCCAAGTGTCACGTAACCGCTTCCGGTCCCCTTAATGAGTCTGTATCTGTCCCTTCTTTTAATTCTAACGTTTCCCGTTTTTCTGAACTCTTCGAACATGTCGGCCAAAGATTTCCCGTAAGAAAACTCGAAGAGGATCGACGGGGTCGTTAACCTCGCGTTAACTTCTATTAGGTACAACTCGTCGCCCAGAACGAAGTCTATGCCGAAATACCCCTTCAACCCCCTAATTACGTCTTTTACCTTAGCGCCAACTTCTTCGATCTCCTCGACGATTTCCCTGTCCGCGTCGAAAGGGACTACAGCTCCGGCGTATTCGAAGTCGTCCTTCACTATCTGAAGGTTTACGCTTAAAAGAGCGACTTCGTCGTCAGATGCAAGGAAACTGCCGCTTATCGGAGTGCCTTCGACTAACTCCTGAGCAAAGTAACCGTCGGGAACTTCCCCTCCGATCTTGATACCTTCTCCGCCGCACGACACTCTCGGCTTCACGAGGTACGCTTCGCGGAGTTCTTTCAGCGACGCTCTTGGCATCCTTACCTTACCTTTCAGCCTCTCGTAAAGCACATACTTGTCCGACGTTATTTTCACGGCCCTGCTTTCGCTACCGAAGTTTTCTACTCCAGCTTCTTCGACTTTTTTCGTTAAATTGTAAAGGAGGAAGTCGTTTTCAGGGGCGACGATTAGAGCGAGGTCCGACTCTTTCAAACACTCGTCGAAGCTTTTACTTGGAAAGTCGAAAATGTCCGAAAACTCCCTCCTTACTCCGGAAACGAGGTCGTAATACTTGGAAAAGTTCAGCATCGATTTGAACATCGCGAGCCCTTCTACCGCAATGCTCTTCGGCAGATCTCCCTCGCAAGTAGCGTACTCGAAAATAAACAGTTTCATTCCTCTTCGACTTCCTCCTCCTCGTTTAAACAAATCGCGATGTCCGCGGAGTTCTTGAGCGCCGCGGAAAATCCTGGTTCGGCTCCGATGATTATCGTTTCCTTACCGCGCTCCATGGCTTTCTGCAACACCGCTTTGAAGTCTGCATCTCTCGTAACGAGTGCCAAAACGTCTATTGAGTCGTTGTAGATTATCTCCATCGCCTCGACTGCCATCTTTACGTCAACGTCTCCAGAAGTGACCACTGGCTCAAAACCCTGATTCTCTATCGCTTCGACGAGCTTTTCTCCAGCATACTGGTTTATGAACACCTTGGCTATTTTTACGTCGCCGTAGCTGTTCAGAATATCTCTTATCTCCTTAAGGTTGAGATTGAACTCTTTTCTGAGCATGTTTGGTCCGTCGACGAGGACTCCTATCTTCTTCCTACCTTCTCTCCTCGTCGACAGGTAATCTTTAATTTTCTGTATGCCTATTTTCTTCTTAATAACCATCGACAACCACCGTATGGTCAGAGGTATTCCTCACTAAATCTTAAAAACTTTTTGCGCATTCCTCGTTGTGCGTTCGGCGACTTCGTCGAGCTCTACGCCCTTAACTTTCGCCACGGACTCTGCAGCAAAGTAAACGTTTCCGGGTTCGTTCCTGCCCCTGAAAGGCGAAAGAAAGGGGCTATCAGTCTCGAGCAGAAGATTGTCGAGTTCGACGACCCTGGCAAGTTTCTTGTGCTTTTCGGAGAAGTAAACGAGTGTCGAAAGCGAGACGTAATGTCCCGCGTCGACGATGTTCTTCATCACCGCCTCGCTTCCGCTGTAGCAGTGGAACACGGCGACGACGTCGTAGTTTCTGACGATGTCGTAAGCTATATTTTCGGCTTTCCTTGCGTGGATTACCACTGGTTTGTCCAACTCCTCAGCGAGTTTTAAGAACTCTACGAAAACTTTCTTCTGCTCGTTCAAGCCAACCCTCGCCTTCAAAAGGTCAAGGCCTACCTCTCCTATACCAACTATTTCGTCTTCGTAGTCCGTTATCTGATCAATTACCGTCCTGTAGTCCTCCACGTGAATCCTGTTTGGGCTTAAACCGAGAGTTGCGCTCACGATTTCGAACTTCCTCGACACCTCCAGGCTTCTCTCGTTCGACCTGAAGTCGTATCCGGAGTTGACTATAGCTACGACTCCCCTCCTCACAGCTCTGAGAACAACTTCCTCCCTGTCGCCGTTGAAGTTGCTGAAGTCGAGATGACAGTGCGAGTCTACGAGCTCAAGCATTCTTTCTCCTCATCCTGAGCAGGTAGTTAACGGCACTAACAACCGCTTCCACACTCGCCATGACGATGTCCGTTCCCGCGCCTTTCGCCGTGAAGCTCCTGCCATCCTTGTCCTCGACCGTGACGTAAACCTCCGCTATCGCGTCGCTCCCTCCCGTTATCGCGTCCATCTTGAACTCCGTAATTCTTACTTCCTCTCCGACGAGTTCTGCCACAGCCTTCATCGCTGCATCTACTGGCCCGACTCCGATGGCTGACGTAACCTTCTTCTCTCCTCCAACGACGGCGTTTATCACTGCGGTAGGCGTTATCTTGTTACCCGTCAGTATCGTCGCCTCTTCGATGTTTATCACCCTCTCCTCCTTGCTCAGCTCACCCATGATGACTTCGGCGATCGTGATTACGTCGAGGTCCGTTATCTTCTTGCCCCTGTCTCCTATCTCCTTTATCTTCTCAGTTATCTTCGTCAGCGTGTCCTCGTCGACGGTGTAGCCAGCATCTTCGAGTATTTTCTTGATCTGGTGTCTGCCCGCGTGCTTGCCAACGACGATTCTTCTCCTGTGCCCGACCATTTCGGGGGTTATCACGCCCGGCTCGAAAGTGGCAGCGTGACTTAAAACGCCGTGAGCGTGAATGCCGCTCTCGTGAGCGAACGCGTTTTCGCCGACGATCGGAGTGTTCGGTGGAAGCTTTATCCCTGACAGTCTTTCGACGAGCCTCGACGTTTCGACGAGGTATTCAGTCCTTATGTTCGTCTTCACACCTTCGAGTGCGTGAAGCGTCATAACAACTTCTGCCAAGCAAGCGTTTCCTCCCCTCTCCCCGATGCCGTTCACAGTAACCTGCACCTCGTCGGCTCCAGCCTTTACGGCTGCGCACGTGTTAGCGGTGGCCAAACCAAAATCGTTGTGGCAGTGAACGTCGATCGGAACTTTCAGATGCTCCCTTAACTCCTTGATCAGGTCGAACATCTTGAACGGCGTAGCCACGCCGACGGTGTCAGGAACGTTTATTATATCCACTCCAGCCTCCTCGACGGCTTTGTATATCCTCTTGAGGTATTCGACCTCCGTCCTCGTGGCGTCCATCGCAGAAAACATACACTCGTATCCGTGATCTTTAATATACTCGACACCCTCAACTGCGAGCCTTATTATCTCCTCCCTGTCCTTCTTTATCGTGTGCTCGACCTGAATCTTTGACGTGGGGACGAAGATGTGAATCATGTCAGGATCGGTTTTCATCGCCACATCAATATCCTCTTTGACGAGTCTCGCGAGAGCGCTAACCTTCGAGTTTAAACCGAGTTTCGCAATCTCCCTTACGGCTTCGAACTCACCCTTCGTCGCAGCTGGAAAGCCAGCTTCTATATAATCAACGCCAAGCTTATCGAGTTGTTTAGCTATCTGTATTTTGTAGTTAAGAGGAAACGAAATTCCAGGAGTTTGTTCCCCGTCTCTGAGCGTCGTGTCGTACACGGATACTTTTCGCATGGGAAGTAGTTGTCCGAGAAAAAGGTAAAAGCTTTACGCTACTTTAAAAGCCGAAGTCGTGGAGTCAAAAAGTTTATGTGATTTAAATCAACATTACTATTATGATTAATTCGAAGGTCGTCGCCCGCCTTCTTGCGAGAGCGTACGTTTCGGAGTTTACGGAGTCTCAGGTCATATCAGAGGCACTCGTGTACATTCCCGACGACAAGGCTTGGGACGAGCTGTTTAGAATACTGACGGACAACGAACTCCACAGAATCATAATAGAGAATACCGTGAGAAGTCTCGGATACGAAGTGAAAGACTTCCAGGAGTACGCGTTTCTGAACTTCAGACCGGAACAGTGCAAGGACTTCTCCGATGAGCTGATTCCGAGGATACTGAACGACGTTCTGAAGTGGGAGGTCTGGGCTAAGAAGTACTACGAAAAAATGCTTTCGTTAGATTTCTCGGGAGTCTCGAAGGAGAGAGGTGACGACGCTGAAAAACACCTGAAGGAAAACTTGAAAGTTCTCGTCGAGTGGGAAGACAGGCACATAAAAACGCTCGAAGAGTTGATCAACACGCTGTGACTATTTAAGCCTCAAATACATGTCGTACTCGAACTCGGGATTCACGACTACGAATCCAAATTTTTTGTAGATGTGTATTGCTCTCCTGTTGTTCCTTTCGGTAACGAGCGTTATACCCTCGAAATCGTTCTCCCTGCAAACTTCGATCACGCTCCTCAACAACTCCTGCCCGATGCCCCTGTCGTGAAAGTCCTGGTGGACGAAGAGCGTTAGATCCACGTTTCTTCCGTCCTCAGTTGGAACTACCGCCGCGTGCCCAATAATTCTTCCGTCTTTTTCGGCTACGATGTTGTAACCTCTCTTGGCCAAAAATTCGACCCAGGCTTCGATAGCTTTCCTTGTCGACGGTGGTAACCCGAGGCACCTGTTTTCCGGAGAGAAGGATTCGTACATGGTAACGAGTTTCTCGAAATCCTTTTCGTGATCGTATTCCCTAATCAGGACTCGCTCCCCTTTCCTGTCTATGATTTCCTTTGGCTCCAGCCGTTTTCTGAAGAGTTCTACTTTTGCTTCCACAAAAATATTTTTAACAAAACGGAGATATATTATTTTCCGCTACAATAAATCGTTTCATTTGAGTATTTCTGAAATTGCTTTTCTGAATTCTTCGACCTGCTCGGCGTTTATATCTGCTAAAATGACTCTCCTGATTTTCGTTCCAGAGTCTATGTGGCTTTTCAACTCCTCAACCATAATCCTCGCCGCTTTGTCCTTGGGAAATCCGCCGACGCCAGTTCCGAGAGCTGGAAACGCAACGCTTTCGACTCCGAGTTCGTCCGCTTTTCTCAACGCCGCCCTCATCGCGAGCCTTATTTTATTTTCGTCGGTTTTAAAGTCCATTTCCATCGTAGGAGCGTGTATTACGAACTTCGCCTTAAGTTTACCAGCAGTCGTCTCCACGGCTTCCCCAATCTTTATTGGGCCCTTCTTCACGGCTTCCTCTTCTATTTCCTTCCCTCCAGCCCTTTTTATCGCTCCAGCTACGCCTCCACCCATTACGAGCCTCGTGTTAGCCGCGTTGACTATCGCGTCGACTTCAAGCTTCGTTATGTCGCCGTGGTGGACTTCCACGACGACGCCCTTATACTCCATGGTAAAAGTTCGTGCGCTACCAAATTAAACGTTTCTCTTAATTACTACGACGAGGCGGTGTTTGTCCGCTACAATCGACTCTATTCTCTTCGCGACCTCAAACCTGACCCTTTCGTTCACTCTCTCCGACGGCAGGCCGAGTTTAGACAGGATGAAAGAGATCAGAAGAGGACTGTTGTTAAACAAAAGAGAAGAAAATCCCAACGTTTTCAACGCTTCAAGTCCATCTTTACCGAGCCTTTCGTCGTATCCCCTTTCTCTCAACCACTTCTCGAAGTCGTCTATGTTCGCCTCTATCCTCATCTCACCTTCGCTCCCGGACTTACTTCTTTTTCTGGAACCAGAAGTATCGCCTTTCCGTCCACGTCGGCCGCGAGGGCCATCACTTCGCTTTCGACACCCATTATCTTAGCCGGCTTAATGTTCGCCAAAACCACTACGAGTTTACCCACGAGCTCCTCTTCGCCGTAAGTTTCCGATATTCCGGCTACTGCCTGCCTGACCTCTCCGCCGATGTCGATTTTCAGTTTCATCAGCTTCTTGCTACCTTTTATCTTCTCCGCCTGAACGATTTTACCGATCCTTATGTCGAGTTTTCCGAACTCTTCAATGCTGACGTAATTTTTCTCCTCTTTCTTAGACGCTTTTTCGATTCTCTCCTTCAGCTTTTCCTCCATGACCTTAATTTTCTCGTCCTCAACTTTTTCAAACGGAACGAACGGCTTCTCGACCTTGATTTTCTCCGGTATTTTAAGCGCGTCCTCGATTTTCGCACTCTTTAAGTCCACGCCAATTAGCTTACCGACCCTCTCCATCGTCGACGGTAGGACGGGATAAGAAAGTATGACTATAGCTCTGACCAGCGCGAGACACGACGCCACCGCTCTTTCAGCAGCTTCGGGATCGCTCTTTATCAGATCCCACGGTCTCGCGTTCTGGAAATACACGTTTCCGAACGACGCGAGTTCCATGAACGCGTCGCTCATCTCCTTAAACTCCCACTTTTCCACGGCCTCGTCCATTTTCTTCATCGCGAGTCTTATCTGCTCGATGACCTCCCCGTCCACGTTCATCTTCACTTCTCCGAAGTTCTTCCACGCGAAGTGCAAAACTCGGTAGATAAAGTTCCCGAGAGTCGCTATGAGCTCGTTGTTTACCTTCTCCTTGTAAACTTCCCACGAGAAGTTCAGATCTTTCTGGTGAGACGTGTAGTTAACGACGTAGTACCTCAAGCAGTCGGGGTCGAAACCCTCCTTGAGGTAGTCTTCATCGACCCACACGACGTAGCCCCTGCTCTTGGAGAAAGTCTTACCCTCGACCTTAACCATTCCACTTGCTACGACAGACGAAGGTAAAGAGTAGTCAGCAGCTTTTAACATCGCCGGCCAGAAGATGCAGTGGTGGTAAACTATGTCGAGGCCTATGAAGTGAATTATTTCCGCTTCTCCGTCAATCCATATCTTCTTCCAGTCTTTTCCGAGCTTCTCACAGGCCTTTTCGGTGAAGCTGATGTATCCTATCGGCGCGTCGACCCAGACGTAAACGACTAAATTCTCCTCCCCCGGAAATTTAACGCCCCACTCAAGGTTTCTCGTTATGCACCAGTCCTTCAGGTTTTTGACCCACTCCCTCGCGTAGTTCAGAGCGTTCTCGGTTCCCTTCAGGCTTTCGAGATACTTCTTCAGAAAGTCCTGAAAAGCCGTGAGTTTGAAGAAGTAGTGTCTCTGCTTTTTGTAAACTGCCGGAGTCCCGCATATCTTACACTTAGGATTCAGAATTTCGCCCGGCTCAAGGTGTCTTCCGCAACCCTGGTCGCACTCATCTCCCCTCGCTTCGGCTCCACAGTAGGGACACGTTCCCTCCACATATCTATCTGGCAAGAACCTCTCGCACTTCGGACAGTAAGCGAGCTCGATCTCTTTTGGATAGACGTAGCCCTTCTCGATCATCCTCTTCACTATTTCCTGAGTTCTCCTGTGGTGGTAATCAGAATCAGTCCTTCCGTAGAAGTCAAACTCGATGTTCAAAGCTCTGAATATCTCCTGAAAGTGCTCGTGATAGACGTCGACGAGTTGCTTCGGCGTTAAGCCCTGCTGCTCAGCGTTAACGACTATAGGCGTCCCGTGAGCGTCGCTTCCGCAAATAAAAATAACGTCTTCTCCTTTAAGCCTCAAATACCTGACGTAAACGTCCGCAGGTATGTACGTTCTCAGGTGTCCAATGTGAGCTTTTCCGTTAGCATAAGGGAGGCCGCAGGTAACGAGTTTCATGGTTCTCCCTCAAGCTGAAGCTATAAATTATTTGCCTTCAAAAACTTTTTATTTTATGTTGACTATATTATATTATGAAGCTCAGCAGCGGACTCGTCATAGCCGGTGCTTACGCAGACAAGATAAGGAGGACTCTTTTCGCTCAGCTGAAAGACGCGATAAAGAAGGAAGAAATCGACGCGAAAAATGTAGCAAAAGCCGCTGCTGAGCTCAACAGACTGCTCTACGAACTCTTCGTCAACAAGTTAAGCCTCGACAAAGGAGACGTCGTGAGAGTTAGAGTCGACTACGAAGTCGTGGACGGAGAGGTAAAGTGGAAACTTGACACGCTCGAAGTCGAGGCGTTCAGGAGAGTGGCCGAAGAGGAAGTAGAAGAGGCTCTGAAGGAGGTCGTCAGTAGAGCTGAGGAGATAGCCGAGGCGGAGGTAGAATACGAAATAGAAAAAGTCGGAGAGACCGACCTTGGTGACGTCGTTTACGCGATCAAACTTGGCGGTGAAGAAGTGGGAACGATAATTGCCACTCCGATAAACGGAGAGAGTCTCGTAAGAGGAGCAGTCACGAAACCTGTTCCGGTAATAATCGAGAAGACGAAAGTCGAGAGCTTAGAAAATGAACTCAACAGGCTGATAAAAGAGGGGAGGAACGTTGAGAGCGGCGACGCTGAGAGGGTAATCGAAGAGATTAAAGGCCTTCTAAAATAGCACGTCGAGTATCGGTTTTTTGAAAAACCCTCTTTCCTCGCCCATTTCAAACAGAACGTTCATGGCTTCAAGAACGCTATCGGGCATCTCGTATGTGTATTCGTTAACGTACATCTTCGCGAACTTCATCGTCTCTTCGAAGCTCATACCCCGCGAGAACTTCATCGCGTATTCCGTTGCCTCCTCGGGATTTTCCAATGCGAACTTTATGCTTTGCTTCATCGCGTTCAGAAACTCTCTCTGAACTTTCTCGTCGACGCTCCTTGAAATTACGTTAACGCCCAACGGCATCGGAAGGTTCGTTTCTTCCTTCCACCACTCCCACAGATCGAGGACCTTGACGAGTCCGTGCTTTTCGTAAGTTATCTGCCCCTCGTGTATCAGCAGCCCCGCGTCGACGACCCCCTTTTTCACAGCGTCAATGATCTCGTCGAACCTCATTTCCACCGGCTTGAACTCGCTCAGAGCGAGCTTTAAATATAGATAAGAGGTAGTATACTTTCCGGGAATTGCTATCTTCCTCCCCTCTAAATCCGTGTCCTCGTTAGCAACAACGATCGGCCCGTATCCGTCACCCACGCTCGCTCCGGCAGACAAAATTCGATACCTGTCGCTCAAATAAGCGTAAGCGTGAACCGATAAAGCAGTAACGTCTATTCCTCCTTTGAAGGCGAGCTCGTTCAAAGCTTCGATGTCCATTATGATGTGCTCCACGTCAAACGAAAGCGGGATCTTTCTGCTCACCATCGCGTAGAACATGAAGGCGTCGTCAGCATCTGGCGTGTGAGCTACTTTCAGCTTCATAAAGCTCACAAAAAGACAGGCTATTTAACTGTAACGTAATTGTCCTTCACGAATTTTTTATACCAGTTCTCCCCATTCGCCTTCTGTTATCACGTGTACTTCAAAAGGATGCAGATTGCCGATCCTCTCTAACTTTACGGTAAAAGCTTATTCTTCTCTCCTCATCAACGTTCTCCTCATAAAACTTCTCCGCTCTGTCATCAATTTTTGCCAGTTCCTGAAAAAGCACCCTGAGGTCGTGTGCTTTCGGATAATCGTCAAACTCTTTCGCTAATATGTATTTTACATAGAGCTGAAGAGCTTGCTCTGTAAAAAACAGAACAAATCTCGGTTTCTCACGAAGGGCTTCGAAAGCTTTCTTCTCGAAGTACTCAGCGTTTTCTTTAAGGAACCCCATAAAAAATCAGGAACTCCGCACGATTTTAAGTTTTCCAATCGACCAAAAATTAAAAATATCTAAGGGGAGAAGTATTGACAAGTCTTGTGCCCGGGTAGCTCAGCCTGGGAGAGCGCGCGGCTGAAGACCGCGTAGTCCCCGGTTCAAATCCGGGTCCGGGCACTTTTTCTTAGTTTTATTGCTAAATATCTGGCGATTAAGTCTTAGTTGAGAAGAGTAAAGGTTCATAGGTAAAGTAGGGGGCATCGCCAGTTTGAACCAGCGACGAGCAGTCTCCTGCCCTCCACGAATCCGAAACGGAAAACCGCAAAGTTCTTCCACCCCGGTTTTTCGCTTCGCCCCCAATGTTACTTAGTCCCTCATATTATATAATCTTTTTGGGAAAAATCAAATCGGATACTTTTCTTCATTCTTTTTGACCTTTTCTATCACGACTTCCTCCATGTCGATGTTCAGCACGTCACAAAGGTAAATCAGGTAAATCAGTATGTCCGCAACCTCGTCTCTCACATCGTTTATCCTCTCACACGCGACCTTGTAGCTCTCATCTTCGCTGACCCACTGAAAAATCTCAAGGAGTTCCGAAGATTCTATAGCTATGGACAAGGCGAGGTCCTTAGGATTGTGAAACTTCTTCCAGCCTCTTTTATCTCGAAACTTTAACGCAAACTCGATAGCTTTCAGCAATTGTAGTGCCTCCTTATTTTCTTGATGCCAGCAACCGACTTCAAAATTTGCTCGTTCTCAACGTTCACGAGGAAATCGTAATTTAAAGAAATTTCGTAAACTTCCTCGCAGATTTTAGCGAGCTCTTTCTTTACCTCTTCCTTTTTAGCTGGATCGACGATTATTTCGAAGAACAACGTCGATCACCTGCTTATCTCGAAAATGCCGAAAACGATAATGAAAAATATGGCGATGCCAATGGCTATTCGAATCGTCGAGATTAACCACCAGTACTTTAAAATCCGCACGAGGTTTTCTTCCCTCGTCACCCACTCCAAAACCCTGTCAACCAGACTCATTTCGCCTTAGCTTTTTTGGTCTTTATCTTCTTCAGCCTTATTATGTTCTCTCTGTCCATCTCCTCGAGTTTGAACGAAATGAACTTGGCTGCTGCTTCCATGTCCGGAATCACCCTATATTCGAGAGCGTTCACTCTCCTCTTCGTTCTCTCGATCTCCTCGATCAGTCTCTTCAACGTTGTCTCGAGTTCCGCAACCTCAAGTATGGCATCGACGAGTTCTTCGTAAGCTGCTACCGCTTCGTCCAGTCTTGCGGACGTTCCAATTATACCGTAATCCCTCTCGTAGACGCTTTTTCTGACCTTTTCTCTTTTTATAACCGGAACGACGACGCCCATTATGTTTTTCCTCTTCATCGTAAACTTCGGTTCGGTGTGGCAGGCTAAGGCTATGGACTTAACGGCTATTACACCGTCTACCGCCATAGCGAGGGCAAGTTTTTCTCTCGCGGTCTCGTATTTCTTGATCATTTCCTCAATGACGGTTTTCGCGTCTTCCAAGATTGTTCTGAACTCCATTATGAGTCCGTCCCTCTTCATTTTCAGCAAAGCGTGACCTCTCTTGGCCATCTGTATTCTTCTCTTGAGCTTGATTAGTTCCATTCGAGTCGGCTGCACTTCTACCATTGCACCACCTCAAAAAAGAAAAGAGGTTTACTGAGCCTTCTTCTTGTACTTCGGATGATATTTCTCGATGTACTTCCTCTCTATCTTGGTAAGCTCCTCCTCCGGAAGCATTGCCAAGAGCTCCCAGCCGATGTCCAAAGTCGTCTCGATGTCTCTGTCCTCGTATTTGCCCTGATTTATGAACCTCCTCTCGAACTCGTCGGCGAACTTGAGATACTTCCTGTCCCTCTCAGACAGAGCTTCCTCTCCGACTATAGCCACGAGACCTCTCAGATCAACTCCTTCAGCATACGCTGCATACATCTGGTCGTTCCACTGCACGTGGTCTTCTCTCGTTCTTCCTTCTCCAATTCCCTCCTTCATCAGTCTGCTGAGAGACGGCAGAACGTTTATCGGCGGGTAGATACCTTTGGCGTGCAGCTCTCTGCTGAGAACGATCTGTCCCTCGGTGATGTAGCCAGTGAGGTCAGGAATCGGATGAGTTATGTCATCTCCGGGCATCGTCAGGATCGGCATCTGCGTAATAGTTCCCTTCCTTCCTCTAATTCTCCCAGCTCTCTCGTAGATGGTAGCCAAGTCAGTGTACATGTATCCCGGATAACCTCTTCTTCCTGGAACTTCTTCTCTCGCCGCAGATATCTCTCTGAGGGCTTCGCAGTAGTTCGTCATGTCCGTGAGAATGACTAAAACGTGAAGGTCGTATTCGTAAGCGAGGAATTCCGCAGCCGTTAAGGCCATTCTTGGCGTTAGCAGTCTTTCGATAGCCGGGTCGTTAGCCAAGTTCAGGAAAACTACGGCTCTCTCAAGAGCTCCTGTCCTCTCGAAGTCCTGCATGAAGTAGTGAGCTTCCTCGTGAGTGATACCCATAGCAGCGAACACGACAGCGAACTCTTCTCCCTCCCCTCTCACCTTAGCCTGCCTCGCCACCTGCAGAGCTATGTCGTTGTGGGGCAAACCTGAGCCAGAGAATATCGGTAGCTTCTGACCTCTGACGAGGGTGTTCATTCCGTCTATGGCTGAAATACCGGTCTGAATGAACTCTCTTGGGTATTCTCTTGCGTAGGGGTTTATGGCAGCTCCAATGATCTCTCTCCTCTCTTCTGGCACTATCTTTGGTCCGCCGTCAATGGGTTCGCCGGATCCGTTGAAAATCCTTCCGAGCATGTCGTAGCTGACGTTCAGCCTGACGATGTCGCCCGTGAATCTGACAGTCGAAGACGTGTCGATTCCTCTCGTTCCCTCGAACACCTGGACGACGACTACATCCTTGGAAGTGTCAAGGACCTGCCCTCTTCTTGTCGTTCCATCTGGCAGAGTGATCGTGACGAGTTCACCATAGCCAACAGGCTCGGTCTTCTCAACAAAAATTAGAGGACCGGCAACCTGGCTAATGGTCTTATACTCCTTCATTTACTCCACCCCCAGAGCCTCCTTCATCTTCTTCATCGCCTTTTCCAAAGCCTCCTTGTAGTTCTCCTCGAACTTAGCTCTCGCAAATTCATCCTTACCCGGGACGTTGATTATCTCTTCAACGAGCTTTCCGGCCTCAAGAGCTCTGTAGAACATGTCGGCTACCTGCTTAATAGCCTTGAGCAAGTCGTACTGCTTCTTCAGGTCGCAGTAAGTATCTACCGGGTGATAGGCGTACTGCTGCAGGTAAACCTCTCTGATAAGCCTCGCTACTTCAAGCAGAATTCTCTGAGACTCTGGCAGAGCGTCGCTTCCGACGAGCTGGACGATCTCCTGCAGGTTAGCCTCTTCCTGCAAGACTTCCATAGCCCACTTCCTCAGCTCGCTCCAGTCCTCGCCGACGTTCTTGTTGAACCACTCGGCAAGGGTATCAGCGTATAGGCTGTAGCTCTGCAGCCAGTTTATAGCCGGGAAGTGTCTTCTCGCAGCAAGCTTCGCATCGAGGGCCCAGAACACCTTGACTATTCTCAGCGTGTTCTGAGTAACCGGCTCGGAGAAGTCTCCGCCGGGTGGAGAGACGGCTCCTATGATCGTGACGCTTCCGATGCTTCCGTTCAAAGTCCTAACTCTTCCGGCTCTCTCGTAGAACTCGGCAAGTCTTGAGGCAAGATAAGCAGGATAACCTTCCTCACCGGGCATCTCCTCAAGTCTTCCAGAAATTTCTCTCATCGCCTCGGCCCATCTGCTTGTTGAGTCAGCCATTAAACCCACGTCGTAACCCATGTCTCTGAAGTATTCGGCAATTGTAATTCCCGTGTAAACGCTCGCCTCTCTTGCCGCGACGGGCATGTTTGAAGTGTTGGCTATGAGAACAGTTCTCTCCATCAGCGGCTTTCCTGTCCTCGGGTCTTCGAGCTCCGGGAACTCCTCAAGAACCTCTGTCATCTCGTTTCCTCTTTCGCCGCACCCTATGTAAACGACTACGTGCGTGTCGCTCCACTTCGCTAACTGGTGCTGAGTTACAGTCTTACCACTTCCGAACGGCCCGGGAATCGCTGCCGTCCCTCCTTTTGCAACCGGGAAGAGGGTGTCGAGGATTCTCTGTCCGGTGATGAGCGGGATCTGTGGAGGAAGTTTCTCTCTGTAGGGTCTCGGAACTCTGACGGGCCACCTGTGGTAGAGCTTCAGCTCGGTGCCGTTGTCAAGAACTGCCACGGTCTCCTCAACGGTGAACTTACCCTCGTAAATTTCCGTTATAACTCCCTCGACGTTCGGCGGAACGAGGATCTTGTGCTCTATCAACTCAGTCTCCTGAACAGTCCCTATTATGTCTCCTCCGCTCACTTTGTCTCCCTTCTTAACCGCCGGTTTAAACTCCCACTGCTTCTTTCTGTCCAGAGCTGGAGCGTCGATTCCTCTCCCTATGAAGTCTCCGCTCGCCTCCTTCAGAGCCGGAAGCGGTCTCTGAACTCCGTCGTAGATGGACTTGAGCAAACCGGGACCGAGCTCAACGCTCAGAGGCATTCCAGTGTTTTCCACTTTGTCTCCAGGCTTAATACCGGAAGTGTCCTCGTAAACCTGTATGAGAACTCTGTCTCCCACTAAACCTACCACTTCGCCCATTAATCTTTCTTCCCCTACTCTACACACATCGTACATTCTCGCCTTCAAACCTTCAGCCACTACAAGTGGCCCGGATACACGATAAACCTCACCTACTTCCATAGGTCAACACCTATCGCCCTTCTTATTTTATCCTTCAACTCCTCAACTCCGCTTTCACCACCAACAATAACGAAAGTCGGCTCGACGCTTTCGTCAACTTCTCTCCTCAAAGCTACGGGGAGCTTTCTAATCAATTCATCCTTAATGACCACGACGCCGATATCTTCTCTCTTCAAAACCTCCTCAACGACGTTGACGAGTTCCTCGTCGTTCTGAACGTCATAAATATCCCTGATACCCACGAGCCTGAAACCGATGTTAAAGTCTGGATCACCAATAACCGCCATTTTCTTCATACTATCACCAGCTGCTCCTTGATCGTTTCAACATCCATACCCTCCGCTTTTCCTCTCGCGATGATCCTGAGGTTGTCGACCTCGATCTTCTTCATCACTATGTAAGCGAGAACCGGAAGAATCGATAGCGGAAAGTGGTTAGCCTTCGACAACACTCTCTTGGCCCACAACTTGTCGAAGATTACCTCGATTCTTGACAGTGGCTGACCCCTCACTTCCTTAATTGCCTCTCCGAACCAGTAGTTTTCGAGACTCTTGAGCATGTCTTCCATGTCCATCGCCGCGAGTTTTCTGAGTTCGGTCTCGCTCAACTGGTAGCCGTAGGGTATCACCTTTGCAGCTATTTCGTCTGGCGAAGCACCCTCGATTTTAAGCCTCAGAAGTGTTTTGACATTCTTTATGTCGATCTCCATCCTTACGAAATCGACGAAGTACATTATGTCCATGTTGTCGCTGTGGATAGACGCGAGACTCATATAGTAGAACTTGTCGAGCTTGTCCTCGAATTCCGAAATTGGACAAGCTCTTGTGAGCTCTTCGAGGATTGGATAATAAGGCTTTTTCGAGAACTCCTTTATTATGTCTTCTATCTCTTCCCTACCCAGAAGCATGTTCCAGAACTCTTCGTCGAATTCTCCGGCTGGAACGATAGTTTTCTCTATTTCCTCCCTCGGAAAGCCGAACATCTTCCCTCTGACTATGTTTTTAATGTTCCAGAAGTCCCACCTTCTGAGGTAATCGACGATCATCTGTCTCGGCAGACCTTTGGATATTCTCACGAGCTTTCTGTACGTTCTCGTAAGGTTCAGATACAAAGCGTAATCCAATAACTCCACTCCGCTGTATCTCATCGCAAGCTCGTTTATCTCCTTGTTGTATTCGCTCTCTTCAAGATACCTTATCACCTCGTTCAAGTCCATGTTCAGGAGTTTAGCGTATTCTTCCTTCGGTATGAGCTTTCTTTTCATCACTCGAACTCTCGCAACGATGTAAGCCCATTCCGCAGGCTTTGTCTTCTTTATGAGTTTCTTTAGCATTTCAACCACCGAACAGTATCTTGTGTATCTCCTTTATCTTCTCCTCGAATAACCCTTCGAATATGTTGTCAAACGTGAGGTTTATCCTGTAGCTACCGTCCTCGCTCTCTATTATGATCCCGCCAAGACAGTCGATGTTGCCTGCATACGTCATCTTGGTTATCCTCTTTACGATCTCTTCGTCCCTTTTGCTCGAATACACCTTAAAACCGTCCTGCTCGTATTTCGATATGAGTTTCTTCAGCAGCTCTTCTCTTTCTGCATCACTCATGTTCGCTATCTTCTCGAGAACTTTCTCCCTTACTTTTTCCACGATTTCTTTCTTCTTGGCGAGCTCTTCCTTCTTCATCTCCAGTCTTATGCCAGAGATTTCCTGCTTCTTCAGTCTTTCTACTTCTTTCTCCGCTTCGCTCCTCGCTTTTCTTATTAGTTCTTCTGCCTTCTCCTTCGCTTCAAGGATTATTTCTTCCGCTTTCTTCTCTGCCTCTCTCTTGATCTCTGTAATCTCCATGTGCCCCTTTCTCGTTATCTCCTCGATTATTGGCTCCAATGTCATCGGTTTCACCCGGAAAAAATAGTAGTTCTTGTCGCTGGTTTAGATGAACATCAGCAGGAACGCCACGACCAGCCCGAAGATGACGATTGTTTCCGGAATAACGGTCATCAGCAAACCTCTACCGAAGAACGCTGGGTCTTCAGCCATCGCTCCTACTGCAGCAGCACCGATCGCCTGTTCACCCAAACCAGCGCCAATTCCAGCCAATCCAACAGCCAAACCAGCTCCAATCGCTACCAAACCTTCTACCGGCATTCAAAACCACCTCCTTTTATTCCTCTTTCGTAAATCTCCTCCTCCTACCAAACGGGTTGTACAAATACCCTCCACCCTCAAAGAACTTAACGAAGTGCTCTACGTAGTGCAATCGAAGGCTCTGGAGACCCGGATCGAGTATTCCGAGCAGCAAGTTTATGAAGTGTCCAAGGAGGAACACGACGATGGCCACGACGACGCCAAGAGGTCCCAATGGCCAGAGCATGTCGAACGCTATCTTGTTGAAAGCCACGGCAAAACCGACACTGGCTAAACCCACAGCCAACAATCGAGCGTAGCTTATCGTGTTGCTGAGGAGCGTCAGGTATTCAATGAGGAACATTGCACCCTCTCCAATGACAGTGAGGATCGCCCACAGGACTATCAGAGGCATCGCTGCAACGTAAAAAGCGTTGACGCTGAAAGCTGACAGTCCTTTTACGGTGTTCATGACAAATCCAGAGATTATCAACGCTATGCTTATCAACGCGAGGAACCAGTTGAACTTCTCGTAGATAGCGTGCTTGAGTCCATGCTCTCTCACGTAGTTGATTATTCCGAAGATGTATCCAAGGCCCATGTGTGCCACGCCGATTCCCACCGTTATTACCAGTAGGAGCGGAGCCTGATAGAGTCTGTTGAGGATCGGGTGCATCTCCGCAAACCTCATCGCGAGTTCACTTTCCTCACCGAAGATCCTCAGGAACACGGACTCGTGTCCGAACAGCTCGAACCCGAAGAACTCTCCGTAAATGAACCCGAAAACTATCGTCGTAACCGACGAATAAAACAATATCCTCAGGAGAGCCTGCCAGCCTTCGCTTACAAGCTTCTTAGAGAGCCAGAGCGACAGGAACAGAAGCACGAGTCCGTAACCGATGTCGCCGAGCATCAACCCGAAGAATATCGGGAATACTATCGCCATCACCGTAGTCGGATCAACTTCGGTATACTTCGGAATTCCGTAAGCCGTCGTCAGGAGCTCGAACGGTTTCGCGAATTTCGGATTCTTCAATGCCGTCGGCGGGTTCCACTTTTTGTCCGATATTTCGGAGACTACGACTTTTCCACCGGTCTTCTTCTCAACCTCGCTCTTGAGCACGCTCACAGAATCTTTCGGAACGTATCCCACCAGTATGAAAGCGTATTTCGACGTCGCTGCCTTAAGAGGTAACTCGGATTTTTCGAGTTCTATGCTCAGAAACTCTTCAAGTGCCAGCATCAAGTCGAGGTTCTTCCTCTCGTATTCGTCTATTTCAGCTCTCAACCTCTCTATTTCCGCCCTGATCTCTTCCCTCCTCTTCTGAATTTCGTTGAGTCTCTCGTCGAAGTCTCTGACGTCAGGAACCGCAAGTTCTCTGAAAGCGAACTCCTGAAGGACCTTGAAGACTTCTCCAGCCTGATCTTTTTTAACGAAGAGCGCAACAACGTATTCGTTTTCGAACGGAGCTATGAAGAGCTCGAACTCCTTAGTTACCTCGTTTATCTTCTCGAAAGGATTGTCTCTAACAAACCCCACGAACACGTCTATGTTCCTATATCCTTTCAGAAGATCCGGAGGAACTCCGAGAGCTTTCAGAGGGTGAATAACTTTCTCTTCGTCGGCCAAACTCCTCAGTTCGTCTTCAAGCTGCCTGATCTTTGAGGTCTTTTCGCCTATTACCTTTTCTATCTCCTCGATCTTTTTATCAACTATTTCGCTAAGCTCTTTAACGCTGTAAATTCGCTGAGGAACGTAATTATCAGTTTTGACGAGTGACAAAGCTGATCTCAAGGTTACAAGGAATTTCGAAAGTTTGGAAGCTTCCTTAAACGGCTCACCTATCTTAAAATACTCGTCTTCCTCGGCGTAATCTTCTATGTGTATCAAGTTCAGCCTGTGAAGTACCTCGGCGGTCTGCTTGAAGTAATCCTTGGGACCCACTACAGAAACTTTAACCATTTTTACGGGCTCAAGCATTTTCGACCGCCCTTACGAATTCGTTATAAACAAAATCTACCGCCTTCTCTATCCTCGCCTCTGCCTCCCTAACAAGAGCGTTGATCTCAGAGAGTCTCTTTTCTCTAATCTCCTCTTTCTCCTTCTCGATCTCCTTTCTACCCTTCTCGACCAACTCGTCGTATATCTTCCGAGCTTCTTTTTCCGCGTCCTCCACGATTTTCCTCGCTTCCTCTCTTGCAGCCAAGACCTTCCTGTTAGCCTCTTCCTTAGCCTTTCTAATTTCTTCGTCGATTTTTTCCTCGACCTCTTTTATCTTCCTGAGGATTTCTGTTTTGTCCATGTCGTTCACCTCGAATAACAGTTAAGCTGACCACTCATCACTTGGTATGTATTTAAGATTTTTTCTTTTTGTCAAAATAGGAAAACAGTTTCTTTTACTTTTACGTCAAAAACGCGAACATATCTTCAGTTGTGAAAGTCTCTCTCACCCTTGATACCTATGGCAATGTTGGCCTTCAACGCCATTTCGAAGTAGTTTTCGTCAGGTTCGAGCAAAGCGAACCGCTTTGGAACGGGAATCGCTATGAACTCTCCAAAATCCTTGTTGTTTTCGCCGACGTAGACGTTGTAGAACTCGCCAGTTTCCTTGTGAATTAGAAGGTAAACGTCTCTTTTTTCTCTGACGAGATTCATCAGTTCTCTTTTGCTTATTTTTCTGAAGATGCTGCAACAAATTTCTTCCGCTAATTTCGACGATTCGTCTTCGAGTACCATTTCAAATAGGAGAACTTCCAGGAAGTATATATGTCTTTCTCAATTTTTCAGCCTGGCCATCACATCGCCACGGCCTTTTATCGTGAATCGTCACCAGAACGCGTCGAGCGTCTGCTGTTTAGCTCCCTTTAAGCTCGCCTCCGAGTATCCAAACCTCTCAAGGATTCTCAGAACCGACGGAATTATCTGGTGGTTGATGTAGTAGTCCCTGTCGAGCCTCTTGACGATGTTGCCGCTCCTCGTTCTAATGACCACGTTTTCTCCGTCGAACTCCTCCACGAGGTCGATAGGATACGCTCTGTCTCCTATGCTTCCAGCCCCCTCGACGACGATAAACCCAACTTTAGAGCCCACGTTGTAGACTATGCCCATCTCCATAGCTTTTAACGCAGCTTTAACGTGCGCCTGCTTGCTCTCGTATTTCGACGGCTTTTTCGTGAGACCTTTGTATATCACCACGTCGTCGAGGCTGATCTTTCCACCTTTTATGTCGTTTATGACCTCTCTAACGTAGTTCGCAGCCTTTTCCGGGTCTTTTTCTTCAAGTATTATCTCTATCACCCTCTTCTGAACCTTCTTCGCAAGCTCGCACCAGTCTCCTCGCCTAACTTCCAAGCCTTTCACGACGAGACTTCCGTCTTCAGTTAATCCGGCGTACCTCTTCTTTTCAACGAAGAATATCGTCCTGTAGTATTCGTCGACTTCGTCCCGGTCTGGAAAAAGGAAGTCCTCACCGATGGCAGCCACTGGGTCGAGGGCGG